>SBBO01000015.1 GCA_005239675.1 Planctomycetales bacterium
ATAGATAGCCAGTTCGTTCTTTAATTTTTCAAACGTTTCTTTTGTAAAAATTAAAAGCTTTTTTAGGGGGTAACAATCTATTATCCCATTCCCGAAAAAGTGAAAAATTTTAATTGACTTTGTTTCTTATTTTGCTAATCTAACACCCATGTTGATTGGGATCCCCAAAGAAACATATCCTAATGAGAAGCGTGTTGCACTGCTCCCTTCTTCCATCGAGCGCCTTATTAAAAAAGGCCTTGTGGTCAATGTTGAATCTGGCCTGGGCGCCACACTGCATCTCAATGATGAGGTCTATAAAAAAGCCGGCGCACATATCGTAAACCGGTCATTCCTTTTGTCATCGGCTGATATTGTCTTACGCCTGCGAAAACCTGTGCCAGGAGAAATCACCCTCCTTAAAAGAGGGGCTATTCATATCAGCTTTCTTGACCCCTTTAACGAGCCGCAACTAATCGAGACCTTTGTACGCCAGACGATTAGTGCCATCAGTATGGAAATGATCCCACGTACCACCCTTGCTCAAAAAATGGATGCACTCAGCTCCCAAGCAAGCCTGGGTGGTTACACCGCGGTCATCCTTGCTGCCGAACGGCTCAACAAAATACTGCCCATGATGACAACCCCCGCTGGCACCATTGCCCCAGCACGTGTCTTTATTATCGGCGCCGGTGTTGCCGGGTTGCAAGCAATTGCAACCGCCCGACGCCTCGGTGCACGAGTGGAGGCCTATGACACGCGTCCGATCGCGGAAGAACAAGTCCAGTCCTTAAGCGCCAAATTTGTCAAAATTGATATCGGGGAGACAGGCCAAACCAAGGATGGCTATGCCAAGGCACTGACACCAGAACAGCTCCAGAAACAACGTGAGGGCATGGCCAAGGTTTGTGCTGCAGCCGACATCGTCATTACAACTGCCCAGGTCTTTGGACGTAAGGCACCAGTTATTGTGACCAAAGACATGATTGCCCGGATGCAACCAGGGAGCGTCATCGTTGATATGGCCGTTGAGACCGGCGGTAACGTCGAAGGCTCTCAGTTGGACAAGGAGGTTGAAATCAATGGTGTGCGCATCATTGGCTTGGGGAATCTACCCGGACGGGTGGCAGTCCCCGCGAGTCAGATGTATTCCAATAACCTGACAAATCTTATTGAATCGTTCTGGAATGCTGAACAAAAGACCTTTATGCTCGACACAACCAATGACTTCCTTAAAGGATGCCTAGTTACCCATCAAGGGCAAATCGTTAACGAACAAATCAAAAATATTAAAAAGTCTAATTAAGTCAAGGGGTCAGACATGGAAATGCAGCTCGACCAACTCTCTCTTATTAATCTGATATTCCTATTTGTTATCGCGATATTCTTAGGGGTGGAGCTTATTGCTAAGGTTCCGTCAATCTTGCACACCCCCTTGATGTCGGGGTCCAACGCGATTTCAGGGATCACCATCGTTGGCGCGCTCCTCTCGGTCGGGTTAACACCAGGTAGTACCTTGTGCACCATCCTAGGAACCCTGGCGGTCATCTTTGCAACCATCAATGTGGTGGGTGGATATTTGGTGACCGACCGGATGCTGTGTATGTTTAAGTCCAAATCCACCAAGGATAAAAAATGAACCAGATGATCTTCATCACGGTTTGCTACATTGTTGCCTCGGTCTTATTTATCATTGGGCTCAAGCGCATGAGTTCGCTTGTTACGGCGCGCAAGGCCAACCAACTATCGGCTATCGGCATGCTCATTGCCATCGTTGCTACCCTGCTGACCAAAGGCATGATGGAATGGCAGTGGATTGTGCTTGGTCTGGCCGTGGGTACCGCCATCGGTATTCTAGCGGCAACCAAAGTGGCTATGACCGCCATGCCGCAGATGGTCGGGTTGCTCAATGGTTCCGGCGGACTTGCTAGCTTGATCGTGGGCTGGTCTAGCTATCACTATCAACCCAACGCATCGCTACTAACCACTATCAGCACGTATTTAGCGATTTTAATTGGTGGGGTGACCTTCACCGGCAGTATCATGGCCTGGGTCAAGTTGGAAGAAAAATTTATCACGGGGAAACCCATTCTCTTCGCGGGACAGAAAATTATTAATGCGCTTATCCTAGGAGCGCTCCTTTGGGGTGGTATAATCTTTTGCAGTCAACCGGCTAACCATTATCCTCTCTTTATCATCATCATGATCCTCTCTTTAATTTTGGGGATCCTTGCCGTCATCCCCATTGGCGGGGCGGACATGCCGGTCGTTATTTGTCTATTGAATAGTTACTCTGGGATGGCGGGCGCAGCAACGGGATTTGTCATCATCAATAGCATGTTGATTGTCATAGGGTCTCTCGTGGGGGCAAGCGGGATAATCCTGACCAACATCATGTGTAAGGCCATGAACAGGTCATTTACCAACGTCTTATTCAGCGGATTCGGCAGTGAAGTCAAGAAGAAAAAGACGGATATCAAAGGCGAGGCAAAACCTATCGGCGTTAAAGACGCCTATTATGTGCTGGAGGCGGCGCGGTCAGTCGTCTTTGTCCCTGGCTATGGAATGGCAGTGGCACAAGCACAGCATGTGGTGCGCGAGCTAGGAGAAATATTGGAAAATAACGGAGCCGAGGTGCGTTACGCGATCCACCCTGTTGCCGGACGCATGCCTGGGCACATGAATATCCTCTTGGCCGAGGCAGATGTCTCTTACGATCAGCTCTTTGAAATGGATGCAATCAATCCCATTCTAGACACAACCGATGTGGTGGTCGTGATCGGCGCCAACGATGTGGTTAACCCAGCGGCCCGCCACGACAAATCCAGCCCGATCTACGGCATGCCCATCCTTAACGTAGACAAGGCCAAAACCGTTTTCGTCCTCAAGCGCTCCATGCGCTCTGGTTTTGCAGGGATCGAAAATGAACTCTTCTACTACGATAATACTCACATGATATTTGGCGATGCCAAAGAAACCCTCCAGGCCCTCATTGGAGAGTTTAAATCCGTCTAATCATCCATCTGTTTCTAAAAATTCCGTGTAGTTATAAAAATATCTGTGGGCGATTTAATGCAGATTATTAATACTCAAGGCCCAGCTTGACTCCGTATTCGCTGGTATTATTATCTGGCTCAAGGCCAGTAACAATTACCCCCGTTCCGACAGCAGTCGTTCTGTCCGAATCATGGATGCGCCAATAGCGGAAAAAGGGCTCCAAAAATAGATCCAACCCATTGCCTACTTTGATGATTCTCAGAGAGCCACGTAGACCATAACCGCGATCCTGGTCGTTCTCTATATTAGGAAAACTAGTGTTGGCGTCACTTAAATAACTTGTCTGTTTGCCGTCCAAAAAGATATCCCACTCAAGATTCGTCATCATCTTCCAAGAAGGAGTGATCTGACAAAGCGCCTCAACACCTAAGGGCAAATACAAATAACGGGACGCGCGCTCATAGCCAAGGGCCCCCGTTGTTGTCCGGCGCCCGCTAGAATCGTTATTAAGATAACGAAAGCCAAACCCCCCATAGCCAGTCAGGAGAAGCCGTTCATGGGCAAGATAGTCGTAACCGGCAACGCCCCTTATTTCAAAGACGTAATTATCCTCATCTTTCAGCTGTCCAGAAGGACTAGAGCTGTAATCGACCGGACCGCTGGCAAAGCGGGCATCAATTTTGTACATATTAAGCACATCTAATTCAAGGGGATCGCCTTTGTCGGCACGATATATATACGCGCCAAAGACCCCGTACTGCGCCCCCTCAATTTCCAGATTAAAAATAGGCTCCTTGTAGACATATTTATATACTTGCGTCCCGAATTCAAAATGCTGACCCTTGCGTTCGATCGATGGAATTATTGGTGGGGCCTTCACCTCACTCCAGGCAAGTTCAGAAGAAGACATGACCTGGGGTTGCCGTGCCGGCGTTGCGACTTGAGCATCTAGAGCGCGGCTGATAACTTCCTCGCGATTTTTATTTCTCTGCGATTTTTGATGACTATTAAGATAACGAAGATTTTCCTTAACAATCTGGTTACGGGATCGATCAGAAGAACCTGCGGCATACGACACGACAGGCGGATAGGCAACAACCATGTAAAGAAAGGTTAGACAAAATGTTAACTGTGTTCTGCTCATCTTGTCGATATCATAACAATTTTTAAAGGTAAGACAATAAATAAAATAATTATTTTTGGGAAAGGTCAGAGATCAGTTCAGTCAACGATCGTCGCTCCTGCGGGCCAATCAGAGGCTAAATTCTTGGAGAATCCTATCGAATTTCTAAAAATGCATTGACTCTCACAAAAATTTACAACTCTCGTCAAAATATCTTGTCAAAGAGATGCCCAGCAGATATAATCAGGCCTAATCTACAAAGGCCATTTATGCTCAAATTACTACGTAAAAAAGGTGTCGCCAAGAAAATTCTCTGGGTCATTCTCGTTGTCATTATCCTGTCGTTTGGCTTTTTTGGCACTGCTTATCTAGTGACCGACAACCAAGCCATCAATCACGCAGGCACCTTGTTCGGAAAGAAAATCCCGGTGAGTGAATTCCGCAAAGCCTACCAGGATGTCCGCATCCAGGCGATCATACGCTTCGGAGAAAAATTTAAAGAGGTCGCACACCTTCTCAATCTGGAGGCCGAGACCTGGGATCGTCTAATTCTCTTGCACGAAGTAAAAAAAAGAAAAATTGAGGTGGATAACGCACAGGTTATAGACCATATTGCCCAATATCCATTCTTCCAGCGCGATGGGCAATTCGACCCCCTTCTATACAACGACATCCTGCGTTATGCCTTACGCATATCAGCCCGGGAGTTTGAAGAAGGCGTGCGGGATAATCTCAAATTCAGTAAATTATTCAAACAGGAGACACAATCCATTGCCATAAGCGACCACGAGGCCTGGGATATCTTCAAACGGCAAAACGAAAAGGTTCAAGTTGACTATATCCTGATCACGCCAGAACCGTTCCAGAAAGATATCTTGGCAGGCGATGAAGAGGCTAAGGTTTACTATGCCCAAAATAAGAACGCATTCAACGTCGCGCCTACCATAAGCGTTGAATACATTAACCTCGCCTTTCCTCCACCCGGCGAAGAGGACCTGTCAGTTGAAGAAGGCCTAACGGCAGGGCCGGGATCCGAGTCGGCAACCATAACCGATAAGATAAAGCAGCCCGTGCGTGAAAAGGCCAAGATGATTTTTCAGGATCTTCTCATCAATCCAGACATGCAGGCCATTACCCAAAAGCACCAGACGCAATTCAAATCCAGCAGATTTTTCAGCATGGAGCAACCCGACCTCACCTTGGGCTGGTCTTACGAACTACTTCTAAAGCTGTTTCAACTAGACGAAAACACTGTCAATGATCCTTTTGAAACGCCGCAGGGGATACTCATCGTCAAGATTAAAGAAAAAAGGGCTGCTTATACCCCTGAATACACTGATGTTGTCGGAAAAGTAAAAGAGGCCGTGGTTAAAGCCAAGGCCAAGGTCAAGGCGCGCGAAAAGACGCAAGAATATCTGACGCTTATCCAGGAGGCCTTCGCTAAAACACAGTTAAAGGATTTTGCTGAGACTGTCAAGAATCTCGGTTTAGAAATCCACCAGAGTCCAGTCTTCAGTCGCGAGGAATATCTACCTGTCGTTGGAATATCGAAAGAATTTCAGGATGCCGCTTTTGCCTTAACGGATGAAAACAAACTAAGCAATGTAGTTGAGACCGAGATTGGCCATTGCGTCCTCTATTGGAATTCCCGCGTTGTGGCTGATCAGAAGACTTTCGATGAACAAAAGGCGTCTATTTCCGAGAAGCTGTTGAACGAGCGTCGCACCGAGGCCTTCAACGATTTTATTACCAGGCTGCGGTTAAACGCCAATATCGCGACTAATATCACGCAATAAAGTCAGTAAAATTCCCCTGACAACAAGAGGGGGTTAGGGGCTACTGGCAATGAACAACCTCCCGCATTGGCGCCCCCATCAATAACGAAGCGCAACACATCAAATAAGAGGTCATCCAAGCCCTGGCTAGTCTTAAGGTCGCTGGCTAGACGAGATTAGAAACTGCTTGTAAAGCCATACTTAAATTTTGGTCATTTTAGAATCATATGATAAGAGCCCGAGTTCAAGAATGGCGTTATGCTGGAGCGCAAGGCGCGGTATACTAAACTTGCCAAACTTCAAAGAAAAAGGACAAAGAGGTTAAATCTTTTATTGATAGACATTCTTCTTTAATGGCCTGCACTCTGCCCTTAAATCCCTTGTCCACCACTATCCTTGACCGGACCCCATAGCAGGCCCACCCGACCACTCCACAACTTCCCACTCTAAACCGGTCGGCCGTCTCTGACAAAGTCAAATCACACAGCCGCTTCACTTGACACCCGTCGGTTTGCAGAAGAACGGACGTCGTTATTCGCGTTTCGTGACGATACTCCCTTCGAACTCTATCCGCGGGTCCTTCACATCGACAAGTTCATGAAGCTCATAAACATTGCGATAACCATACCCGTATAAATTGACATATGTCGGAATGTTGAGCGCCATCATCCGTGGTTTTTCCTGAACCTGGAATTGGGACGTAAAAACATCACCAGACGGGACGGTGCCAGGCACGAACATTTTGGACGCAAAATCCGTCTGATTGCCTTCAAAGTTGTTGTTGCAATAGATCAGGATCCTGGTGTCAACACCGGGAATGACCTTCCGCAGATTGTCCTGGGTGAAATCGGTAAAACTCAAATGCCTTGCTCCCTTGACATGGATGCGGTCGTAGCGAAAATCCGAGCGGGAGTCAAAGATGATCGTATCCGGCTCCTTGCTCATCTTCAAGAATGTGTCAAGATCGATCAACCGTTCCGCCCGATGCAGCTCAACGGCTGTGACCAATTCCTTAAAATCGTGAAAGCTGACTTTCGCCGGAGGGTAACTCATCACTTGCGCCAGTACCGTATTCCCGAGAAGCAGCAACATAGAGACTGCGAGAAGTTTCCTCATTATCTTCCTCCTATTATTAGGCTAAACCTCAGTTGGCTATCACCTTCCTCCGGCCAATACCAAACTGAACCCCTCCGCCAACGCCTGGAAGACCAGCAGTGCGTCACGCCTATTCATCTCTTCAACACCAACAGATTGGGCTCGTGAACTGCTACCCCTCTAAATATGAGGAATAGCAGTCCGTAATACTGCATCCATCTAATACCTATGGGTTTGCAGGAACACGCTTTTGTTCACCGATGACTCGTTCCTCCCAACCTAAGCCTGGGTGCCTGGCATCGTACGGCTAACGGCAACCACCAGTTGGGCATGAATTGCATAACAACGGAAACGTGGCCCGCTCACGATATTTTGACTGTCGGTGCAGTTCTTCAACCGCTCGTTGTGCCTCCTGCGTAAAGTAATCAGCAGGGCAAACCGATTCTCTGCGATCCGCAATAATGAGCTGATCCACACCAAAATGAAATGTGCTCAGGCCGCGTGGCATGCCCAAATGCTCAGAGGCAGCATAAGAGGCAATCACCTCGCCCTGTTTCACGTGGTCACCCTTCTTCACGTGAATATCGGTGATCGACCCCGTGTAATACGTATCCACCCACCCACGGCTCGTCATGTGGCCTATGGAAATCGTCATGCCCTCATGGTGTCCCGAAGGACCCACAAAACCCACACTGCCATCCGCGACCGCTCGGATGGGCGTACCCACATGGGCCTCGAAGTCAAATCCTGGGTGCCCTTGAGGGTGCTCACCGCCTTGCACACCGAACGGCCAAAGCCCAACGTGTTCGCTCACCGCGTCCGACTGTTCTATGGGAAGGATGAAATCCGAATCGGACTCAGCGAAAACAGGAGAAAGAAAGATCAACACATTAACGAACAAGATCCATAACAACATGGTCATCGGTCTACCTCTGTGGCTTCATTTAAGGTGTACGATTCGTCGGTGATCCAGATCAAGATGCGGCTGCCAGTGCCACCTGCAACCCCTCCGCCACACACGCCGCTTGATATCCCATCCGAGGGCTACCGTATCGCCTGCCATGAAGGTGCTTTTGGAGACGAGTTGCTGCATCTGACCAGTGCCTGTGTCTTTTCTGCAATGGCTTGGTGAGCGACCTGCGACCAGTTGATCTCGGGGAAGCGGTTCATCTTGGCCTTGAGGTCATCCGGGATGGCGAGCGCCAGGCTGGATATCGGTCACCTCCTATTTGAGTGCCTGAGATGTGTCTTACGTGTATAAACGTATCACACATGATATGCAGAGTCAAGAGAAAGACCAGCTCAGCGGGAAACCTTGGTGGCACTAACGCAACGTAGGCAGAACCAGGCACAGAAGAGTCGCTGGTAGGGAGGTGGTATAGGTGATCAGGGCAACGTTGTATTTATTCCGACCGATATCAAAGACTATCAGGGTTAATTCAGGCTTAATTCAACAGGCCGACCTCTTTAATGTCTCTCGCCTTGAACCGGCGTGGGGTGTCAACGGGTGACTGTTGCGGCTGGAATCCGGCCGCATCATCGGCTGCGGGTTGATCCGCCAGGCCCAAGAGAAGCGGCAAGTTAACAACCGGCGTCACGTGGATGATGACCGGCACCAGGCCGTCAATCTTGATGTTCTCCAGCGGCATCTCCGGCATCGGCAGATGGATTCGCTCGCCGTCGTAATTGGTTTCCAAATCCATATTGCCGGGATTTAAGTCGATACCACCGGGGGGGTTGTCCGCTTTATCAACAACCGGCGAGGAGCCCAACATCTTACGGATTGCCATGACTAAGTCTATCGGTGCTTCAGTCACTATCTCTCTTTTCTGCTCATGACTATTTAATGCCATTAATATTAGAAGATATGCAAATTCTCGCATATCAGGATTTGAATGCCTTGATTGCACTGCTCCCAAAAACGGTAAAATCTCGCGATCATATCTACCTTTATCCAAAACACTAAGGCTTAAAGTAGAATCATCATCATAAGCTTTTATGTCTAATACACCTTTTACGACTACCGTCGCCGCAAATTCCGCTATATTCTCAGGCATTTTCACCGGCGAGGAGGCACGCCCTTGGATGGGTGAGGAGGCGGCGAGGCTCTCCGGACGAGGACCTAAAGTTAATGGATACTCATTCCTAGGCATGAGCTTCTCGACCAATCCTTGTGTATCCGCCACGTTCATGGCTGTTAAGATCGTCTCAAATTCATTTCTTAATGTCATGTTGATCTCATTTTTAATTTCTTGAGGCAATACTAATAAATCCCGTTTAATAAACTGCGTATTTAACTTAATTAAATCCTTCATCGATCCCTTAACATTGTCCGTCTTCTGTTCCCCTTTTGCATTCACATACGTATACTTTCCTCCCAATCCATCCTTCGCTAACCCTTTGAAGATCTCCTCCTCCGTTAAGCCTTCTGCTTTCTTGGTCTCAAAGATCGCTGGCCATTTTAATCCTACCTCGCCTTTGTCACTGATCTTCTTTCTTACGTTCGCATCTAAATGCTTGGTTCGCTCGAGTCTGGTCACAATATCCGGTTCTAGTTGCTCTTCACCTAGCTGTGGTGATACCAAGGCTTTTGTGGCCCTATACATTAAGGAAAGTATCGCAGGAGATCTATCGACAACAATATCATACGTGATCTTTTGATATTCTGTCGCTAAATGCGCTTCCCCTGTTCCAACCTCCGGCATCATCCTAAATTGGTCCTTGGGTATCGTTGAAGTCCCATGTTGTACGAACACATCTAATCCTATCGCTTTACGCCCTAAGTGATGACGGATAAATATCCCCCAATCCACTTCTCCATCAACACCAGCGCCTAACCCATGCATCGCTCCTGTTTGTAAAGCTAACTTCGCCGGTGGGATAATACTGTTCTCCTTAGTCCATCCAAGGATATTCCCCATTAATTTGATTGATCCTAGCACCGTTGTTGGAAAATCAGCATGATCCTTATTATCGATATGCCGCTCTTCAACTCCTATTAAAACCGGCCGTTGGATCCCTAATTCTTGCTCTAATCCTCTGATATATTTAATGTACTCCTTTGTCACCTCAACAGTCTCTGTATGCATCGCGACATACAACTCTTCCAGCCGCCCTAGTTCCTCCGCGCTAGGACCAAACTCACGAATGTATTGCTTTTCCTGGTCGGTTAGACTTTCACTATATTCTTTTATAGAAAGGCCCACCTCTAAATCATCCGTCAACTTTCGTCGTAAGGCTTTGATTCCGTTACTCTCTCCCCGGGCCGCCTTAACACTATTCTCTTGGTTAATCCCCCCCAACCGTTCTACTTCTGCTTTAAACGCCGCGTCTACCGCTATGCGCGCATTAATATACCTTGTTACCATCTCTCTCTCCAGCCTAAGAATCTCTAAAAAAGCCTCCTGATTCACCAGTGTTGAAGGATCCACATCCACCTGTCTCTTCCCGGCGACCAATGATAGTTTGATCTCTTTCTTGATCTTATTGATGGCTGCCTTTTTCTTCTCGGCCCGTTTAACCAGATCTGTCTCCTTCAGATATCCTGCATCTGTCTGGTAATGGTCCCCTTGTATAAACAAGAGTCTTCCTTCATAACCTGTGGCCATCGCGGCCGCATAGACGATTGCCACATACTCATCCTGTGGTTGATCTGTATACTCTTTCTCTGATAATGCTAATTCAAAAATTAAAGCCCCGATCTTTTTCTCGTTGGCTACCTCAAAAACTTGTACCATCGTATCAAATGCCGAGACCCCTGTTCGGACATTGATCGCTGGTATCGTCATGTGTGTCAGTTTATCAATCTCCTCTGACGTCAATGACTCTATCCTTGCTCTCTCAGCGTCCGGTAACGTACTTAAATCCGTTGCCAGAGCTAAATAATTACGTGCCATGTAAATATCATGGATCGATGATTCTTTATATCCAAACGTTACTCCAGCCTCGCGTAATACCCTCCTGGCCGCTTCCTTAACATCCTGATTTAAACTCACGGTAGCCTCCTGTACTAAAGGAGGCAATGAATTCCTTAAGAATGCATTCTGGTCAAACACTTCCACTCCTGTAGCCGTGATCCGATACGTCCTGCCATCTCCCTCTGTCTGTACCAACATCTCCTGGACATTACCCGCTTCAGGATACGTTAACGGCGAGGAGGCACGCCCTTCTTGGAGGGGCGAGGAGGCTGATGTTTCGCCGGCCCTAGAAGCTTCCTCTAAAAGATTTTTTCTCATCTCATCGACAATGGCTTTAATGGAAGTGGGTCTTTTCCTTTTTTGGATGCCGTCGTTATCTTCGCGCTGGCCGGAGGCATTAATCAACGTCACCAGGTCAACCAAACGGTTGGCATAGCCAAATTCATTGTCGTACCAGACGTAAATCGTCACTAGATCGCCGTTAACCTCTGTTTCATCAGCCTGAAAGATTCCGGATTCGTCAGTCCCGAGAATGGCTTGAGATTTAACCGCACCGCTGTCACGGTATCTTAAAATACCTTTTAACGGACCTCCGGCTGCTTCTCGCATAATACTATTAATCTCATCCTTTGTAGTTGGCCGCGAAGATATGAATGTAAATATAGATAACGAACCATTAATGTGATCAACCCGCTGGGCCTTCCCGCTTCCCTTACCTTCTAATTGGGGATAAAGTTTTTGAAGTGCTTTAGCGGCTCCTGTGGCGGCAATATGAATACCATAATCCAAGGCTGGCTGGCTTTGCGTTTTAGCATGAACTGTATTCAAACTATAATTTTTAATACCAACTGTTTCAAGAAGCTTGCCCACCACAGCGGATAATGAATTGGTCGTGCAAGAGGCGCAGTCATAAATGGTGGTTTCCTTGGCTAAAAAATCCTCCACGCTGCCCGTTGCCCCCGGGGTAATAGACTTAATCGCCTTGCCCTTACCCGGCTGTGAAATAATTACTTTTTTAGCTCCGGCTTGCAAATGCAGGGCTGCGCTGGTATCCGTCACAAACTTTCCCGTTGATTCAATAACCGTATCGACTCCAAGTTCTCTCCAAGGAAGCTGCTCAACGTTCGGGATCGAGGTTAATTTTATTTTTACACCATTATTTAAAGGTTTTCCGTCACGATTGGTCAAGATCAGCCAATAGTTTTCTCCATCAGTCTCATATTCGGCTTTGACGCCTTTTAATTGTGAACCGGGTTTCGTATCAAAATCCATCTGTAGTATGCTAACTTGTTTCTTGACCGCTTCTTCAGCTTCCGGTGTGCCGATCTTGAACCGTAAATCGTTAGCGGCCACAATGACGTGATCATCCAGACTTTGCAATTCGGCCCGCAAAAAATCTTTTCCTATTTGTCCAAATCCATTAATTGCCACGCGTGTCGATTGGACGATCTCACCTCCAACGGGCGAGGAGGCGGATCTCTCAAACTCTTTATGAATGGGTTGGGCCGTTTTCCATGACTTTGATTTGCTTCCAACTAATGCCCCATCGACATTCCACGAACGATTGATTTCGGCGATATTCTCTGCGCTTACGCTTCCGCCAAACTGAATCCGTGTGTAAGCAGCTACCTCCGGACCTTTATAGTCATAAAGCCATTGTCTTGTCCAGGCAGCGGCTGTATCCGCATCCGCTGGGGTCGCATCCCTTACCCGGTCCTCTCCAATAGCCCAAACCGGTTCATTCGCAATGATTGTTCCGGCTTTAAGTATCTCCTGCGGAGATTTCGTGCCCAACCGAACGCTTAATTGTTCCGATAAAACTTCCCCTGTCTTGCCATCACGATTTTCCTGCGCAGTTTCTCCGATAGCTACAATGGGGATTAAAGTACCGTCGTTGACAACCATGTCGTATTTTTGACCAATGAGTTTATTGGGCTGGACAAGTGACGGCTCTCCACGAACTGTTGTTGAGAGCTCGGAATGCCCCAGGATAACAAACTTTACTCCCAGCTGTTTAAGCTTATCCAACGATGGAGGATGGCCGGTATAAGCCCCAGCAGGCTGCAGGCGGACGTCTTGAGCGCCCAGCACAATATGGCCAGCGGGGACACTGCCCGAGGACACCAATAGATCAATAGTCTGCTTGGCTTCAAAAAGGTCTTCGTGCGCAGGCGCGACCCACACCGGTTGCCGATTGTCGGGATTGGCTTGATAATCTGCCGCGACATCTTCCAGCCACTGGCTGATATTAATATCTTCCCCCTTCAAGTTAAAAGCAGCAATCGGCGTTCGTGGAGTTGCCACAGCTTCTTCAAACGTCACCGGCGAGGAGGCTTGCCCTGGGAGGGGCGAGAAGGGGGCGATAGCGGATTTTATTTCATTGATCATTTGTTCGTCTCCAAAAGCGCTGGGAGCTTTTTGCTGATGCTCAGGATCGGGTTCCGGCGTCAGCTCGACTTCAAGCAAATCCGTTATTTGTGTAGCCACTTTACCGTCTTTATGTGTGTAGGTCAAATTCGCACCGCCGGCTACTTTCAGGATATAAGCAATGGCATGCAATTCTGATTTTACCCTCAGTTTGTTGGCCAGATAAGAAAAAATCGCGTGACCGCCATCCATCATATGATTGATTATCCCGAAAATATCTGTAACCAGGGCTCCGCTGTAACCGGGGATCACCCCTTCTTTAGTCCATTTATCGACAAGTTTCGCAGAACCTACCGGCCAGGTAGAACGTTCGCCGCCTAAGGCTACACGAATTCCTTTTTCTTTTACTTTCTCTTTGCTTAGATCGATCTGTCTTGATCCAAAAAACGACCCATTCTCCAGGACGAATTCAAAAGCCCCCATTTTTTCGATCGCCACAATAAGTTTCGGCACGATCCCGTAAACGATGATCATGGATGCCAAAATTGCCTTGGTCCCCTGGTCCCGCAGGGTCACGATCGTCCCCCCACTGCCATTCCCTTTGACCTTTGAAGAACCATCCAACGCATCGATCATCGCCGACAATTTCGCGCCGCCCCCATTGAAATCAGCCACATATCCCAGGTCCTCGGAATAATATTCTTTTGCCCAAGGCCTAAGAGCATCCATAAATAATTGGTCTGTCAACTCATCTATGGCCAATTGTTTTGCTCCTCCAGAATCGATCTGGCCGGTGGGACGGGCGCCGGCGACATAGAGCGGTCCTACTTTTGAGGCCGCGTTAGCGATGGCTGTGATCGCCCCGATGATATCCGATTTTTTATCCGTCTGAGGAGCGTTTGATTGCAGAAAATCTTCCACTCTTACTTTATGAAATGGATCGGCAACTTTACTTTGACCTTCTATCTGAGGAGCTTTATAAGTCGGTGAAAACTGTTTCCTCTGCACGAGCGGAGTAAAATCTGCTTTTCCTTTCTCAAAATAAGCGCTCAATTTCCCAACCGCGGCTTTGTTGCCCAGATAAACTTGCACGTTCGACATAGGACCTTGGATATCTCTCGCAACTGTGGGGCCTTTTTGTGTCATAACAAATGCAGCCCCGCCCGCGCCTTCGGCAAAAAGCGATAGTATCTTCGCCTGCTCCAAGGTCACGATTTCCGTCATGAATCCGTTATTAACCAAGATCTCGTAAAGGTTAGCACCGTTTGCCCCGTTAACCACGCCATCTTCTCCCAATGCACCACTATAACGTGTCTTCAGGACAGCCTCTGCGCTGCCAGGGATTCCAGCCCCATTGTCCGTATAATAATTCTGAAATAATGCCGGCCATTCTGTATATACTCCTCCTAATGCCGCTGGAGAGTCTTTCCCTGTCGGGGCCTTTAGATCAATAGGAACATCGCTACGGGTGACAAATTGTTTTCCATCATAAGCGTAATGTGCGATTTGCTTTCCATCCGTAACGGCGACAGTAAGTATAGGTCCGTTAAGAAAGAAAATAGAACCAATTAATTCTTTGTCTTTGTATATACCTAGCATGGTTCCAACACCTAAAGCTGATCGGCTTTCCACCGCGGCATTATCTTGTGAAATAACAATGGTGTATTCACCTTTAATCCGTTGCAACCGCGGCGCCTCTTCTCCGGCCACCCGGATTTCATGGATATTTTTATTGTTTTGCAAGCTTGTCACAATATATTTAATACTGGATTCTTCTTTGGAAGTGTTACCTCTGTCCTGAAAATACTGGCGTACTTGATCACCAATCAAAAGCGTCGGAGAGATCATGGAAACAAGATCAGGGCTGAACCCCGCTGCAGTGAACGCTTCCTTAGCTCTCTGTCCATCCACCATTATCGGCGAGGAGGCGGATTGCTTAAAGACGACTAGTCTCCGCACACCCATTTCGACAGCCGTCCGACTCGCTGAGCGGCTGGTTATGTCAATCTTGGTGGTTTTCAGTTTCTCTTTGATAATCTTAAAGAATTCTGGGGACACATAATATTCTTGAACAAACTGATAGCTAGGATATAAGTCTGTCGTTTTATCTATAGTGACCATTTTCTGAATGTGAGAACCATTATACGGCCCTTGACCTGCTATCGAAGCTATACCACTCGTTATATAAGGATCATTTTCATAATAAGGATCATATTGTAAAGAAACCGTAGATCCATATTCACGCGAAGAAATAGTTAGCTTATTTCCTACTTGCCTTTCCGCGTCACGCAGATAACCTCCCCATACCCATTCTTCTGTATTTTTCCATCCCTCCGTCACCGGCGAGGAGGCGGATTTAGTGGGAGGAGCGATCGTGGGAAACGACATCCTGTAAGAAACGTCTCCGCCCGGGCTCTGGACCCCGGAAGTAACAACCAGCGGATCTACTGTGCTGGCAAATACTTGCAAGGCTACGGGACTAGAGGAAGCGCTAATTGGAACATTGGTTACATTCAGGCCCCCGGAGAAATATTTTCGCGGGATAATCTGTTTCGTCACCGGGTCGTAATCTTCCTTAATAAAGTTATGCACGCCTTTTTGGAACGCTTCAATATATCGGTTGTATATCTTCTGGCTCGTTTCCTCGTCCTGAACCGTCAAGCCGCCGGTTTTACCTTTATCCACGTATATCTGGCCCAATAAACTTTCTTTCAAATTCTGTTTGTACCACGTTGCCAAAATCAGCGAATGATAGATCTGTCGCAAATTCGCGAAGATTTTTCCCTCATTGACTTCTTTTTCGATCTCCGGCAGCAATACTTCTTTAATGACCGATGAAGAAACACCGCTGACAACATCCGACTTGGCATTGGGGCTTTCGGCACCGTGATGCTGTAGCGCCAAATAATCCTCTTCCATCATGACCTTTAAGCGGCTTTCAATGACAAAAGCGTTTAACCCGTGGGCGTAGACAACGGCTTTTTCCGGCACGATCCAGATTTTATTGAAGGTATTCAGCGGGATTTCACTTGTCCCGAACATCTTTTGGGCTTTTGCGTAGACACGGTCCCAAAACTTTTTGCCCAGTTCGTCTTCTGGGTTCATCAACGAGGCGGTCAGTTGCTTGAGCATGTAATCCTGAGCCAAAAGCTCGGCGCCCATTTCGGTCTGACCGAATTCTTTGGGCACGATCTTGTCTTTTTCGTACGGGGAAAGGTTGACCCACAGCTTTTCGGCAGGAACGGTCAGCGAGGCCAAGAAATATTTGATCAATTTTAGAGATTCATCCTGCAGTTGATGGTTGGAGAGCTTCGCATCACCGGGATCGACCATGAAATCGAACATCAGCGGATTGTCCGCGTGGATGGTCATCCCGATGATTCGGGGAGGAACAAATCCGGCTGTCAAAGACACGGATGCCCCGGGAATGGGTAAATTCATGACCGCCGTAGGCAGCCCCTGGGCGTAAACTGGCGGTACGATGTAGCTGAAACTAAAAGTAAAGGCAACAAAAGCGGATAAAATACGGTAGGCTAAAGTTTTTTTCGCTCTTTGGAAATGTGCCGTCATGATCGGTCTCTTCCTTTTTTAGGCTGGATATTGGCTCACTTAATCTCAGCGATTCGCGAAGCGAATCAGTGGGGTTTAATTCGGCCTTATAACTTATGGCCTCATTGAAAGCGCTTTCTAAATAGAAGTTAAATTAGAGAAAGGATAACATATTTTTGAGGTTTGTCAAGGGAGGGTCTTTTACATGGTATAGAAAAAATATGATTGTAACATATTATAAATAAATGAGTTGTAATAAATTTATATAGAGATTGTAAATTTAAGTGAAACAAAAGAGGAAAAGCTCCCTAAATCTAAAAAATCCTGTTAATTTGTGAGTGAGAAACAAACAAAAAACAGGAGATCGTATGGAGCAAAAACATTGTAACACTTAAGAAATAAAAATACACACATTTCAGTGAATCCGAGGATACAAGATTGCAGTGTATTTGGAAGACAAAGAAGGCATTGAGGTGATCGCACGCAAACTCAGACGGGCGAGATCGGGAGGTTAAACGAGGCATATTATGCAGTTGCAGTATGATTTAAACGAAAAAAAGCAATATCGGGCGGATGTGGCTCAGGAAGACAAGCCAGACACAAAGGGGTCAAATCTTTTGTTGATAGACATTCTGCTTTAATGGCCTGCACTCTGCCCTTAAACCCCTTGTCCACCGCTATCCTTGACCGGACCCCATAGCAGGCCCACCCGACCACTCCACAACTTCCCACTCTAAACCGGTCGGCCGTCTCTGGCAAGGAGCCGTTAACGCCATGTTTTTTCCAAACCGCCGGGTGGATGGAAAGTCGGACAACCGTGGCGCCCCACGCGGTCATTTGCGCGAAATGTTCTCCCGTCCACAGCCCGTTATCCGGATTAAGACCAAACCCTTACACGACCGGATCTATAGGATTCACCCCGCGAAAGACGATCTCGGTAACCTGTTCGTCAACAATTTTGTTTGAGCTGGTGTGAAACTTCTTCGGATAGGCAGCTTGACTCACACTGGAAGACAAGGCCGCAAGGTCAATGTTTTGTCATTGAGAAACAAAATCACTCACCTCTTCTGCCATCAGTGCTTCCTGGACGCCAAAGTATGCGGGTTTCTTTTTGAGATTTTCGTCAAAGAGGAGCGGATGGTTTTCCGGGAACCAGTATTGTTCGCCGTCGCGTAATCCCCAAACGACGATTGCCTGATGGCGGCGTGAGGCCAGAAAGGTTTGGATCACTGATTTGTAAATCTGTTTTTGCTGTTCATAATCGGCTGCTGTCGCGGTCGGCGGCAGCACGACATCAAGTTCGCTGATGTAATTATCAAATCCCATACCAGCGATTTCGTTTAGACGTGCAAGAAAGGTAGGGGCGTCGAAACCCTCCTCAAGCGTCAGATGCATCTGCCAACCAAGGGCATGAACTGGGGCGCCCTGTTTTTTTAAATTCACGAGGAGTGCCTTGACCCCCTCGAACTTAGCTTGCTCGCTCTCTGTATTATTCTCTATATCATATTCATTTAAACGCAGTATGGCATTCGGATCAGCGGCATGTGCGCGAACAAAGGCCTTGCGAATATAGTCGTCTCCCATGGCCTCTTCCAACTTATGACCGCGACGCAGCGTGCTGCTGCCATTGTTCACAGGCTCGTTGACGACGTCCCAAACTTTGATCTTGCCTGCGTAGCGTTTAACCACCGCATCAATATGCTCGTTGATGATAGCTTCAACCTCGGTTTTAGGGGCAGCTTTCACCCAATCCGGTAGGTGCACGGGGTCATACCAGACCAAAATGTGGCCATGAATATCCAGTCCGCGAGCGCGTCCCCAGTTGACCTTCATATCCATCTCGGAAAAATCAAATTCAGTGCGACTGGGGCGAGAACCATCTTCCATGAATATTCCAGCCGTCATCGTATTCATCTCTTGCTCAAAGAGCTGATCATAAAGGCCGCCGCGAAAATCCCATTGATAAATCGCGCCGAAACGGATATCGCGAGAATCAGCGAGCGTTTTAAGGGTATTGCTGAGGGACTCCTCGATCGCCCAGAGCGCCAGCTCCAGGTCCGCTTCCTCGAACTCCGCCTGAAAGACCCCGGCTGCGCGGGCTGAGTGGTACTGAAACCCAGCTGGTGGCGAAGGGATCTGGCCCATACAGTCCACGGTTGGTGTCCCAGAGTGGGTTGCCTCATCCACGTTGTCCGTCACCGTCCAGTCCCGGACCCCGTCTACGGCGTAACCGTACTGCATGTTTTCGCCCCGCAACGTGTTCTCGGTCACGACGGCCCCAAAGACGTCGGGCTCGGGCGGATCGTCGCCGGCGCAACCCCACACCCGAGGGCCCATGCCCAGCCCGATCCGAATCACAGCTCCGGCCGCGTCGATTACGTTTCGGCGCACGACCGTGCCAGTGTAGTTTCCGTTGTAGGGGCCATAATCCACCATGTTGATCCCGCCCAGCAGCGTACGGGTTTCAGCCCGGATTTCGTTACCCTCAACCACCGAGCCCGGTGCGCCGAAGATCACGATGCCCCCATCGGTGGCGTCGATGATCGTGTTGTTGCGCACCACACTGTTGGTGCAAGCCAGCGAGATTCCATCCGCCCAGTCATCCGAATGACCAGCTGGTCCGAACTGATTATTTTCAACCAGTGCGTCGCTACACCGGGGCGCCTCGCCCTCGAAGAGATGGAGAATGGTCCAGCCCCGGGTCTCGAATGCCTTCACCTCTCGGATCACCTGGCCCGAAGCTGATCCACCCGCCTGGATGAGTGCCTGGCCCTCCATTGGGCCCAGGTTCGGGCGGTTTCCGTCCACGATCACGTGACTGAGCACCACGTCCGACCGATCCGACATATCGACGGCTGTGGTTATCGACGGCGAGGCGACACGCAGCACGGCGCGGCGGTCGTCCGTGGGAAGGCCCTCCGTATAGATCTGTTGGCCGTTGGCGCTGAACACTACGGGGCTTGTGAGGTTGAATGTCGCCCCCGCACAAAGCACCGCCACATCCCCCGCTCGGCTGAGTTGCTTGTTGATGGCCTGCTGGTCGCCCGAAATTTGCCCTGAAATTGAGTCTTTGGGTGAAATGCATCCCTCTGCACTACGAGTGGTGAGGATTGCAAGAATAATTAAAAATGGGAAGATCAGTTTGATCATTTTTTATTTTTCCTCCTACGGCCGATCCGAAACCTCTGTGGCCTCTACAGCCTCAAGTTCGAATTGGCGTCCATCAAAGGGTCGCTGGCTGAAAAATGTTAGAACCACCCTACTGCTTGCTTAATGTCATCAATAAATCAGGGGAAGATTGCAAAATATTCGGCGAAGAAATTTTCTTCAACCAATATGATTTTAACTCAGAGTTAACTTGAATACGCGAGTCTCCCCAATTATCCGCGCCGCCCTGTTCTTCGGAGCAGTGATAACGCGTCCTAACTTCTTTGCTAATGGAACTGTGCGATCTGCACTGCCGCCGTCTACAAAAATAAGCTCTCCTACCTGCGATATCACCTGATAATAAACGTCATTTTTCAAAAGACATCTTCTTCATTGTAAACGGGAACAACAATGCTAATCATGATTCCATAAACTCCCCAATATTTCTTAATATTAGGACAAACGTTAAAGTCTCTTATTTTCCTGGTCCAGCTTTTGAATCATAGCAATAATTCGCACAAGCTTTTTCCCTATCTTTGTAAGTGTATATTCTGTCCGTGGCGGAATTTGAGGAAACACACATTTCTTAAGCAAACCATAATCCGTCAACTTACGCAGCCTCTCCGATAACACTTTTCTAGAAATGCCTTCGATATTCCTTTCCAAAGCGCCGGGACGGTTAACGCCCATGCAGACAGCCTCTAGGATTGACACAGACCATTTACAACCCACAACCTGTTCAAGCCTTTTGTAGTGACTTCGTAAATTTGAAAGTTTTTTCTTAGCTATAGTGGTCATCATTGATTCCCCCCCCTAAGACACCCGCACCAAAAGGTGCCTCCTTGACGGTTTCCTCACAAAGTTATATTTTATGTACATAGGGCATGGACAAACCGTCCCTGCCAAATTAAACAAGGAGAACAATATGAATAAAGCAGTATTTTACCACGCTGGTTGTCCTGTCTGTGTCGAAGCTGAGAAAAACGTAGCAAACGCCATCGACAAATCAAAGTACAAAGTTGAAATCGTTCATCTTGGTGAAGCCAAAGCAAGAATCGCGGAAGCTGAAAAACTTGGAGTTAAATCCGTGCCCGCCTTGGTCCTTGATGGTATCCCGTTTCACATTAACTTTGGCGCCAACTTAAGCGTGCTGAAATAATTCCGTTACTATATTCTCCGTGGATAGAAAGCGTTATAAAAATATCGAACCTATCCACGGAGAATATACCCTTACCATTAATCACATGCCTTGCCTTTTTCTTAAAAACCCTTGTCAATAGTAAACAGCTCCAAAAATGACGAAGGCCACAATCCCACATTCAACCATGAAGTGCAACGCGGGTTGAGGAAAAGACTTCGTAAGGGGTCTTAAAGTTGAGACATTTACGAGGCCTGGAGTTTAACTGATGTTCAATATATGCGATCTGGTCATTGGATACTTTAGCAAAATTGGTCTTCTTAGGCAAATATCGCCTGACCAGGCCAACGATTTGTTCCACAGAGCCCTTTTCCCAAGAGTGGTAAGAGATTCGTTGATGCCTTGCTGGTTCATGTTTTCTTTACCGTTATCATACGTGATCGTTTTTCATCGGCCAGGAGCGACTGTTGTTAAACGGCTGATGATGGCGTTTGAAAAATGTTCAGCATTGTTGCGTTCGATTTTTCTCATGCTCTTTGAGCTTCTCATGCACATACCCGCGGATGAGGTCATTCTTTAATCGGTCATGCCGGTTCGTGTTTTATTTACGCTGCACAGACCGCTTATCC
>SBBO01000027.1 GCA_005239675.1 Planctomycetales bacterium
GCCGGGGGCAGGACCCGTGGGGGTAACCAAGAAATTGGAACCGTATCTGCCAATATCACGAATCATTAAGCGGCTTGATGGTTCCTATGCCCTTAATTACGACTATCCGGAATCTATTGGATACATCGCTTCTTTTTATGGAAATTTTGCCATAATCCTGCGGGCCTATGCGTACACGCTTCTCTTGGGAAAAGAAGGATTAATAGAGACATCCAACCATGCAGTTCTGAGTGCCAATTACCTACGCGAACGCTTGAAAGAACGTTTTGAGCTTCCCTTTGACCGTTTCTGTATGCACGAGGCTGTGTTCTCAGCCTCCCGGCAGGCAGGCCGAGGCGTTCACGCGCTCGATATCGCCAAATTTCTCATCGACCAAGGGATTCATCCCCCCACAGTCTATTTTCCTCTCACCATCAAGGAATCCATGATGATCGAACCAACCGAGGCCGAGTCCAAACAAACCCTTGATCGCTTCATTGAGGCAATGATTAAGGCTGATGATTTAAGCCTTGCCGACCCCAACGTTTTCGCTAACCTACCACAATCGACGCCGGTCACCCGCCCTGATGAGGTCAAAGCTGCGCGCGATGTCAATACAAATTACTTTCTCAACAAAACAGTCCAGACCCAATTAGCAGCCGCGATTTGACCGCCATTTTTATATGATTCTCAAAGACATTTCCTTTCCGACACCACAGGAAAATATCCTCTACGATGCTGCCCTTTTGGAACTAGCCGAACAAGGACTGGGAGGGGAGATCCTACGTTTTTGGGAATCAGAGCAGCCCTTCGTTGTCCTAGGACGCATCTCAAAGGCAGCTGAGGACATTCATGTCTCCAAGGTGGTCCATGACCGTATTCCTGTCCTGCGCCGTGTCTCGGGTGGAGGCACGGTCCTGCAAGGCAAGGGGTGTCTCAATTACACGTTAGTTTTGTCTAAAGAACGGCCGGGAATCCAAGACCTGCACCAATCCTATCAACAAATCCTGGGGGCTATCATTGCCGCACTCAAGGCCTTGGGTATCAATACTGTATTTCATCCATTGTCTGACATTGCCTTAACTCAAGGCAATAAAAAGTTCTCCGGAAACGCCCAAAAACGTTCACGAAGTTTTATCTTACATCATGGGACGCTTCTTTATCGGTTCGATCTTGAAAAAATGGAAAAATATCTAACGGTCCCTAAAAACATGCCCCCATACCGCAAAAACCGTTCTCACAAGGAATTTGTGGCTAATCTTCCCTCGGTCACGGCCGATAGTTTAAAACAAAAAATCCAGGAAATCTTCAATGTTTCCCAAGAGATCAACCATCTTTCTTCGATAGAAAAAAAGTGCCTGGCCGACCTCTTCAGCCGTTCCAATGATGCTATCTATCTCAATGGATAAAGATCCGCGCCAGGGGCATAGACCGGCCTACCCATCCCCTAAAGGGGGTAGATCTTAATACCGCGCCACATATTAAGGTTAGGATAAACGCGGGAGCGAAAGTGAACAACGAAAGTGAATACCGCTGGACTTCATCGCTAAAGTTTGATATAAAATTTGGGCAACGCTATTCCTTTGGGCAATCCTGCGTTGCCAAAAGGCTTTCACGTGGACGGGCAGGATTGACCAAATATTTTACAAAGCAAAATATTGTATCTTGGGCCATTAGCTCATCTGGTAGAGCAACTGACTCTTAATCAGTGGGTGGCAGGTTCAAGTCCTGCATGGCCCATTTAAAATGAGGCTCGGGTAGTAAACTATACCAATATGCCGTCTCCCGATATCGACATCACATCTCTTGAGGGCAAGGCCAAGCACATACGCCAGAAAATCCTGGAAACGCTCTATCACGCAGGATCCGGCCATCCGGGAGGGTCTCTGTCCGCCGTTGAGATCATGATTACACTGTATTTTTATAAAATGAATCACCGCCCTCAAGATCCTCAATGGAAAGATCGGGACCGATTGATTATCTCTAAAGGGCACGTGACACCCGTCGTCTATGTAACGCTAGCAGAATGTGGCTATTTCCCCAAAGAAGAATTGCCAACATTCCGGAGGTTCGGTTCACGACTGCAAGGACATGTGCACCATAAAGTCCCCGGCGTTGAGTTTAATACTGGATCCTTAGGGCATGGATTATCCGTTGCCAACGGCATGGCCCTGGGGGCACGGATGCTAAAATGCCCCTTTAAGACCTATTGTCTCTTAGGCGATGGCGAGCTTCAGGAAGGATCTATTTGGGAGGCCGCCATGGGTGCTTCCCACCGGCAGCTCGACAATCTCTGCGCGATCATCGACTACAATAAAGTCCAGGAGAACGGTCCTACGAATGAAATTAAGAACTTAGAACCACTGACAAAGAAATGGGAAAGTTTTGGCTGGCATGTCCGGGAAGTGGATGGCCATAATTTTCAAGAACTCATCAAGGCATTAGATGAATTCGATACCATGAAGGGCAGGCCTATGGTCATCATTGCCCATACGATCAAAGGCAAAGGGGTCTCGTTTATGGAAGGAAAGGCTGCCTGGCACGGTAAGGCGCCCAACAAAGAACAGCTGGAGATGGCCATCGCACAGCTGCGCGAGGGAGACACACGCTAATGGAAATGAAGGCAACCCGCGATGGATTTGGCGAAGAACTGGTCAATCTCGGCAAAGAAAATCCAAAGGTCGTTGTACTTTCCGGGGACCTTGAAGACGCAACCCGCGCCGAGCATTTCAAGCATGCCTTTCCCGACCGTTTTTTCAACCTAGGTATCGCAGAACAAGACGTGATCGGCACCGCTGCGGGATTGAGTTCAGTAGGATTGATCCCGTTTGCCTGTTCCTTTGCTGTCTTTTTGACCAACCGCGCCTACGACATGCTGCGCCTAGATGTCTGCTACAATAAGAGCAACGTCAAGATCGTGTGTTCCCATGCCGGCATTACTGTTGGAGAAGACGGTGCCTCGGCCCAATGTCTCGAGGATCTGGCGATTATGCGGGTTCTTCCCAATATCCAAGTCATGTGTCCGGTTGATTTTCTTGAGGCCAAGAAGATGACCCGCGCCATCGCCGCTCAACAGGGCCCGGTGTACATGCGCACTGGCCGCGCGCCATTTCCGGTGATTACCAAAGAAGACGATCCATTCCAAATCGGTAAGGCCAATGTCATGCGCGAAGGAAAGGACGTCACCATTTTTGGCTGCGGCCTAATGGTTTACGAAGCCCTACAGGCTGCCGATATCCTCCAGAAAGAAGGCATCAGCGCCAAGGTAGTAAATATGCATACCATTAAACCCATCGATGAGGACATAATCTTACATTCAGCAAGGGTGACGGGCGCCATCGTAAGCGCAGAGGAACATCAAATCCACGGGGGATTAGGGAGCGCTATTGCTGAGGTTGTCGTTAGACACAGCCCGGTCCCTATGGAAATGGTCGCCATTAAGGATACGTTCGGAGAATCCGGCGCACCGCAGGAACTTTTAAGGGCCTATCATTTAAAAGATACGGATATCGTGGCGGCAGCCCAAAAGGCCATCCAAAGGAAAAGGCGGATACCATGATGACAAAAACAACCATCCAACAATTAGCAGAATACGGACAAAGCATCTGGTTGGACTACATCAGTCGCGACTTATTGGAATCTGGAAAACTGAATGCGCTTATCATCCAAGGCCTGCGCGGGATGACATCCAATCCATCGATTTTCAACCAGGCCATCAGTACCAGTCATGATTATGATGGCAAGATTATCGAACTCAAAAATTCCGGAAAAACGACTTTTGAGATCTACGATGCCCTGACCATTGCCGATATCCAAAAGGCAGCTGACGCCTTTAAACAGGTCTATGAAACAACCAATAGGTCTGATGGCTATGTGAGCCTAGAAATCAATCCGAAAATCGCGCACAAAACCCAGGAACAGATCAATGAGGGGATGCGGTTGTTTCGCGCTGTTGGGCGTCCTAACGTCATGATCAAGGTCCCGGCCACACCGCAAGGCTTTCCCGTTATTGAGGATCTTATCGCTAACGGTGTCAATGTCAATACGACGCTTATCTTCTCTTTAAAACAATACAAGCACACCATAGACGCTTATGGGAACGGCCTGACGCGACGATTGAAGAATAAACAAACAATTGATACCGTGCATTCCGTTGCCAGCGTATTTGTCAGCCGCATTGATACGATGATTGACGACATTCTAAACAAGCACCTGATGGCTTCCCCCACCCACCTAGAATACCAAAATATCAAGACTCTAAAAGGAAAGGCGGCCATAGCTAATTGCCATATCATTCTTGAAAAATATAAACAATGGGCAGCTAGCCAACAATTTAGGACGCTCTCTCTCCAAGGCGCCAACCTCCAACGACTCCTGTGGGGGTCCACCAGCACCAAGAATCCACAATACAGCGATATCAAATACGTGACCGAACTTATCGCACGTCCCACCGTCAACACGCTTCCAGAGAAGACCTTAGCGGCATTTCTAGATCACGGCATTGTTCAGGAGGCCTTTACATCCACTGTCGATGAATCACTGGAGACCTTGAATAAATTAAAGGGTCTGGGAATTGACATCGACTCTGTCTGTCAAGAACTTTTGCGCGAGGGAGTCAAGGCCTTTGAAGATTCCTTTGAAGCGCTCTTGAGCGCCATTGAAAAGAAAGCAGCGCAGTTGTGCGCTCAATGAGGGAAATCCGCATTTTTGAAGACTCATATTCTCTGGCGCGTGATCTCCTAAAAAGGTGGTCAGAGATCGCACGCAAGGCCATTGGCGACCATGATCAATTCAACGTCGCACTGTCCGGCGGGTGCACCCCCATTGAATTTTACCACCAACTTTCAACCCTTAAGGATTGTCCATGGTGGCCAAAGACACATCTTTTCTGCAGCGATGAACGCCTCGTTCCTCTGGACCATCAAGAAAGCAACTTCGGCACCATTAAAAAAAATCTCATCGATCATATCCCTATCCCCAGAGGAAACGTCCATCCCATCCGAACCGATGTTGAGAATGTGACGATCGCCGCTGAATACTTTAAAGATGAATTGGTGGGGCACTTCGCGTACCAACGAAAATCATTACCAAGTTTTGACCTTATCTTGCTGGGGATAGGCGAGGATGGTCATACCGCTTCGCTCTTTCCCCAAATGCAGCATACCGCTAATGCCAATACCGTAACGCTACCAGTTTCTCTGCCGCAGCTTAAACATGATCGTATCAGCCTGTCTTTATCCGTACTGAACAACGCCAGTTATGTCATTTTCCTGATTCAAGGAAACCAAAAGGCAGGCATTGTCCACCAGATCCTTGAAAAAAATTTGATCTGTCCGGCCGGGCAAGTCAATCCAACCTCCGGTGAGCTTATCTTTCTTTTAGACAAACAGGCAGCAAGGCAATTATCCCATCCGATGCTTCTTCCGGAAAGAAACGACAGAATTCCTGATATTTTTCATTGTCTCGAATAAGCAATCGGATATAATAACTATTGACCTTAAGTTTTTATACGTTCAACGTTGGCACAACTAAGAACAAGGGATGGGTAGTCTATGGACCCATGGGGTACGATAGCGCGTCTCCCGCGTAGAGAAATCGAGGAATTACAAAACCGCCGGCTGCGCTATTTCATTAATCGCTATCTTTATCCTTTCAGCCCCTATTACCGTCGACTCTTTGACCAAAATAAAATTCGCCCCCAAGACATCCAGGGCGTCAAGGATCTGCAACGCATTCCTTTTATATCTAAAACGGATTTTCTAGCTACAGCAAATGACAATGACCGTAACCGAGATTTCATCCTTCAGCCGGATAAGCAAAAAATCCGCGCGTCCTGGCCGCCCACCGAATTGGCATCTCTTGCCCTGACGAAGATCGTCCGTGGTCAAACGGCCCTGGAAGACCAATTAGCCACCGAATTTAAACCAGTCTTTATGACGTTTACGACTGGCACAACAAACCGGCCGGTACCATTCTTCTACAGCAATTACGATATCCAAAACCTCGGTATCTCTGGCGGACGTATGTTAAAACTTTTTGATATTAAGTCTTCAGAAAATATCTTGAATATGTTTCCCTATGCCCCACATCTGGCGTTTTGGCAGGTAGTTTTTGGCGCGCTTTCAGCCAATGCCTTGGCCTTAAATACCGGTGGCGGCAAGGTCATAGGGACTGAAGGCAATATCGCGGCCATAGAAAAGCTTAAACCTTCCATCGTACTTGGGGTCCCTGGCTATGTCTACCACGTCATGCGAGAGGCCTCAGACAAAGGTCGCAATTTTGCCTTCATCCGCAAGATTGTCCTGGGCGCAGCGCGCGTTACCTTAGCTTTTAAATTAAAACTCATAGAAATGCTAACCGCCATGGGGGCAAAAGATGTGGCTGTGTTGGGGACATATGGCTTTACAGAAGCTAAATCAGCTTGGGGCCAATGCCCATCAGGCCCAGGCATGTCTAGTCCAAGCGGATATCATCTGTATCCGGATAAAGAAATATTTGAAATTGTTGACCCCAAGACCGGCCAGGTCCAGAAAGAGGGGAGGGATGGAGAGATCGTGTATACCGCCTTGGACGCGCGCGCCAGTGTGGTGATGCGCTACCGCACCGGCGATTTCGTCAAGGGCGGGATTAGGTACGAGCCGTGCCCTTCCTGCGGACGCACCCTGCCACAATTATCAAGCGACATTACCCGTTTATCCAATATCACCAACATGCATTTTTCTAAGGTCAAAGGGACCCTCGTCGATCTCAATTGCCTTGATAACATTTTTGCGCAAATCGCGGCAGTCGATGAATGGCAGGTCGAAATCAAAAAGAAAAACGATGATCAATTTGACGTTGACGAAATTATTATTTACGCCTGTGCCCGCTCGCATACCAATCAAGACCAGGCCGAGAGTGAACTACGCAAGAAATTTCTCCTAACGACCGAATTAACGCCCAATGCCTTCCATTGGATTTCCCGACCAGAAATGGTCAAACGCCTAGAATTGGAGACAGCAAATAAAGAAAAACGGATTGTGGATAAAAGACCTAAAGAATAAATAAAAAAATAAATGGGACGCGTTGCGGTCATTAATGGCATTCGAACCCCCTTCTGCAAGATAGGCACCGATCTAAAAGATTTGGCTGCCCAGGAGCTCGGACGCATCGTAACGCGCGAACTCCTGGAACGAACGGTAATCGATCCGAGCACGATCGATGAAGTCATCTTCGGTAATGTCAGCCAGCCAGCCGATGCGGCCAATATCAGCCGTGTGATTGCCCTCTTGAGCGGCATACCCCAAACAGTGCCTGCTTACACGGTGCACCGCAACTGCGCCTCGGGGATCGAGTCTGTTGTTCAGGCCGCTATCAAAATCCAGGCAGGGCAAGGCAGGTGTTATGTCGCTGGCGGGACAGAGTCCATGAGCAACATCCCGTTTTATCTAACCAAGGAACTTAAAGAGATCCTAACCAATCTTTCCAAGGCAAAGACTTTTCTACAAAAATGGCAGGCGCTAAGTCAAATCAGGATGACACATCTCAAGCCGCACAGCGGATTAGAAATGGGCCTCACGGACCCCGTCTGTGGACTGATTATGGGTTCAACCGCTGAGGTCCTAGCCAGAGAATTTGACATCACCCGCCAGCAACAGGATGACTTTGCCCTTGAGAGTCATCAACGGGCTATCCGCGGTAGAACGGCCTTGCGTGAAGAAATTGTCCCTGTCATTGCGCCTCCAAGATATAAGTCAGCGATGGAGCACGATAATGGCCCGCGTGAGGGCCAGACGAAAGAGGCCTTACAGAAATTAAAACCATATTTTGACCGACACTCAGGCACCGTGACTGTTGGCAATTCTAGTCAGGTGACCGATGGGGCGGCGGTGCTCCTTGTCGCTAGTGAGCAAAGAGCAAAAGAACTCAATCTAAAGCCCCTGGGGTTCATCCGGGCCTATGTCTTTGTTGGTGTGGAGCCGCACCGAATGGGGATAGGCCCTGCCCATGCTATCCCTCAGGTCCTTAAGAAGGCAGGGATGCATTTACGCGATATTCAAGCCATTGAAATCAACGAGGCCTTTGCCGCGCAGGTCCTGGCGTGCCTGAAGGCATTGGCCAGCGATGGTTTCACCAAACAATTTGGCTATGAGGGATACACCGGCACCATCGACCCTGCAATTCTTAATGTCAACGGAGGGGCGATTGCCCTCGGTCATCCGGTGGGGACAACAGGGACGCGCCTCATCCTTACTATGCTCAAACACATGCAGCGTCATAACCTCAATACCGGCCTTGTGTCGTTGTGCGTTGGTGGCGGCCAAGGGGCAGCCGTAATCTTAGAACGATAAAATTTATCATTAACCATCTTAATATGTCGATTAATTACTACGAAGAAAACAATATCGGCTTCATCGAATTCAACCAAGACGATTCCAAGGTCAACATCTTGACGGTACAAGCGCTGCAGGAACTTACTCTTATTGTTGCTCGGCTGCATAAGGCTGCGGCATTAAAGGCCGTTGTTTTTATCAGTAAAAAATCCGACGTTTTTATCGCCGGCGCGGATATCAAGGAGATCGAGGGGATTAACGATCCAAGCAACGGTGAGGCTAAATCCAAGGCCGGGCAGGAAATCTTTAACGCGATTGAAGACTTAAAGCCGCCAACCATTGCTGTCATTGATGGTGTGGCCTTGGGTGGTGGATGCGAGTTGGCCTTGGCATGCCAATATCGCCTCGCTACCTTTAATCCCAAAGCCCGTATTGGTCTACCTGAAGTGACCTTAGGCATCCTTCCGGGCTTTGGTGGCACCTATCGTCTACCACGACTCATTGGCTTGCCGGAAGGACTCAAGATGATCCTGGGAGGAAAACCTGTAGACACACCCAAGGCCCTGCGCCTAGGACTTGTAGACCGGCTCGTGACATCCAATGGACTCGAACGTCATTTAAATGAATTTATCGATGATGTATGTAATAAAAAGATCCCGGTGGACAAATACAGCCGACGGACTATTAAAGGTTTAGCTGTCTTTCAAGAAAAATCTTTCATTGGCCAAAGGATTGTCTTTCAAAGGGCAACCCAAGACGTCCTAAAAACGACTAAGGGTTTTTATCCTGCACCATTAAAAGCACTTCACGTCATCAGGCAAAATTTCTACATGAATGATCGGGCCAAGGGCCTTGCCCTAGAATCTCAGGCCTTTGGCCAACTGGCCACTACAGCAATTTCCAAAAATCTTATCCGCGTCTTTTATCTCGCCGAAAAATACCGCAAATTGGGCGTACCTGACACAGAAGGTCTTGTGTCAAAGGCAATGACTAAATGCGGTATCGTGGGGGCTGGGGTCATGGGCGGTGGTATTGCCCAACTTTTCAGTTATATGGATATCTGGGTACGACTCAAAGACATCCATTATGACGCCCTGGCGCTGGGTCTCAAATCCGCGGCCAAGCTCTATCGAGATGCCGTCAAAAGACGACGGCTCAAGGCGCATGAGGCCATCGTCAAAATGGGCAAGATCGCCTCTACCATTGATTACACCGGTTTTAGGAATACCGATATCGTTATCGAGGCCGTGGTCGAGGACATGGATATAAAACGCAAGGTCTTTCGCGAATTGAATAGCTGTGTCAACGAACAGACAATTCTCGCAACCAATACCTCAGCCTTGTCGGTAAGCGAGCTGGCCAAGATAACGAAAGATCCTTCCAAAGTTATTGGCCTCCATTTTTTTAATCCCGTCCATAAAATGCCACTCGTAGAAGTTATTACCACCCCGCAAACCAGCAAAGAAACGCTCGCGAGCGTCCTGGCGTTGGTCAAGCGCCTAGGCAAGACTCCGATCCTGGTTAAAGATTCCTGTGGCTTTCTCGTTAACCGTATCTTGCTAGGTTATCTCAATGAGGCCGGACGCATATGGGAAGAGGGGGCAGACATCGCCACCATAGACAAAATCATGACGGATTTTGGTATGCCCATGGGACCGCTTACGCTTTGTGATGAGATTGGACTGGATATCGGCATTAAGGTCCTGCGCATCCTTGCTGATGGATTAGGAGAACGTTTTAAACCAGTTGCCATCTTTGAAAAGGCCTATACCGAAGGCTTTCTGGGAAAAAAATCCGGTAAGGGGTTTTACCTACTCGACCGGCGGTCACTGGTCAAAACAAAACAATCCAACCTGCTCAATACAACCGAGTGTCTGCAACGCATGGTGTATCCAATGATCAATGAAGCGGCCCGATGCTTAGAGGAAAGAATTGTCGATGACCCGGGGGCGGTGGATGTTGGCATGATCTTCGGCACCGGCTTCCCGGCATTTCGCGGTGGATTACTACGCTATGCCGACTCCTTGGGGATTAGCCATATAGTGGCTGGATTAAGGCAGCTCCAAGATAAATGGAGGGCCGCGCGCTTTGCGCCCGCTAACTATTTGATAAAATTGCACAACGAACAACGAGGGTTCTACTCTTAATTCATCACTAATTTTCTAAATTAATGCAACGACGCGAACGACAAACCCTAATAACCGTTATTACGGCAACTATTGGTTTCGTTTTGATTGTAACCGTACTGTGGCTGTACGCTAGACAATACCGGATGGTGGCGTATAACAACAGTTTCTATAAGTTCTCGCTGCGATATCCAGCAACATGGTCCTTCGCGGAAAACAAAAACGGCTCAGCCGTTATTTTTTATTCTCCACCGGAAAACCCTCTGGATCGCTTCTCGGAGAACGTAAACATCGTAGTGCAGGATATTTCTAAAAACCCGCTGGACCTGGAGCAATATACAAAGATAGCCATCGACCAGATGCAGGCTATCTTTGAGACCAACTTGGAGATCCTGGATTCAACTCAAGTCACCATGGATGGCCACCAAGGCCATCAATTGGAATTCATCGGTAAAGGCCCGGATGGAAATCTGCACTACCTGTGCCGCTGGACGCTTATTGATACTACCGCCTACCAAATAGCCTATGCCGCATTGGAGCCAGAAAACAAGGGGCATCTTAAAAGTGCCCAACGGATGATGCATTCGTTCAAGATTCATTCAGACAATTAAAGGGGATCAAAAATCAGGAGAATTCCCTACTCTTCATAATCGTCTATTTTTCTGTTTACGATAGCGGTCTTTCGCTGCTTTAATGACCAAAATAGCTTCTTGGGAATTCTGCCAACCTTCAATCCCGGTCTTTTTATGTTCCAGTTCTTTGTATATCTTAAAGAAATGTTCGATCTCCTTTAATAGGTGAGGAGGGATTTTTTTTAAATCAAAAATATGATTCCATGATGGATCGTTGATAGGAACGCACAAAATCTTTTCATCAGGACGGCCTTCATCGTGCATTTTAAATAAACCGATTGGCCTGACATCAATCACACAACCCGGAAATGTTTTCTCTGAAACAAGGACGAGGGCATCCAGGGGATCACCGTCTTCAGCTAAAGTTTGCGGGAAAAAACCGTAATCACTAGGATAATGAACCGCGGAAAACAACATCCTGTCAAATTTGATCATGTTGGTTTCCAGGTCAAATTCATATTTATTCCGGCTCCCTTTTGGGATCTCAATAATAACGGTGTAATATTGATTTTTATCGAACTTTTTATTCTGTTTCTTCGGTATAAAGCTCTTCATAGGTGCATGTCCTCCTAAAGATTTCTATTTAATGAGTCGTTGCAATAGACGAGTATTGATAATATACTAAGATAAATTCATCAATTTGTCGAAAACTTATTTGACCCTTTCCTTAAGAGAGTCAAAAGAATACGGCCTTTCGCCGTTTTTCCAAAATTATGGATATTGAGAATATTCTCTATCAAAAACAAATCTTTGTTTGCACCAACGACCGTAAAAACGAAAAGCCCAGTTGCGGTGACCATTGCGGGGAGGCCGTCTTTACCGAGTTGCGACGCATAGCCAAAGAAAGGGGCCTGCACCCCAGAATCCGTGTGACCCAAGTCAAATGCCTTGGACAATGCGCTAACGGGGTCAACGTCATGGTCTACCCGGATGGGACGTGGTTTAAAAATGTCAGGCTCGATGATGTTGCAGAGTTAGCGAGACTTTATCTGTCATGAACGATCCCTTATGGATAAATTGAAATGAGCCTATTTGATAAAAATATCAGCGAAGAAAAAAAGGCCTCCCTTGAACTAGCCGAGCAATCCCGGGAGACCCAATGGCAGTATCCCAGTTTTGCCCTACACTTATTTCATGGCAAGGTCCAGTGGCCACTTATTTATCCCTTTCCTGTCCAGTCCATTGAAGATAAACGTAAGGGGGATGAATTCCTCCGTAAGCTTGAGACATTCCTTAAAAACAATTTGGACCCCAATGCGATCGACGAAACTGGTGTCATCCCTGATCATGTCATCAAGGGTTTGGCGGACCTAGGCGCGTTCGCTATCAAGATCCCGGCCGAATATGGAGGACTGGGGATGAGTCAAGTTAATTACAACCGAGCGATTCATTTGGTTGCCAGCTACTGCGGCTCTACGGCCGTTTTATTATCCGCCCACCAAAGCATTGGCGTCCCGCAACCATTGCAACTATTCGGTACCGATGCGCAAAAAGCCAAATATCTGCCGATGTTCGCCAAAGGTGCCATCTCAGCGTTTGCCTTAACCGAACGGCAAGCAGGGTCGGACCCCCGGCAGATGACAACCACAGCCACTCCTACCGTTGATGGAAAGCATTTTCTCATCAACGGTGAGAAACTCTGGTGTACCAACGGCCCCATCGCCCAGGTCATCGTCGTTATGGCGCTGACACCTCCCAAAATTGTTGCTGGCAAGGAACGCAAACAAATCACCGCCTTCATTGTTGAAACGAACACACCAGGTTTTGAGGTTGTCCAGCGTTGCCGCTTTATGGGGCTAAACGGTATCCAAAATGGCCTGTTGCGCTTTCACCAGATGAAGGTCCCTCGGGAGAATATTATTCTCGGGGAAGGGGAAGGGTTGAAATTGGCCCTAACGACTCTCAACACTGGACGTTTGACCCTACCGGCGGCCGCAACGGGTATTTCCAAATGGTGCCTTAGGGTAGCACGACAATGGGCATTGGAACGCAAACAATGGGGGGCCTCCATTGGCGAACATGAAAGCATTGCTCTGAAGTTAGGTTATATGACCAGTCATACCTTTGCCATGGATGCCATTAGCTGGTTGACCTGCACCATGGCTGATGATAAGAACAGAGATATCCGTCTAGAAGCGGCCATAGCCAAATATTTCTGCACCCATCACAGCTGGCATATTGTTGATGAAACCCTGCAAATTCGTGGTGGCTCAGGCTACGAACGACAGGCCTCGCTTAAAGCCAGAGGTGTGAGGGACTGGCCGGTGGAACGGGTCTTACGAGATACGCGCATCAACCTCATTATCGAGGGGACAACGGAGATCATGCACCTTTTTATTGCCCGTGAGGCGTTGGACCCCCACCTGTCCCGGCTTGAACCTTTATTAACGGCAACCACCTCAGCCGACCGAATAAAATGCATCATCCGCGCTTGCGGTTATTATTTAATCTGGTATCCAAAGCTGTGGCTGTCCGTGAGGGGGACTGTCCTCCCAGCAGTAGATGACCGAATCAAGCCGTACCTGACTTATATCGAACGTAACAGTCGACGCGCGGCACGGGCCATGTTCCATGCCATGCTTCGCTACCAAAAGAAATTGGAGGCCAGGCAAGCGGTTCTTAACCGCCTAGTAGACATCGGGACCGAGCTCTTTGTCATGAGTGCTGTGTGCATGTATGCGGACCATCTCATGAAACATGACCAAGAAAAGGCTAATTCCATTCTTTTAGCAGAACTCTATTGCCGTACAGCCCAGGAACGAATCGAGGCACTCTTTCATCGTCAACGCGGTTGCCTTGACCGAGACAACATTGCCGTTGCCCAGAAACTTTTGGCCCAAGAATACGCATGGCTGGAAAGTGATATCGTTAAATCATGAATAATTTATCTTCTCTTATCAACCGCTTCCATCTCATCCGGCAGATCCCGATTTTCACAGGACTTACCTGGCTGGAGCTGCATAAAATCGCGCGAAAGACGATATTCGCCGAATACAAAAAAGGTGACATCATCTGCCGTCAGGGTGACCCTCCGGATTTTTTTTATTGTCTCATTTCTGGGCGTTTATTGGCATACAAAAGTACCCTGCGGACAGAAAGAAAAGATATTGATTTTATTCACCGTGGCATGCATTTCGGCATTGTCTCGATCTTGACAGGTGAAAACCATTCGATGACCTTTGAGGCGCTCAACGACTCGGTCATTGTGAAAATCCCAAAAGAAGACTTCCAGACAATCCTTAAAGGTATGCCACAGCTAGGCTTACGGTTAAGCCATAGCCTTTCGCGACGTATCCGACGCGGCATCCATGACAATGTACAATCGAGCGTTTTCGAAAGTACAATTGTCTCTATCTACAGTCCGGTCAAGGGGACAGGAAGCTCTACATACGCAATCAATCTTGCCTTGAGCCTGCGCAAAGAAACAGGTAAGAATGTCATATTCATTAACATTCATTCCAAACAAAATAATGAGCATTCTCCCAAAGATGAGACATCTCCCCACTGGAAAGGCACGCCTATTGAGTTGGCCAAGATTGTCGATGACCATACAAAAATACTGGAGCGGGTCATTAAACAGGATCTCCCCGTTGACCTCTTGAATGTCTCTTTTGATTCACAGGACATAGGCCTCAAGAAACAAATCGGACTTTTTGTCAGCGCCTTCGTGGGTGATTATCACTATGTCGTAGTTGATCTACCCAACGACATGGACGATATTGTACTCGAGACCTTAACTCAGTCGGATACGGTGCATCTTATTACGGAGGATCGGACCAGGGACCTGGAGTCCATCCGTAAAGTCGTGGACCGCCTCGAAAACGCCATGCACACCGACAGGTCATCGGCAAGGAGAAAGCTTAACGAGGAGAAAATACGCGTCATCATGCGCGTGCTTCAGGATAAAATCTATCCTTCCATTGAAGATATCAGCAAATGCCTGGATTATCCTGTCTATGCTACCTTGCCTTACATCCAGCCAGCAGAATTAACGCAACGGCGTGATTCCCAGTATTTATTTTTTCTACAGGCCCAATTAAACAGTGAATATACCATGACGATAACCCGCATCGCGCGCGAAATCGGCGGAGTTTCCGTGGGCCTAGCTCTCGGGGGAGGGGCGGCGCTAGGGATTGCCCATATAGGGGTCTTACGCGTCCTGGAAAAAGAAGGCATCCCGATAGATATCATTGCGGGAAGCAGCATGGGGGCACTGATTGCCGCTTTGTGGGCCATAGGCAAGGATACCGCTGAACTAGAGAAAATCGCTCGAGAGTTTGAACAGCGAAAGAGCTTAATGAATCTCATCGACATCGTCGTGCCTATCTCCGGACTCTTTGGGGGACGAAAAATCAAACATTGGCTGCGAAAACATTTCGGAACACGGACATTTTACAGTGTTCGCGTTCCATTAAAGGTCGTTGCCTATGACTTGATCCGCCGTGAAGAGCTTATCCTGGAATCCGGACTACTCGTGGACGCTATTCGTAAAAGCATTGCCATCCCCGGCGTCCTTGAGCCAATTCGCGAGAAAGACCGGCTGATCATTGACGGCGGAGTCCTTAATCCATTGCCGACCAATGTTCTTTCTAGTCGGCGTATAAAAAAAATTATCGCCGTCAATGTCCTACAATCACCCCACGACACGACCGAAAGCTTCGCCGCGGCTAAAGACGCCGAACTCAAATTGGAGCAATTATCCTTTCATCAAGCGCCGTTTCGCTTCCTGCAATTCCGCATACTGCGCTTTTTACTGGACCCCTTCAAACACAACATCTCGGATATCATCGTGCGTACCCTCCAAGCGAGCGAATACGTGTTGGCGGAACAAAGCGCTCAACAAGCAGATGTCGTGATCCATCCCGATTTGGTTGGTATTAACTGGTTCGAACTCTATAAGGTCGAGGATCTCATCAGGCGTGGGGAGGAAGCTACCTACCGAGCCATGCCGGAAATTAAAAAGCTAATTGAAACTGAATAAGCCTTAAATAAATTCTTCCTGTTGCCTGCTAATTAAATCTGTTTACGTTATACAAAATGCCAGACACCCCAAAAATAAGAGTCGGTTCGCGCAACAGTGCTTTAGCGCGCGTTCAGGTCGATGAAATCGAGCTCCTGTTAAAGCAAGCAGGAACGATGGCTATCCTGGAACGTAAAACATACCTGACCAGAGGCGACAAGGATCAGGTGAGCTCACTAATTAGTAATCCAGCCGATAATTTCTTTACCGACACCCTGGACCAGGCCCTCCTAGAGGGGGCAATCGACGTTGCCATCCATAGTGCCAAAGATTTGCCTCAATCCTTACCAGAAGGATTAACCCTCTTTGCCTTGACCCGTAGCCCAGATGACACCGATGCATTTGTTGGCAAAACTAGCTTTGACCGGATGCCCAGCGGGGCGCAGATCGCGACCAGCAGTCTCTTACGCCAAGAACAGCTTAGGCTTTTGCGACCCGATCTAAAAATCGTTGACATCCGTGGCACTATCGAAGAACGCCTGCACAAACTTGAGCACGGCAATTGCGATGGATTAATTGTAGCGACTGTCGCCCTTAAGCGGCTGAAGCTCGAAAGGCACATTCAAAACATTATGCCCTGGGAGACCGCGCCAACTCAGGGCCAACTGGCCGTTGTAGGGCGCTCACAAGGTTCGCAAGACGCCGCGTTAAAAGAACTGTTTTCCAAGATTGATGTCCGCACGACTTACGGCCGCGTGCTGCTTGTCGGCGCAGGCCCTGGTGACCCAGAGTTAATTACTGTTAAGGGCCTGCAGGTGCTCGCGGCCGCCGACTGTGTGGTGTACGATTACCTTGTCCCGTTACAACTTTTAGAATATGCTAAGAATGCGGAGAAAATTTATGCCGGCAAACGCAAAGGCACCCAAACCATGCCGCAATACGAGCTTAATAAACTGCTACGCAAAAAGGCCCTGGCTGGAAAAACGGTCGTGCGTCTCAAGGGCGGAGATCCATTGGTATTCGGCCGCGGTGCTGATGAGATTGACTACCTGCGGCGTTACTATATTGATGTGGAAATTATCCCAGGGATCAGTTCTGCTGTTGGGATTCCCTCGCGTTTAGGGGTCCCCTTGACCGCGCGCGACATTTCCTCTTCGGTTGCCTTTGTGAGTGGTTACCGCAAAGGGGAAGGCAATGCCGAGCTGCTGGAGATTCCGTCCACTGACACCTTGATCTTTTTGATGGGCCTAACCAAGCTCGACCACATCGTCCGGTCACTGGAGCTGGCCGGCTGGGGCCGTGATACGCCAATGATGATTATCTCCAAAGGGACATGGCCGGAGGAGAAAATTGTGCGCGCCACCATTGCCACCATCCAAGAAAAGGTGAGGGCACAAACCATTGACCCGCCCGTCTTAATAATCGTTGGCAAGACGCTTCAATTCTACCAGGCGCCAACGGCCGGCGTGCGCCCGCGCATCCTATGCACAGGGACCAATCCACAGCCCTACGAGAAGCTCGGCAAGATCATTTTATTTCCAACAATTGAGATTGTGCCCGCTCAACTGGACGTGACTATCCAAAAAACGTTACTGACGAATCTGGCCCACTACGATATAATTTTATTCACCAGTCGGTTTGGCGTACGGTATTTCTGGGAGCTATTAACTCAAAGACCAGATGTCCAAGCCCAGGTGCGCGTTAAGCCGTTTGCTGTCATCGGCCAGATAACTGCCCGCGAGATTATAGAATACCGTGTGCGTAAATTGCTCATAGCACAACGTGAGACAAGCGAAGGACTTCTAGAAGAACTAAGGACTGACTTCAACCTGCGGGGGAAGAAAATCCTTTTCCCACGCTCATCTCTACCAAACCCTTATTTAAAAGAAAGATTGATAGGAGAAGGTGCCCAGGTCGATGAACTCACCATCTACGAGAATATTAAACCACCCAAACGCACGTTGCCGCAGACGTGGATTGATGCGATTTTATTTACTAGCCCATCCACGGTACGAAATTTTCTAGAAGATTACAATGCCATCCCGGAACACTGGCGCATCTTAAGCCGTGGGTCTTTGACCAGCGCCTGTTTAAAGGAAAAAGGCTACACGACTTTTCAGGAACTCGACCAATGTCTCTACGAAGAATAAAAACAAAAGAATCTGTTCTATCGTTTGCTGCCCAACAACGACGAAATCGTTCCCGTCGACTGCGGGCATCCCCAGCCTTACGAAGTCTTGTGTGCGAAACAACGCTAACGCCCAACAATTTGATTCAACCCTTCTTCGTCATTGAAGGGACAAATAAAAAAGAAACCATCGCTGCTATGCCCGGGGTGTACCGTTACTCGCTCGATCTTTTACTCAAGGCAATTGAGTCCTTCCAGAACGCTGGCGGCAAGGCGTGTCTTTTATTTGGCCTACCCCACAAGAAAGATGCCCAGGCCAGTCAGGCGTACGCCAAGACCGCGATTGTGCCCAAAGCTATACGTCAGCTTAAAAAAAAATTTCCGGGGCTTGTCGTGATATCCGATGTGTGTTTATGTGCTTACATGGACCACGGACACTGCGGTATCGTAGAAAATAAAATAATCAATAATGACCAGACATTGCCTCTTTTAGTCAAAATGGCACTGGCACACGCTTACGCCGGTGCCGACTTGGTTGCCCCTTCGGATATGATGGATTTACGCATAGGGGTTATCCGTGATGCATTGGATCAAAATGGATTGATCAATGTTGGGATCCTGTCTTATGCCGTCAAATATGCCTCAGCCTATTACGGGCCCTTCTGCGAGGCCGCTGATTCTGCACCCCAATTTGGCGACCGCAAAACCTATCAAATGGATTTTGCAAATCAACGCGAAGCACTCAAAGAAGCCCATCAAGATGTCTTGGAAGGGGCCGATATCATCATGGTCAAACCTGCCCTGGCCTATCTTGATATTGTGAGTTTACTACGTCGAGAGCTAGTAGTACCTATTGCCGCCTACAGCGTGAGTGGCGAATATGCGATGATGAAGGCTGCGGCGGCAAAAAACTGGATTAATGAACGTAGTCTTGTCCTAGAAACCCTGACAGCGATCAAACGCGCCGGTGCGGATATAATTGTCAGCTATCACGCACAAGATGCACTGCAATGGATGCGAGAGACAAAAGGTAAGAGATAAAAAATGCGCACCCAACACTCTCAAGAATATTTCCACCAGGCCGAAGATGTTTTAGTCGGTGGGGTCAACAGCCCGGTCCGCTCATTTCAGGGGGTGGGGGGCCAGCCATTGGTGATGAAATACGGCCGTGGTGCAAAATTGTACGATTACGACAACAATGCCTATACGGATTACTGCCTTTCATGGGGCGCGCTCATCCTTGGGCACGCACCCCCCAACGTCATCTTGGGTGCCAAGAAAACTCTGGAGAAAGGCACCAGCTTCGGCACCACGACCCGCGAAGAAATCGAACTGGCTCAATATATTATCCAACACATCCCGTCCATTGAACTGATCCGTTTTGTCAATTCCGGCACCGAAGCGACAATGAGCGCGCTACGCCTGGCCCGCGGCTTTACTGGTCGCGCCATGGTAGTCAAATTCGACGGCTGCTACCACGGCCACTGCGATGATCTTTTAACAACATCTGGATCAGGGGTGGCCCAACTAAAAGAATCCTCTAGTCTCGCCCGTGGAATTCCAGAAAACCATATCCACAATACGCTTAGTTTGCCGTATAATGATATTGCTGTCTTAGAAGAGACCCTAAAAAAACATAAAGATCATATTGCTTGTGTCATCATTGAGCCGGTTGCCGGCAATATGGGGGTTATTCCCGGCCAGCTAGAATTTCTGCAACGCCTACGGCAGCTAACAGAACAGTATGGCATTCTATTAATCTTTGACGAAATCATGACCGGATTCCGGACAAGGGCCGGTGGGGTACAAACGAATTATGGAATTGCCCCCGATATCACCTGTTTAGGGAAAATCATCGGAGCTGGGTTTCCTATCGGCGCTTATGGGGGACGTAAAGACATCATGCGCTGTTTGGCTCCTTTGGGTAACGTATACCAGGCAGGGACGTTTTCTGGGAATCCTGTTGTCATGCGCGCTGGACTAGCAACCTTGAAGCTGCTAGATACAAAATTTTATGAACGGCTCAACGCTAAATGCGCCGCCTTTATCCAAGATATCAATGGGTTCTTAAACACCAACGCGATCCCTGTCCATATAACCCATTACCATGCCATGATGAGTATTCGCTTCCAGCAACAACCAGTAACAAATTATGCTAACGCGCAGGCTGCAGCAGGGGGGGAGCGGTACAGCAGGCTTTTTTGGCATTTACTGAGTGCTGGTATTTATTGGCCGCCGGCCAATCTGGAGGCATTCTTCATTTCCAGCGCACATACAATCAAAGATCTGGAATATTTATGTACTCAACTTAAAAAATTCTTAAAACCATGAAAGGGCGGCTGTGACGCGACACTTTTGTTCTGCCATCACCTATTTATTCTTGACCTTATTTGCCCTGACTAACATCATTGGTTGTGTTCCATTACTCGTAGGGACCGCCGTGGGGGCAGGTGGCCTTGCCTATGTCCGGGGCAGTCTCGAACAAAACTTCGATAAATCCCTTAAAAACCTCCATACGGGAAGCCTGCGCGGTCTCAAGGACATCAAATGCACGGTACACTCAGATGAGTTCCGTCAACGTTTAGCGAAAATCAAATTCACCTTTACCGATGGTAAGGATGGCACTATCGCAATCGAGGCTTTAACCGAACGGTCAGCAAAATTAAAAATTCGCATTGGCATCTTGGGCGATGAAACAAAATCCCGTGTTGTCTTAAATGCAATATTAAGGCATCTGTGATTTAAAAGTCAATGACCACACCTACACCTGTTATCAGACGCCCCTGGGGTAACTACACCAAGCTATTTCACGAATCCGGTGTCTGGGTTAAACGCGTGGAGGTCAACCCTGGCGCCCGCCTGAGCCTCCAAAGGCACGCCCACCGCTGTGAAAAATGGAACATCGTCCGTGGCGAGGGCCTTGTGATTATCAAAAAACGTAAGATTAAAGTCGGTCGTGGCTCAATTGTGGATGTCCCCGTGGGGGTCATCCACCGAATCGGCAATACGGGAAAGGGGAAGCTCGTCTTTATGGAAGTTGCGATCGCTGTTAATGGTGGAGAGCTCTCCGAAGAGGATATTATCAGGCTGGAAGATGACTATGCACGTACAGCCCCTATCTCCCCAGCCCTAAAATCTTGATTGATTCTTGATTCTTTTATTGACATGGCTGGACCAGCGTGTTAGGATTTTTATGACTAAGAGAACCTAAACTAGATGCAAGATTCCAAACAGCCCACCTTAAAACTAATCAATAAAGAACATGGGTGGGATATCTTATCCCGCTTAATTGACGTACTGCACATTAATCTATTCATCGTAGATCATGATGGACTCATCCTCTTACCGCCTGAGGAAGGGAAGTATGGTAGTCGACTCTTGACAGACCCGGTGTTCGGCTTCTGCGGGAATGGAGAGCCCTCTCATTTTACAAAACGCTTCGAACCATACGGCCGCTACCTAAAGCACACTAGCCCCTTACAATTACACCAATTCGCCATCCCCATGGTGTTCGAGAGAATAAGAGGGACCATTGGCTATATGATGGTAGGGCCGGTCATCCTTGATAAACGTCTAGAAGAAAGTGATTATGAGGCGCTAGTTACCAAGCTCAATATTGCTCATCCACAAGACATCCTTGATGAAATTAAAGGCCTATGGGTCATCTCCAATGCCATGATGAATATCATCTTGGATCTACTCTATGAAATTGTCAAAAATAATCTTGAGCTAAGTGGTATTAAAATAGCCGTTTCCCAGGATAGAGAAAGTAATAATGGGCTCACCCAAGAGCTAAAAAAAGCAGCCAAAGACCTCTACTCGGCCGTTTGTCTAGATGAACTCCTGGTCACATTGCTGGATGCAGCCCTTAAGATGACCGATACCGAGGCCGGATCCATCATGCTCATTGACAAAGAAAAACAGGGCAGTTTAACCGTTAAGGTTTATCGCGGCTTAAATGAAGAATGGACCAAAAACGCCGAGGTTAAAATTGGGGATAGAATTGCTGGCCTAGCTGCCAAGGGGAAAAGACCGTTTATTATTCATGGTCAGAGAGCGAATAAACGTATTCGGCGCTTTTTAAAACGGCCAGAAATCCGTCATGCCTTAGTCATGCCGCTTATGACCGAGCAAGTTGCCTTTGGTGTCCTTAATATGCATACCCGGAAGAAGCAATGCGCTATTGAAGGCAATATAGAAAATTTGCAATATCTTTCCCGTTTGCTTTCCTCTGTTGTCTAATGTCGTCATCATGAATCCCCTTAATATTTATAACCTATATTTTATAATAAGCATATGCTCATATTAAATATAGCGTTAATATGAGCATATGCTCAATATAAATATGCCTCGAAAAGGTAGACATAAAAAGGTTCGTTATATCCAAATAATGCCCCAATCCACTCAATTCAGCCCTAGAGGAAAACCGGGGCGACCAGATGAAGTGGAGCTTAATCTCGATCATTTTGAAGCCCTCAAATTAGCCGACCACCAGGGATATAATCAATCAGAAGGCGCGAGGGCCATGGGTATATCAAGACCCACTTTCGGACGAATTTTAAGAGCAGGTCGCAAAATTGTGGCTGACGCATTGGCCAATGGCAAGATGATCCGTATCCGCACAGGAGACGTGCAGGTAGGGGTTCGCCATAAGAATTTCCTCCAAAAACTTGAAAAACCTGAGGACCTCAGAGCCAGGACAGTTGAACAAACAGCTAGGGAAGGCATTTTGTCCTACGACCGGGATCTGCATTTAATCAGCACCACAAAATCCGCCTAATTTTACCTAATTCTTAATTTCTTCTACAACTTCTTATAATACATATTATGTTAACTACTATAATATAGGAATATTATTCTTAATGATATATAAGATATATAGTTATGAAGATATTATATCCCCCTGTGGAAAACAGTGCATGAATTTATACAGTTTATACTGGTCTGTAAAGACTAGCTATTCTAGGCTGGAAAATGTAGTTTTAATGAAAAATTGTTTATAAAATGCCGAACGGGTCAGCGATAAAACTCAAAATGGAATTGTTTCTGGAAGACGTTGGTGGGGGGTCATGGCCTCAACTCGCTCGACAGTGATCTCTGCGAGGGAAAAATTGGGGTCCTGCGGTCCGCCAAAGTATTGCTTGAGCATGGGGATATTATCCCAAAGAATAGTCTTTTCATTAGAATCAGTTGTGATCTTGGCAAGGCCTGCGATGCGACAATACCACATTTTCCTATCAACAAAACATAATTCAACTCTAGGGTTTTTTATTATCTGAGCAATGCTGCGTGACCGGGATAGCAAGGCCACCAAGATTCTTCCGGTATCTTCCACCAAATACGGCATCATCGGCCGCACCCGTGGCTGATTATCCTCAGTCGTTGCCAAATAGCCGAAACCAGCATCTCTAATTAAGTCAATAACTTCTTCTTTCTTCATAAGATAACCGTCCTTTCGAAGATGCGTCTTTTTCCTTGAATTTATCCGTCCCTAAGCGATCCTTATTCTTGATGCTAATCATCTCAGCGGCAATGGCAATCGCGATCTCTTCTGGCAACTGAGCGCCTATGTCAATTCCTGCGGGGATGTTAACACGGGCAAGCCTTGCCGCAGATACCCCCTCCTCCTTAAGCCTGGCAAAAAATTTGATCCGTTTGGCCTTGCTAGAAATCACCCCTAAATAGCCGACATTCACCCGGATAGCCGCCTGAAGACACTCAAAATCGTGTTCATTGCCATGAGTAACTACCATAATATAAGTATTCTGATCAAGGGGTATTTGAGATAATTTCTGGGCATGGGGACCAACCATAATCCGATCCACATAGGGAAATCGCTTAGCATTGGCGAATTCTTTACGATTATCAATAATGGTAACTCGAAAATTGAGCATCTTACCTATGACCGACAAGGGCAGTGCAATGTGACCTGCCCCACAGATGACCAAATGTTTGGGAGCCCGGAAAGGTTCCACAAAGACCTTGATTTTCCCCCCGCAAACCGACTGTCCCATGCCCCCAAAATAGTCATAGCTGACAATCCTGGACAGTCCAGACTTGATCGCCTTAAGGCATTCTTGCTGGGCAGCCTTTTCGTTACGCCCCCCTCCTATGGATCCCCAAAGCGTTCCGTCCTCCAAGACAATCATCTTGGCCCCTGCCTTGCGGGGAGTTCCTTTAAGGGTGGATTCCACGATGGTTGCCACCGCGTAACTTCGCCCTCCCTCAACGGCCTTGAGGGCCTTTATCAACAATTCGTGCTCCATTATTCTTTTTTCTCTGAAATCGGTGAGTCAGAAGGTAAGGGTAGCTTTGTTAACGATTTAGGCAGCGCCCCTCCTCCCGCCAAACCTAATGCTGAATCCTCAGGAGCTGTAGTAGTGACTACGCCCGCGTGGTTTGCCTTAAGGGATTTAAGTAAGCTGGTCATTTCTTCTTCTTTAGCAAAAATCGCCTTCTCCAGCCTTGTTACCTTTTCTTCCAGATAGTTGATTCTTTCTTTGTAGCGCTCGCCCTCAGCCTGGGACGCATTTAATTCAACTTGGGTGATACGCGTCTTGTCTTTAGCGTCCTTCAATTCCTTTTCCAAGATGTCTTTGAGCTTATTGAATCCTTTGCGATTATTAACTTCTGCCTGAAGCAATTCTTCAGCCTTTGTTAGTGCCGCGCTTTCTTCCTGAAATAGTTTATCGAGGCGCTGGTATTTCTCCATCCATTGGTCCCGTTGGGCTGTTAGGCTAATTTCCTGTTCAATAATTCTTCCTTCAGATGGTAGCGTAGCTTCTGACCCCAACGCAGGATTGATCAAAGGGATAGGAATTTTGGGCAATAGCCTATCTTCTTCTTTTTCTTCCTTGCGTAGAAGTAATAAAACAGTTGCGACGCCCAAAACTGAGATTACCAGCAAAATATAAAATATCACCATAATGTATCTTTTGATTATAGCTCTATTAAGGTTATTTGAATATTCGTCATTGACACGGCCATAATCACCCCTATAATTTGATCTGTGATTTCTGCTATCCTATTATCCGCAGGTACGAACAACCGCTTCGGTAGCCCCAAGGCGTTGGCCAAGCTAGGAGATGAGAGCGTAATTGATCGCCTACTTAAGGCTCTCATCGCAGCAGATATTGACGAAATTATCGTTGTCCTCGGGTCCGGGGCGGACCAGATAAAACCTCACCTATTTAAGCATAAAAATATTCATACTGTCTATAATAAAGATTATAATTTGGGCCAGACATCATCATTTAAAATCGGGTTAACTGCTGTCAGTCCCCAGGCAACCGGTATTTTACTATTACCCGTTGATTATCCGCTAATCCGAGAATATACCCTGACTCAATTGGTTGCCTACTTTAAGGAAAATAATCCTACGATCCTAATCCCGACATATCAAGATCACAAGGGACACCCCCCGATCTTTAGCAACCGACTCAAGGAAGAATTGCTCGCCCTAGACAATGGCGAGGGGATCAATACGCTTATTCATCGACATCTAAACGAGACATCGCTTCTCCCCCTCCACGATGCAGGTGTCATCCAAAGCTTTAACACTCAAGAGGAATTTGAAAGACTAAAAAGGATAGTAAGCTAAAGAGTAAAAGTGATTACGCTGAGGCCTGGGCTGCAAGTTCAAACTTTTCTTTTTCCATCAAGGCCTTGATAATCTTGTCTGGCGTAAAAGGAAGCTCCTTGAGGCGGATGCCGACCGCGTCATAGATCGCATTGGCAATGGCCGCCGATGTTGGCAATAAAGAGGCCTCCCCCATGCCCTTGGCACCGAATGGGCCTTCGGGGTCATTGCTTTCAACCATAATGGACTCAACGGGCGGGGTTCCCATGCTGCGGGGAAGACGATAATTCGCAAAGTTGCCATTGGCAGGACGTCCTTTCTGATCAAACCGCAAATTTTCTAAGAACGTATATCCGATCCCCATCACCAGCGACCCCTCGATCTGGCCTTCCACGGCCTGAGGGTTAATAGCCTTGCCGATATCGTGGGCGTCCCACATTTTTAAAAGCTTGACTTCACCGGTTTCCTTATTGACCTCAACCTCAGCGACTTGAGCCTCGAACCCATAACTTCCCGAGACGTTTCCTTCTCCAGTACGAAAATCAATGGGCGTTGTCGGTGGATTATAACTACCGCGACCGATGATCTGTCGACCATAGTTAAACGAATAGCAAAGCTCCAAGGCCTTGTCAAAATCCATCAAAATAGAATTGTCTTTTTTAAGGATAACCTCTTCCGCCGCAATATCCAACTCTGCCGCATTAAGGTTATTTTCTTTGGCAACCACATCGAGGATTTGCTGCTTGGCATCGCGAGCAGCCCGTAGAGTCGCATTGCCGGAGATAAACGTCACGCGACTGGCGAAACTTCCTGTGTCAAAGGGGGTGATCTCGGTGTCACCGGACTTGCATCGGATGCGGTTGTAGCTTACTCCCAGCTCATGGGCGGCAATCTGGGAAAGGGCTGTGTTAGAACCTTGACCAGTATCCGCTGCCCCCGTAAATAAATAGACAGAACCGTCCTCTTCTACCTTGACAATAGATCCCGCTGATTCATGCGATTTATACATCTTGGAGCCCATCACATCTGCGGCAATCCCGATCCCTATCCCGCGGCACAGATGTTTCTGTTGACCACGTTTTTTATACCAATCTGAGGCGCTCACTGCCTTCTCAATGCATTCACGTAGACCGTTGGTTGTTATGACCATCTTGTTGATAGTCACCATGTTGGGACCCGTGATATTCTTTAGGCGAAAGACAATGGGGTCCATACCGATCGCCTCAGCGACCATGTCCATGTGCGATTCAATAGCAAACCCAGCCTGGACACCGCCAAAACCCCGCATAGCGCCGCTAATGGGGGTATTGGTATACACCCGGTAACCAGTCATCCGAAAATGTTGAATTTTATATACCATAAAAATGCGCATGATGGCGGCGGCCAAGACCGTTGGCCCATAACTGCAATACGCGCCGCCATCGGCAATGACCTCTCCTGTCATCGCCAGTAGCGTACCGTCTTTTTTAACCCCCGATTTGACGGTATAGATCATGCCATGTTTGCGCCGCGAGGCAATGAATTCCTCCTCGCGGTTATAACAAATTTTGACCGGTAATCCTCCTGCCTTCTTAGAAAGAAGACAGCTGGCAAAATCCATCGGAAGCATCTCCAATTTACCACCAAACCCACCACCCACCGCCAGCTTGATGACACGAACATCGTTGAGGTCGATATTGAGCGTCTTAGCCAGTGCCTCACGGCACTTGAATGGCGCCTGGGTGGATGACCACAGCGTAATCTTATTGGAAAATGTCTCCCATTGACCAACACAGACATGTGGTTCAAGGGCCGCGTGATGGGCCGCCGGGGCGTAAAAACGATCCTCCCGGACATAATCCGCCTCCTTCATGACGCGGTCCGGATTACCAAAATTAACGGGTAATATAACAGCGATATTGTTCAAAGATTCGTGAATCTGCGGGGCGTCGGGTTTCATCGCCTCTTGAACATCAAAGACAGCGGGTAGAGGCTCATACTGGACATCGATTAAGCCTAGGGCTTGCTCTGCTATTTCCTCATCGATGGCGGCAACGGCGCCGATTTCATCCCCGACATAGCGCACCTTTTCGGATTCAATGGCCATCTGATCAACAGTGTGCGGAAAAAAATATTCATTGGAACCAAATTTAATATTGTAGGTATCTTTGGCGGTAATAATGGCCCGCACCCCGGGCAATTTCTCAGCCCTCGTAGTATCGATACTTAATATCTTGGCGTGGGGGTGTGGACTGCGGATCATCTTACCGATGAGCATATTGGGAAAACTGACATCAAAGGCATATTTGGCCTGGCCAGTTACCATGCCCTTACCATCGATACGCGGCACGCTTTTACCGACCGGATTCACGTATTCCTTGTTCAAGGTTGCCGTTTTCATATCTTACTTAATTCCTGCGGTCTAAGAGGGATGCCTGCTCGCATTGGGCCTTTATTACCTTGCCGGCATGACGGATGGCCTCAAAAATTTTAAGATATCCCGCGCAACGACACAAATTGCCATCAAGGGCGTATTCAATTTCCTCCTGGCTAGGCTCGGGATTCTTGTCTAACAAGGCCTTGCACGACATGATCATCCCCGGAATACAGAATCCACACTGGACTGCCCCATAATCCAAGAAAGCCTGCTGAAGGGGGTGAAGTTCTTCACCATTTGCCAAGCCTTCGATGGTGTTGATTTTCATCCCTTCGCAATTGGCCGCGAGGGCAATGCAGGAGAGAGTAGCCTTACCATCGACTGCTACCGTGCACGTCCCACATTCTGATTCCTCACAGGCCGTCTTGGTTCCCTTCATCCCGAGATGATCACGCAAAACTTCCAGCAGTGTCTCATGGCCTTTTAAGTCTAACTGATACTGTCTTTGATTAATTTCGAGAGTAATCATGTGATTTTCCGATCAGGTCACGGATGGCATGCTTAATGCCAACACGGAACATGTGTTTCTTATAATCACTACTGCGCGTATCATAGATCGCTTCATCCAGATACGCCAACGCCTGCTCTTCAATCCCAGGGCGGATGTGGTTTTCATTAAGAAAACCTTCCAGGACATAGTCTCTTTGAGCAAAGGTGACGCAATTATTCACGGCAACGATCGTCTCGGAAAACCTTCCTTGCACCGGACGTGTCTTGATACATAAAGATAATAATGGAATGTCCACGTAAGGAGACTTCTTGGCGCGAAAATAGGCCATGGCAACGCTGGCATCCTCTGCAATGGTAACATGGGTAAATACTTTATCCGTTTTGGCGGCGTTCTTAAAAAATTCCTGCGCCGGGACCGCTATCTCTTCGCCATTGGTCCCTGTAAAATGAAGACGCGCCTCCAGGGCAATCATGGTGGCCGGCATTTCCGTCCAGGTGTAACGGCAGGTCAAATTCCCTCCAAGGGTTGCCATATTCCGGATAAGCTGGGACGATATGTTCTTGGCAGCGATGTGTAAAATCGAGGATTTCCCGGTCAATTGGGAAGAGTTGTAAATCTCATCGATCGTGGTCATGGATTTAATAATGACATGTCCCCCTTCCCGAGATATGCCCTTTAGTTCAGGAATATGGAAAAGACTGATCACGTGTTGGGGGGTTTTGGCCCCTTTACGCTTAAGCGTTTTAAGGTTGTTCAGTAAAAAAGTCCCCCCTGCCTGCAGTCGGACATCGGGCAGGGCGCCATAAAGCTCAAGGGCCGCTGCTAATCTCTTTGGGGTGTGTAAATTAAATGGCTTTAAAAGCATAATCTTGTCCACCGCTTATCCACGCCAATCCATTCTTGAAGACTTTGCAGTGGCGGTGAATAATAGTAAAATTTTACTAGTTGGTAAAATTTAGTATATCAGGAGATCTTATTTGTGCAAGGAAAAACTCTGCTTCCAAAGATAAGTAGAGATTATAACTCTAAGATTAAGAATTCAAAATTAACAGAGATGAGAGGCTTGACTTTGTCTTATTTTAAATTACAATCTACCGCTTCCGAGGATAAAGGAGGGTTCAATCATCTAACAACAAGTTAATTTTATATAACAATTCTTCTGCTTTAAATGGCTTGGTCACATATTGATCCGCACCCTTGACTCTACCAACAATTCTATCCGCATCTTCACCCTTAGCGCTGAGCATGATAATGGGGGTGTTGTCGTGTTTCTCTCGTCTAATCTTACGACAAACTTCATATCCGCTTATTTTAGGCAGCATCAAGTCCAAGATGATCAAATCTGGCTGTTCGTTTAAAAACCCTAGAAAACCCTCTTCCCCATTAAGCGCCACAATCACCTCAAAATTAAGAAACTCTAACCGAGCCCTTAGTAGCTCAATGATGGCAATCTCATCTTCAATGATTAAGATCTTTTTCATAAGCTTTCACCCTGACCCCCTGCGTTTTCTAATTTAAGTATATAATATTTTCCTAAAAATGGCGAGCTAACCACCTGCGATGAGATCTCTTATGACAAGGAGTGACATTGTCACCTTCCCTTGTCCACTCCTAATTGCGGTGGACAAAATCTTTATTTTCTTCTTGAGATATATAATTCTACAGCAAGATTCGACATGTTTAAATAAAATCAGGGAGTTTCTCCCTCACGGGGGGATGGGGCTGTCAGCCCCAAATCCTCCATGGCCGTTTCTACAACCGCCATATCCCAGCCATGGGAGGACAGTTCCAGCTGAATCTCTGACAATGATTGATGGCGAAATTCTTCTCTATAGTTTTTCAAAAACACCTTAAGTATCTCAAGATTATAAAGCTGATGTTTATTGAGGTGCCAGCGCATGGGTTTGACCATAACATTTTTATTGACCAACCAAAAGATAGCAGCCAAGACAATCGGTAACCCCATGACCAATGATGAACTCAAAAAATAAACCGGGCTGGATACCCCCAGGATGTATTCGGCACAATGCCAAAAAACGTCAAAAAGATAATGTCCTACTACAACAGGAATAATCCCGTAGCGTAGATATACCCAAGACAAGAATATCCCCAGACATGTTACCTCAATACCACGAAACCACATCGGGAACACAGGATAATTGCTATGGCTAAATCCCCAGATGATCGATGAAATTAAAACCGCCATAACGGTATTATTAAAAATTTTCTTAAGAAAACTAATGGCAAACAAACGGTACATCAGTTCTTCAGCAAAACTGGCCTGAAAGCCCAATGTAAACGTCGCCAGAAACGGCCAATTGGCCGTTGACAAATTACTGAGCCATGCGTGCTCCACCCAGACCCCCCAATACTGTTGGCCGATATGAATGCTAATAGCCTGGATCCCCAACATAATGATCCATACACTGTATCCAAGGCCAATGGCCTTGGCGGTCTCCCGGGAAAAAAACGTGGAACGTACATAAAAAAGAAATGTCCCCTGTGGCTTTTCCTTGAATACCTGAAAATGCAAGGCCTCTCCTGCTAGGCTGGGCATAAAAAGAATGACACTGACAAACAAGGCATTAAGTACTGTCTGGAAGGCGGCCCTACCCAGATAGGCACTAAAATCTCCTGACGTATTGTAATCAAACAAGATGTTCTGCCATTGATTAAAAAAGGACAGGATCGACAACACAAAAGAAAAAACCATAAGACCAATATAAAAATCTTTCGTGATATGCATGGACAAGTGGTTACGCCGAATAATCATGAAAAATACAGCAGATGTGAATAAAATCAGATATAAGACATGGATGATCTGCGACAGGATCTGACCAGTATCCCGAATACTGGCCATGTATCGACTAAAGGCCTCGGGGATTAGCAGGCTGTTTTTGGAAAACGAAAGGATTTCCTGGCCCGATATCTTAGCTGAGATGATGAGCTTTCCGGTGCCGGAGTTTTCATCTCTACTCCAGGGGATCTGCACGTCCCGGCGTTGCCAACTAAACGAAAAATCCGTGCGGTTATCCAAGACCGTCGCCAGATCACCTTTAATCGCGTATTCGTCAAAATTAAAGTTAAAATTCTTATAAAGAAAATTGATAGCGGTGTGCTTGGCTTCCTCGCGGGAGACTGTTTCCCTGGCCGCTGTCTCCTCGATCGTGTGCTGGAATCCGATCACCTCCCCTGTTGCGGAGCTGATAAGGGCCTTATAGCTCTCCTTTTCTTTTTCACGGAAAAACCGAACCAGCGCATAGAACAAATCAAAATCATGTTCTTGGATAAACTCGATGAGACCAGAAAAACCAACACTGCGCTGAAGATACCGATCTGTATCCTGATCGATGCTAAAGACAACAGCACTCTTAAAACGCTCGGGGTCCTCTTGGCGGGAGCGTAGATAATCCTTGGCAATGGCAAGCGCCTGCTTACGGTCGATGGAAAAATTAGTGAATTCTAGCTGTGGATAGCTGAACTGCCACCACACGACAAGACTGACAGCGGACAAAGCGCCAAACAATAACCAAGTGCGTCGGGTGATAGGCATTAAAGTAAGTGAATAACTTCTTTGGGGAGTCGGTCAAGCTCCTGGCGGCCCAATATCTTAATAGACCAACGCAACAGCTTCAATTTTCTGGCTAGTTTTGGATCCGGCTCGGATAGGCTCGCCAGACGTTTGCGGGAAAGAAAAAGAATCTTGCGCAGCACATTGAACACAATCCTCGCCTCCCGCGCACGCTTATTACCCGATTCAACGATATCGTTTAAACTATTAAAAGCGATTTCATTGACAGTTGCGTTGTAATGATCCAGCTTCTGGATGAGGGCCGGGACCATGGGCTTAAAATACCGGTAACGATCCAAACGGCACAAGGTGTGTAGGGCCTCAACTTGCACAAAAGCCGAATCGGTCAGTTTCAGGCGACGAATCAATATCTTCTCCATTTGATTTTTCTCGCGCGAGACAGACTCGGCGCTGTGAAGTTCCTTGTATGTCCGGATCGCGGCAGCGCCCTGATAAGAATTCAGGGTGTCGTCTTTAATCATGGCGACGATCACGTCTTTTGAGAGCCCCTGGTATCTTTGCGTGTAGCCATCCAGCAGCATCGCGTCATCAAAAATAGATTGCTCGAAAGAATCACCTCTTGATTCAGCGTGCAGGACAGACACACCCCAATAAAAACCGCCAATCAAGGAAGCAATCATCACGATTAATTGTATCCATTTGGGTCGCATCTTTAGCCTCTCATTTCCATGGATATATCAATAGATCGATGAGAATGTGTCAAGGCCCCCACAGAGATGCGCTCCACACCGGTTCGCGCAACCTGACGGATATTTCTTAACGTGATCCCGCCTGAGGCCTCCAAGAGAGGTCGCCTCCCTGGCATTTTATTTCTCAGGACCACCGCGCGCCTCAGCTCTTTTATGGGCATATTGTCCAACAAAATGATATCCGGGCCAGCCGCCAAAGCCTGCGCTAATTGTTGAGGCGTATCCACCTCAACCTCAATAGCCTTGTGCATGACTTTACGTAGATGCCCAACCATCTGCGGAATCGTTTGACGCTGACCACAAACCTTATAATGATTGTCTTTGACCAATACCATGTCCTTTAAATTGGACCGATGATTGACTACTCCTGCGCAACGGGTCGCATACCTCTCTAGTTGTCGTAGGGCCGGGGTTGTCTTACGTGTATCCAAGATTTTGACCTGATAGCCGGAAACAGCCTGGACATACCGATGGGCAGTTGTGGCAATGCCGGAAAGATAACTTAAAAAATTTAAGGCGGTCCGTTCCGCTGACAATAAAGCCCTTGTCTTTCCCCTCAAAGACATGATCTTCGTATGTCCTGCCACTTCATGCCCATCGCGACAGTAGGCAACAAACTGAATATTCCTATCCAACATCTCAAAAACCCTTCGGGCAATGGCCAGGCCGCAGATAATAGCTTCTTCCTTGACGATAATTTCGGCGAGGCCTTCCTCTCTTGGCCCCACCAGCCATCGTGTCGTCACATCGCTTCTGGCGCCATCTTCACGTAACGCTTGGTGGATAATCGTATCAATAGGATCAATGCCTTTTTTGTGCATCGAGAAGATTATCCTAATCCTGAAATAACACTCTTGAGTTCCTTAATCTTGGCCTTCAAGACCGCCATCCGCTCTTTTTCTTTGCTGACGATCTCTTTGGGGGCCTTTTGGAGGAATGCTTTATTGCGCAACCGCTGGGCAAGTCCTTGAAATGTTTTTTGCTGATCTCCTAGCTGGTTCACCATCCTTTCTCTTTCTTTGCCAACGTCGATAACCCCTCCTAATGGAATCAGGCATTGAATATCTCCAGCCAATGCCGTTGCGGCATCTTTAAGATGGGTGGATTTCTTGCTGATCGTCACATTCGCCAACCGTGCCATATTCATGAGAAGCGTTAGATTTGCAGACAAAAGTGCTGCCTCTTTTTCAAACGAAGTAATCAAACAACACGCCACACGCTCGTTCTGGTTCACGTTCCATTGGACGCGGATGTTGCGGATGCAGGTGACAACCCCTTTAAGAATTTCCATGTCTTTTTCTGCGGATCGATTAATCATTTTTCTTGAAAATACCGGCCAGGCCTCACGGCACAATGGATTTTTCCCTTGATGAAGCGTAGCCCATAGCTCCTCGGTCACAAAGGGCATAAAGGGATGAATCATCTTCAGGGTATCTTTAAGGATACCCAATACGATATCCTCAATTGCCTTCTCGGACCAGCGGTCCTTGATGAGCTCCAAATACCAGTCGCAAAAATCTCCCCAGAAAAATTCGTAGATGAGGTTTTCCGCTTCAGAAAAACGGCATCTCCCCAGGGCACGATCGACTCGGTTGAGCGTTGTATGCAACCGCGAAATAATCCAGCGCGTCGGCAAATCCAATTTCTTTAAATCAATGGTGGTTAAATCGACCTCTGAGCGATCAACATGCATCAAGATAAGCCGTGATGCGTTCCAGATCTTGTTGGCAAAATTGCGTCCGACCTCAAACTTTTCCTTGGAGACAAACAGATCCTGGCCGGAATTAAGGATGAGACTAAATCGTAACGCATCGGCGCCATATTCACGGATAATCTCTAAAGGATCAATCACGTTGCCCAATGACTTGGACATCTTACGGCCTTTCATGTCGCGGACGGTGCCATGAATATAAACATCCGTAAATGGGATATCGCCCATAAATTCAAATCCAGCCATCATCATACGCGCCACCCAAAAAAATATAATCTCCGGTGCTGTGAATAAAGATGAGGTTGGATAGAAATAATCCAGGTCTTGCTTACCCGAATCTGACCTATCTTCGGTTGGGTGAGTGGATAAAGGCCAACCGAGGGTAGCAAACGGCCATAGCCACGAAGAAAACCAGGTATCCAGGACGTCCTCATCCTGTCGCAAATTAGCTGAACCGCAATGGGGACATCGTGTCGGTGTCGTCTCGCTTACTATCGGCTCTTTACATGCCAGGGTACAGTGGTCGTCTCCCCCACAGTACCAGACCGGAATCCGATGCCCCCACCAGATCTGGCGGGAGATGCACCAGTCGTTGATATTTTCCATCCAATGAAAATAGACCTTGGTCCAGCGGGAAGGATGAAACTTGATGCGGCCTTTACGCACCGCCTCGATAGCGGGCTTGGCCAAGGGCTTCATCTTAACAAACCATTGTTTAGACAAATAGGGCTCGACAACCGTGTGACAGCGATAGCAATGGCCAACGGCATGGGCGTGAGGTTCAATCTTCTCCAGCAATTTCAGTTGGCGCAATTCCTCAACGATCGCCTCGCGGGCCTCAAAACGGTCCATCCCTTCAAATGGCCCGGCGTGCCCATTGAGGATAGCGTTGGGGTTCATGATATTAACAAATTCCAACTGGTGGCGTTTGGCCATAGCAAAATCGTTGGGGTCATGCGCGGGTGTTACCTTAACCGCCCCGGTCCCAAATTGAGAATCAACGAATTCATCAGCGATAATCCTGATGGCCCGGTTTACCAATGGAACGACCAGTATCTTGCCGATATATTTCTGATACCGCTTATCCTTTGGGTTAACTGCAACAGCGCTATCCCCGAGCATAGTCTCCGGACGAGTGGTTGCCACGACAATAAACCCATTAGGGTCATCCTGGAATGGATAGCGCAGGTAATAAAGATTCCCCTGCAATTCTCGATGTTCTGCCTCTTCATCCGAGAGGGCTGTTTGACAGCGGGGGCACCAGTTAATAATATATTCCCCTTGATAAATCAGTCCCTTTTTATATAAAGAGATGAAGGCACCCGATACCGCCCGGCAATATCCTTCATCCATCGTAAACCGGGTGCGCCCCCAGTCGCAGGAGGCACCAAGCTTCTTCAATTGGTTGATGATCGTGTCGCCATATATTTTTTTCCAATCCCACAAGCGACTTAACATCTCCTCACGGCCAATATCATAACGGGTCTTTCCCTCTTTGGCTATTTGACGCTCGATGACATTTTGGGTGGCGATCCCGGCATGATCGGTCCCTGGCATCCAAAGTGCCTCAAACCCACGCATCCTTTGATATCGCATCATAATGTCCTGAAGGGTATTATTGAAGGCATGGCCCATGTGAAGAATCCCTGTGACATTAGGTGGAGGGATAACAATAGTATAGGGCTTCTTCTGGGGATTAACGTGGGCGTGAAATAAATTTTGGTCGACCCAATACTTACTCCATTTTTCATCAACCTCATTGAAATTAAAGCGTGCAGAGAGTTCAGTCATGATAGAAATTAACTTAAGGTAGGATTAGTGTTTCTTCTGATCCTTGAACAATTTATATTCGATACTGTCCGTCAGCGCCTCCCAACTGGCCTCGATAATATTTTCGTGAACACCAACGGTTGTCCAGGAATCAGTATTGTCCTGCGATTCAATCAAGACGCGTACCTTAGCGGCGGTCCCTTCTTTAGTGTCCAAGACGCGCACCTTATAATCGGTTAAATGCATTTCATTTAGTTGTGGATAAAATTTCGTCAGCGCCTGGCGCAGGGCCTTATCCAGCGCCTCGACAGGGCCACCTCCTTCGCAAGCATGATACCGGTCTTCACCATTGACGTTAACCCTTATCGATGCCTCCGCAAAGACCCTCCCATCGAACCGTCTTTCCGAAGCGGTACGGAATCCCTCCAACTTGAAAAACGGTTTGTATTTCTTGAGTAACCGTTTAAGGAATAGTTCAAAGGAGGCATCCGCCGCCTCAAACTGATACCCGCTATGTTCTTTATCTTGTAAGGCCTTTAATAAACGACTGGCCTCCGGCGATTTTTTATCCAAATGGACATCCATCTGCTTGGCCTTCAGGACAATAGGCATCTTGCCAGCCAGCTCAGAGGTGATGAACCGCCGGTGGTTGCCCACCCTGCCAGGATCGATGTGCTCGTAGGCCAAAGGGTTTTTGAGCATGGCGTCAATATGCACGCCCCCTTTGTGGGCAAATGCCGAATGGCCTATAAAGGCCGCGTTGTCCGGCAGCCGATGATTACCAATCTCGCTAATGCAATACGAAGTCTCCTTGAGTTTGCATACATTTTTGTCCGGGATTGAGGACCTGTTTAATTTCGTTGCCAGGATCCCTATAATCGTGCATAAATCCGCATTGCCGCAGCGCTCCCCTAAACCGTTGAAGGTGCCCTGCACGTGCACACAGCCAGCCTCGATTGCGGCAATACTATTAGCAACACCCATCCCTAAGTCGTTATGTGCATGGATCCCCAAGGGCTGCTGGATGTCTTTTTTGATCTTTAAAATAATTTCTTGAACTTCTCTGGGTAACGTACCACCGTTAGTATCGCACAGGACAATACAGTCTGCCCCAGCTTCCTTTGCTGCAACAATAGTTTTTAGGGCATACACGGGATTGCGTTTGTAACCATCAAAAAAATGCTCGGCATCGTAGATCGCTTCTTTTTTGTGTTTTTTGAGAAAGGCGATGGATTCAGCGATCATCCGAAGATTCTCATCGAGGGTGGTCTTTAAAATATCCGTAACATGAAGATCCCAGCTTTTACCAAAAATGGTAACGGCAGGGGTCTTAGAGTCGATCAAGGTCAATAAATTTTTGTCTTCTGGGGCAGAGATATTAGCCCGACGGGTCGACCCAAAAGCCGCTATGACTGCGTGCTTCCATGGGCGCTTCACGACGCGCTGGAAATATTCCTTATCCTTGGGGTTTGATCCTGGCCAACCGCCCTCAATATAATGCACACCCAATTGATCGAGTTTCTCTGTAATCTTAATCTTATCATTAACGGAAAATGCAATGCCTTCGGTCTGGGAACCGTCGCGTAGTGTTGTATCGTAAATAGTAATCCGCGTCATCGCCTTAAACCCCAAGCTCAAATTTTTGATGAAGAGAGCGCACGGCCTTCTCGGCGTGCCTTTGATTGATAATACACGAAATGCTGATCTCGGATGTTGCGATCATTTCAATATTAATCTTGTTCTCAGCCAAGGCCTGAAACATCTTGGCCGCGATACCGTGATGGGAACGCATGCCGGAACCAACAATCGAGATGCGCGCGATTTTCTTCTCAGAAATAACTTCCCCGGCCTTAATTCTCTGGGCCACCGCCTTAGCGGACGCAAGCGCCTTGGACAAATCGCTCTTGGAGACTGTAAAAGAGATGTCTGTATGCTTGGTGTGGCTGACATTTTGGACGATCGTATCAACGCTGACCCCCGCCCTGGATATCTCGGTAAATATCTTGGCCGCGATACCCGTCTGATCAGGAACGGCACAGATAGTAATCTTCGCCTCTGACTTATTGCAGGTAATCCCTCGGACAGCGACGTCCTCTAGTTTTTCATCCTTTTGGACAATCATGGTTCCTTCCTCCTTTGAGAAACTGGAACGCACATGCAGTGGGATATCAAATTTCTTGGCAACCTCGATGGAGCGTGCCTGCATGACCTGTGCCCCTAAAGAGGCCATTTCCAGCATTTCTTCGAATGTGATTATCTTGATCTTCTTGGCCTGCGGGACAATCCGTGGGTCCGTCGCATAAATTCCTTCCACATCGGTATAAATCTCACAGACCTTGGCCTTTAAAGTTTGCGCCAGGGCAACGGCGGTCAAGTCCGATCCTCCACGGCCGAGCGTCGTGATTTCGTTATCACAGGTCACTCCCTGATAACCGGCAACGACGACAATCTTGCCCTCGCCCAAGGCCTTGCGGATCCGGCGATCGCTGATCGTCTCGATGCGTGCCTTGGTATACATCCTATCGGTTTTAATACCGACCTGGGGGCCGGTCAAGGAAATGGCATCATAACCACGCTCCTTAATGGCCATGGCCAATAGGGCGCAGGAAATCTGCTCGCCGGTGGACATGAGCATGTCCATCTCCCGCTCCGGGGGATCCTTGGAAATTTTGTACGCCAACGCCTCTAATTCATCCGTTGTGTCTCCTAATGCCGACACCACCACCACTAAATGATTGTGGTTATTCTTAGTTGCGATGATGCGTCTGGCAACCGCCTTGATCCGATCGATATTGGCGACAGAGGAACCACCGTATTTTTGAACGACAATATATCGCTTCATTGTTTGGCTATGAATTTCGTCATGAGCGCCTCGCCACTCTCAAATTTTATGCCTTTTTCTCGAGCGCTTATCTCGGTAAACTGTGGGGCGCCATCTACGCTGACCCCTTTACCGTACATGACAAAACATACAGGATCAGCAGTATGAGTTCTTAATTCGATTGGTGTAGGATGATCCGGAAGGAGCAAAATCCGCACATCGTCATGCCTACCGCAACCATTCAAAATCGTACCAACGATCAGATCGTCGATTTTTTCAATACAGTCGATCTTGGCCTGAAGGTCACCGTTGTGCCCTGCCTCGTCGGTCGCCTCGATATGGATATAAACGAAATCCTTGGTCTTGAGGGCCTCGAGGGCATACTGAGCCTTGCCCAAATAATTTGTATCATAATACCCCGTTATGCCAGGGACGTCAATAATTTCAAGGCCGATCAGCCGACCTATACCACAGACGAGATCAACGGCCGAGATGATGGCGCCATTGATGCCGAATTTTTCCCGAAAAGGCATCAGGCGAGGGTGCACCCCTTGGCCCCACAACCAAATATTGTTGGCCGGATTCTCATGAAGATCGATGCGCACCTGATTGACCGAATGCTGTTCAAAAATTTTTCTTGATTTTTCCATCAACATCAAAAGCATATCAGCCGCTGCGCCACGAGGGAGATAAGAACGGATATCTTGATTGATGATGTCATGGGGCGGATAAGTCTTCAGCTTTAAATAATCCCCTAGCCTACTTGTCTTCATGATTAAAAGATGCCGATAGCTACGCCCCGGATAAAACTTGATCCCCTCTTGAACGATCTCTTGGTTCAAGGCATCAATCAATAGAGTGGCCTCTTTGGAAGAGATATGCCCAGCACTGTAATCAATCATCATATTATTGGAAATCGTGACCAGATTGCAACGAAACGCCAGCTCGTCATTATTTAAAATGATCCCCTGATTGGCCGCCTCCAATGGTGCGCGTCCGGTATGACATGTCTTGGGGTCATACCCTAAAATCGACATATTGCCAATGTCTGATCCAGGGCTCATCCCATCAGGGATTGTCTTCACCAGCCCCACCATGCCATGCATGGCCAGAAAATCCATATTGGGGCGCCTGGCGACCTCCAAAGGCGTCTTATCGCCAATTTTCTTGATAGGCAAATCCGCCATGCCATCTGGGACAATGACAATATATTTCATAATCGTTCACCTAAGATACGCACCAGTTTTGCGGACAGCTGCTCCCGGCTGTCGACATCTGCTAAAACCGTTACGGTATTATCTATAATATACCCTTTATACCTCTGAGAATCCGACTGATTGGCAACAACCAAATCACAACCAACCTCACGAAATAATGATACGGCCTTACGGCCCGCTGAGCTTCGCGTCAATTGTGGTTCTAATTTGAATCCAACCAAAAAAGTTGAGGGGTTGAGTCGTTTGACAAGGCTGATCAGTTTAGGGGTTGCGATCAATTTGAGCGTTAACCCTTTTTTTTCTGAGGCCAGTTTACCACCAAAGGGTCTTCTCAACTTGTAATCCGCAACCGCAGCGGCATGGATCAAGGCATCCACTTTACCCTGCAATTCCTGCCTCAACAGTCTTTGTAACTCCTCAAAGAATAAAAACTTTAAAATCCGTATCGACCGCGATACCAGTGGTCGGGCCACTGGCCCCTCGAGGAGTGTTACCTGGGCACCGACCTTAGCACAATCCAAGGCAATACGTTGTCCCAAGGCACCGGTAGAGGTGTTACTTATGACACGCGCCATATCAATGGGCACCCACGTCGGACCACAAGTCACAACAACTCTTTTATTCTTAAGTGGATACCCAGCGCCCGCCATCCTTACAACCCGATCTCTTTTAGAATAATCTTAATGTCCGGCTTTAGCGTGACAGGTGGCTGAATGTTTTTGATCGCGATATCCGGGTCCTTGAGGCCATGGCCAGTCAAGGTGCACACACAGCTAGCCCCTTGATGGCTCTTAAAATAACCTGCCTTATGCAACTTCAACACACCGGCAACCGATGCCGCTGAGGCGGGTTCGACAAAAAGACCGCTGTGCGAGGCCAAACGTTGGTAGGCCTCCAGGATTTCGACATCGGTCACGGCATCGATCTTACCCCCTGATTCATCCCGGGCAGCAACCGCGCTTTTCCAGCTTGCTGGGTTGCCAATCTTGATCGCCGTTGCAATCGTCTCGGGATGTTCCACCACCTTGCCTAGGACGATAGGGGCTGCCCCAATAGCTTGAAATCCCAACATGATCGACAAACGCTTAGATCGCCCTGCCTTCTTATATTCGTTGTACCCCCTCCAGTAAGCGGTGATATTGCCAGCGTTACCAACAGGGATCGCATGAAACTCTGGTGCATCACCCAGGCAATCACAAATCTCGAAGGCAGCGGTCTTTTGTCCTTCAATCCGATAGGGATTAACGGAATTGACCAACTCCACTGGATATCTACCAGAAATCTCTCTGACAAGCGTTAAGGCCTCGTCAAAATTACCACGGATCGCAATGACCTTTGCCTGATGGATCATGGCCTGCGCCAATTTGCCTAACGCAATATTGCCTTCAGGGATTAAAACGACACACCGCATGCCGCTACGCGCCGCATAGGCCGCCGCTGATGCCGAGGTGTTCCCGGTTGAGGCACAGATGACTGTCTGGCAACCTTTTTCCTGTGCCTTGGAAATAGCCATCGTCATGCCGCGATCCTTGAATGACCCCGTTGGATTGAGCCCTTCGTACTTCAAGAAAACCTTCAGACCGGTTACATGGGAAAGATCGTGGGAGTAAAGAAGCGGTGTATTCCCCTCAAGCAGTGTAACAATGGGTGTTTTCTGAACGACAGGGAGGAATTCTCGGTACTGTTCAATGACGCCTTGCCAACTCACCACAAGTTCTCCATGCGGATGGCAACGGGTTTACTTTTGACGATCGAAAACTTCTGGATCTTTTCCAACGCCAGACGGAGGTTCTTCTCCATTGTATAATTCGTCAACATGATAACGGGCACAGCCCAGGCTGCCTTATGCGCCCGCTGGGTCACTGAATTAATGCCAATGCGGTAACGTCCTAAGACCCCTGTAATCGTACTCAAGACACCAGGCTTGTCCGTTGCCATAAACCGGATATAAAACCGTGTCTTGACCTGATCGATCTTGCGGATCCGAAAGTTAGGGGCCTCGCTGTACAGGTTGCAGAGTAAATGCGTATCCTCGCCGTGCGAGGCTAGATTCAATAAATCACTCACTACCCCTGAGGCGGCCGCCATTTGACCAGCCCCCTCGCCAGAAAGCAGGATGTCCCCTAACGGATTGGCGTTAAGATAAAAGGCATTATAAATGCCACTGATCGAGGCTAAGGGGTGTTCTTTGGAGATAAGGGTTGGATGGACACGGGCCTCCACCACATTCTCATGACGCTTGGCAATGGCCAAGAGCTTGATGGTGAGATTCAAACTCTCGGCATAGGCAATATCATCATGGGAGATCTGAGTAATCCCTTCGGTGTAAATATCGCTTACCTTCACGAATTTTCCAAAGGCAAGGTACGCTAAGATTGCCAGCTTGTGTGCCGAATCCATCCCATTGATGTCCAGTGTTGGATTGCTCTCGGCAAACCCTTTTTCCTGGGCCAGCTTCAGCGCTTTGGAAAAAGAAAGATTGTTCTTGGTCATCTCGGTTAAAATAAAATTGCATGTCCCGTTGATAATCCCGTAAATACGATTATAGGTATTGCCCACGATACCTTCTGTAATCGTTTTGATAATAGGAACCCCCGCGCCCACGGACGCTTCAAAATAGAGTTGACGGTTTTGTCGTTTGGCCAAACGAAACAACTCCTTGCCCTGATTAGCAATCAGCAGTTTATTGGCCGTGATCACGTGCTTGCCTCGGCTCAGGGCTGTCGTAACAATCTCTTGGGCCGGGTGCAGGCCGCCGATGAGCTCGATGGCGACCTCAATATTTTTATCATCGAGGACATCGGCGATTTTGGTCGTGAGTCTCGCCTTTCCCAATCCACGGGTGTCTTTCTTGTGAATGCTTCGATCGCAAAGCGTGCGCAACACGAACTCAACGCCATATTTGGCACGGATATACTCATGACGTTTCTGCAAAAACTTTACAACACCACTCCCAACTGTTCCGTAACCAATCAACCCTATCTTGATCTTACGCATGATAATGGTCTTCTCCATCTACGAAAAATTCACTTAACTTAGACAAAATAAACTCCCCCTGACGGTCAAGAGATTCAAACTTGATCCTTGTTTCATAAATCATGTCCCTTACTTTCTCGTGCGATTCAAGGACGCGGCCCTCTAGGTGGGTAGCCTCAGCAAGATAGGGAGTTTTCAGCTGGATTACTATTTTGACACCTGGCTCAAATTTCCGGGAAGTGACAAAACACATGCCTCCCCCACTAATATTTTTCAATTGCGTCGATTCATACTCACGCTCAGGGAAATCTTTCTCGGAATAGAAAAGGATAAAATGCTTATCGATGCGTTTATGTTTGCGTCGTTCCTGACTCATGGCTTCATCCTCTCAAACCCACCTGATCGGAGCGGACGGGCTTGAACCGTCGACCTCTTGAACCCCATTCAAGTGCGCTAGCCATCTGCGCTACGCTCCGGAATCTATCTATACTAAAATTAAGTGATTATACACTATTCCAAAAGGCATGGAAAGAAAAAAACCGGAATTTACCCGAATTTACTTAAATGCTCCTTTTAAAAAGCCTCAGCTCTTGACAAATGCCGATTTATACATTATATTCTGTATGGACAGAACTAACGGGATTAAAGGAATATATAAATGGAACTTACGTCTATCATGAAAGACTTTATCGTCCATTGGGGTGAGATGGGAACGAAATGGGGCATCAACCGTACCGTTGCACAGATTCATGCCCTATTACATCTTTCTCCCGAACCATTAAGTGCAGAGGAAATCACCAGCCTGTTAATGGTAGCAAGGTCAAATGTAAGTAATAGCCTAAAAGAATTAGAAAACTGGGGTTTAATCAAAGTTACGCATGCCTTTGGTGATAGAAAAGAGCGTTATGAATGCATGAAAGATGTTTGGGAAATGTTTCGCATTATTTTAGATGAACGCAAAAAACGCGAAATTGATCCCACCCTTGAAGTTTTGCGAAATTGTATCACTGAAATGGATAAGACAAAATCAGAAGATCCATACACAAAAAAACAAATAATGGAGTTTTTAAATTTCTTTGAATTAATGACAGACTGGTATGATCGAATGAGAGCTATGCCTGTCGCTAAAATTTTAGAAGTATTGCATGTGAAGAAAGAAATAACACAGCTTCTACGGGGAGGCGGGAAGAAATGATTACTCTATTTTTGATAATCATGATAGTTTTTTTATTGGCTGTTAGTATTTTTCGTCCTCAAGATATAAAGCATGATTCTTCCTGTCTTAAATTTTATGATTTCTGGAATTGGAATAGTCAGATCGAAAGAAGCCCTTATTTATTCTCCGGACTGGTCTTATTCTTTATAAAACATAATGTGGATCGTTATGTTTATTATTATTTTTATCATCGAAACAATTGGCAACTCTTCGATTACCTTTATCCATTTAGTCATATTGGACAGAGAGAATTAACCCAAATAGACATCTCGTTTTTTACGATAATGTTCTTGATAGCAATCCCTTTTATTTACTTGGGTGTCGGTTTAACCATCAAACGACTTCGAACTTTACAATTGCCTTTGTGGTTGGTTGTATTTTTCTTTGTCCCGATTCTTAACTTTTTATTTTTTCTTCTATTAAGCGTCCTCCCCTCTCCCGAAACAGACCATCCACATTCCTTAGAAGATAAAATTTTAGTCAAAAAAATTCTTGATAAAATTATCCCAGACAGTCCTTTGGGAAGTGCCATCGCGGCTATTTTGATTGCTTCGATCCTTGCTTTTTCTGGCGTTCTTCTTGGAGTAACCGTCTTTAAAAATTACGGCATAAGTTTATTTGTCGCGGGACCATTTTCGTTGGGTTTGATCGCGGCTTTATTACATGGTTATCACGGGCCAAAATCTCTAAGAAGCTGTATGAGTGTAGCGAGTTTATCCATATTCATGTTAGGAACTATTCTAATTGTATTTGCCTTTGAGGGATTTATTTGCATCTTGATGGCTTTGCCAGTTGGATTAGCGATGGCTGCTTTTGGAGCATTTATGGGATATTTTATTCAACGAAGACCAACTGCAAATGATGATACTGCAAGAATTGTTTCACTTTTAATTATCGTACTTCCTTTATTTATGGGCGCAGAGTATGCCTTTCAACCAGAGCCGACTGTATTTGCCGTGAAATCTTATGTTGATATCAATGCTACGGAGGATATTGTTTGGAAAAATATTATCGCTTTTCCTTCTTTGCCTGCACCACGAGATATTTTATTTAAAGCCGGCGTTGCTTATCCAACTCATGCGGATATTAAAGGCACGGGGGTGGGGGCGATCCGACAATGCCATTTTTCTACAGGAACATTTATAGAGCCTATTACAATATGGGATGAGAACAAACTCTTGAAATTTGACGTTATAGCCCAGCCTCACCCCATGAAAGAGCTCTCCCCCTATAAAGACATTCATCCACCGCATTTAGATAATTACTTGGTTTCCCAAAAAGGACAATTTTTATTATTAAGATTGCCTGATGGAAAAATAAGGCTGGAAGGGACGACTTGGTATTACAACAAAATGTGGCCGGAACCTTATTGGAGAGTATGGTCAGACCATATTATTCATCAGATTCATTTGCGAGTATTAAAACATATCAAAAATATTTCTGAAGCAGAGCTTTCTTCGTAAATAATATTTTTAATTTTTCAATTTCTTTTTCTTTTTCATTTAGGGAACGGTCAATAGATCGTTACCCCCCTTGCTGAGTAAAAGATGCTTCCAACGGAGGAGTTGATCTAGGTCAACCGGAGGAACCATCAATAAA
>SBBO01000035.1 GCA_005239675.1 Planctomycetales bacterium
ACGTTTATTGATGGTTCCTCCGGTTGACCTAGATCAACTCCTCCGTTGGAAGCATCTTTTACTCAGCAAGGGGGGTAACGATCTATTGACCGTTCCCTCGAGAGGCCCCGTGGCTACGCAAAAAGAGTTAACATCTCTCATCCGCTTTACAATGCCATTTTAAAACGCATGCCGACAACAAAGGCATCTTTCAGACCGGTCACGGCCCCGGGGTTAACAACAAATTGCATATCAGATTGGAGACTGATCTCCTTGGTCATTGGTGCTTTATACATAGCCTCAATGGGGGATACTAGTTGCCGGCGTTAGAAACGCCATTTGATGGAACAACCCATGCTCGGCTTCTGGTTGAGGGCAACCAGTTGCCCTGTGGCCAAATTATTGATGGCCTCTTTTAACTCCTCGTGGGTCACCTTAGACTCATCCTGCCAATTGTCATCAATACGGCCGTGATAAACCAAGGCACGTCTTTTGTCGAATAGATAAATATCTGGTGTGCACTGTGCCTTAAAGGCCCGAGCGATGGCCTGCGCCTCATCTACTAGATACGGGAACGCAATTCCCCATTCTTTGATTTTTTCCATCATCTTCGCTGGGGCATCGTCTGGATAATCAGGATGAATATTGGGATTGATAGCAACCGTGTTAATCTTGAGATTCTTGGCATAATGGGCTAAACGAATGAGGCGCGGCCACACCGCCAAGGCGTAGGGACAGTGATTGCAGGTAAAGACAACGAGGAGTCCTCGTTCTCCACCGAGCGTGTCGCTCGCGTAGCTCTTCCCTTCAGGGTCTTCAAGTTTGAAGGACGGCATTTGAGTGCCTAGGGGAATTGTGATGGATTCTAGTAAGACCATGATGTTTACTCTCCTTTTGTCAAAAAGATTTCACCAGAATTGCTGGGACATCTTGATCGTATCTTTTGCAGCCTCAAAAGCTGGTCGATATTCTTTGAAGGCATCAAGATCGGCCGTATACTGAATTTTATAAAGCTTGTTAACATCGTTAACGGAATAAAACTCCATATTAACTGTCTGTGCCTGTGGATCCTCGAAGAAAACCCAGTGAAAGTCCATGGTATCGATCTTAATCTGTCCACGATCAATAACCGGGTAACCTGCCTCCCTCAAAGCGGTCAGGAGATTGGGGAATTCGTCTTCCATCCATGTTGGATTTGCGAGTTTAGCTGTCAAGATCGACATGCTGGCAAGTGGTACATCCGTATAGCCAGTCCTTTCAGGGGTGACGAAAGTAACGATATCCGGCCTTCCTAACGTTTCAAAAACTGCCCTTACGCCGCTTGATTCTTTGACTTCTTTCCAATCCCGCGGCGGCGTAAAGGAATAACCGTCGCCTTTATGGACATCCGACTGCATCCACAGCCCAAAGACGACCAGTTTAAAAAATAGGACGGTGATAACTAGTGCTGCAAAGGCCTTTATAAACTTGACGCCATATTCATCGCCCAAGGGACTCTCCTTTTTTAAAAATATAGTATACCATTTTACGCCACCTTGAAGACAAATTATTTTGGTCAAGTTGCCGCGACCGGTCTTGCTAAATTGTAAAATGGATTTTAAGAAGATGGGTAAAGACCAAAAAAACAGACGCAGTTTCTTCCCTGGTGTTTAGCCCGGTAGAGCGCCCAATCGGCCTTATCGATCAATTCTTCCATGCGCGCCCCATCCTCAGGAGAGGTAGAGATCCCGAGGCTGACAGTGACCTTAATTTGGGCATCGTAAACCGTGATCGTAGCGCGCTCAATAGCCTGTCGGATGCGTTCCGCCGTGTAACTGGCCTCAGCATGGTTGGTATCCGGCAGGATGACACAGAACTCTTCCCCTCCAAAACGGGCAGCGATGTCAATTTCACGGATGTTGTCCCGAATGAGCTTGCCAACTTCCCGCAAGATCTGGTCACCCGCCAAATGCCCCTGCTGATCGTTTAAGATCTTAAAATGATCGACGTCGATCATCGCAAACGACAGATGCATATGGCGCAGACTCGCACGCTTAAGCTCTTCTTGAAAACGCTCGGTTGCATAACGGCGCGTATAAAGCTCTGTCAGGTCATCAGTCGTTGCGGTGTGTTCAATCTCGTTGTAGAGCTTGATGCGCCGCAAGGCGAGGGCAAACTGATGACCTAGGATCATTAATTTCTCCTTATATTCATCGGGAACACCTTCGATCACCAGATACCCAATCTTATCACTCTGGCCCTGAAGCGTAAAAATAAAATGACGACTGGATTTCTTATAATCACCCAGCGCATCACAGAGGGGATCCACTAAAAGACATTCTGTAAAGACAATGTGACTGTTTAATTTTTTCTTAAAAATTTCAAAGGCCTCTTTCTCACTCAGGCTTTGAGTGATTTCTTTCATGATTTCATAAAGCGTGAATATCTGCGATGTCTCATTTTCCAGACGCGTCTTCTCCAGGTCAAGGGATGCCTTCTGATTGGCCAACTTCTGGGAAAGGGCGCTCTCTTTAAATATTCTTTCCTGGTCCCTGAGCGCCACCTGCACGAAGAATTTTCTGGCACAGACGGCGACCAGCCCCACATACGTGATCATGGTTATAACCATAGCGGTCATCATAGATATTTTAAGCAGCACACACCTGGTTGCGCCCCCTCTCTTTGGCCTGGTAGAGGGCCGCGTCGGCCTTGTGGATCAATTCCCGGGGATTGACGGCATCCACAGGAACGGCCGCAACACCAATAGAAACGGTAATATGGGTTTTTTCTCGACGCAATACAATCGTCTCTTCAGCAATCTTCTGACGAATTCCCTCAGCCAGCTCAAGGGCCTTGGTCTTAAGACAATCCAGCAAAAGAACGGAGAACTCCTCTCCGCCATAACGGCAGACCAAGTCCCCCTGCCGCTGAAAAAAACTGATCAAGAGCTTCCCAATCGTGCGTAAGACTATGTCACCGGCCACGTGTCCAAATCGATCGTTATACTGCTTAAATCTGTCCAGGTCCAACATAAGAAAAGATAATTGTCCCTTACCACGTAGCTGGTGGCTGGTCTCCAGCAATAAGCGTTCCAAGAGATGGCGACGCAGATACAATCCCGTCAGGCTGTCCTTGATAGCCAGCTGCTCGACATGTTCGTACAACTGGGCGTTTTCAATAGCAACCGCCCCTAGATCAGCGATGATCGTCAAAAAACGTAAATCTTCAGTCATGAAATCCTTTTCATGCGGGCTATCAATACGCAAGATCCCCAAGGCCTTCCTACCCACCACCAAAGGAATGGCCATAACCGAACGAAGCAATCGCGGCTCCTCCGCGACGACTCGGTCGATGTCAAACCGATAGTCAGTCCTGGCATCTTCTACTAATAAGGGCTGCATGGTACGCGCTACCCATTGGTCAAAGACATCGCCTTTCTTAGACTTGATATTAACCCGCATCTCACCTTTATGCGATGCCGAGATGCCCAATTCACCGGTCTTAGAATGAAAAAGATATAAGATGATGGTCCGGTCATTACGACCAAACAGGGTGTTAACCTCCTGGGAGATGGTGGTGGATGTATCATGCAAAGAAAGGCACAGGTTCAGGCGTTCCGTCAGGCCCTTGAGCTCCCGGTAACGAACAATTTTCTCCCGGAACGATTCAATGACTCGCTTTTCTTTCAGGATCTCAGCGCCCATAAGGTTACGCCTCTCTTCCAGATTCTGCAGCTGCAGAGAAATCTCGGCTCCTTTTTCTCCCATGCGCCAATGGAGGAAAAATAAATACAAGACAATGATGGCCAACCCAACGGAAATAAAAATAAAAAACGTCCGATCAAATACAATAGCGAAGATAAAGAAAGGAACGAGGAGGATAACTAAAACGACAGCAAGAAAGGAATAAAAATCAAACGATGGTTTTTTCAGTTTGTGCGTCAAAGAAGTGTACCTTGCTCATGTCCAACACGAGATCCATGTCCCGATTGACCTCGGGTCTATTATGGGCACCGACACGGGCCACAAAGGTATTCTTCCCAGAATTAAGATACAGATAAACCTCCGAACCCATGGGTTCCACCACCTCACAGACAGCGCGGATCGTATTCTCCTGCGAGGCCTCCCCAACGAACAATTTATCGTAGATATCTTCGGCGCGGATACCAAAGATAATCTCTTTACCTTCATACGCCGATATCGGCGTATACATATCCTCTACCAACTTTACTTGAAATCTGCCTTCGTCGAAATAATATTTTTTCTCTCTCTTGATAATACGCCCAGTCATGAGATTGATGGGCGGCGAACCAATGAAACTGGCCACGAATTTGTTGATCGGCTTATCGTAGATCGTCATAGGATCGGTGCATTGCTGGAGTTTACCATCCTTCATCACGGCGATCTTATCACCCAAGGTCATGGCCTCGGTCTGGTCATGGGTGACATACACAAAGGTTGTCTGTAGCCGTAGCCGTAGCTTATGGATCTCGGTACGCATCTGAACACGCAGCTTGGCATCGAGATTACTTAAAGGTTCATCAAACAAAAATGCCTGAGGTTTACGGACAATGGCTCGGCCCAATGCCACGCGTTGGCGCTCCCCCCCAGAAAGCTGACGGGGACGACGGTCCAACAGATGTTTGATCCCTAAGATCTCGGTTGCCTCCTGGACGCGACGGATAATCTCGTGTTTGGGATATTTACGCAGACGTAACCCAAAGGACATATTCTCAAAAACGCTCATGTGCGGATAAAGGGCATAATTCTGAAAGACCATGGCAATATCACGGTCTTTTGCGGGGACATCGTTAACGAGGCGATTGCCGATCCAGATCTTGCCATCTGTAATCTCTTCCAATCCGGCAATCATCCGCAAGGTGGTGGATTTCCCGCATCCGGAAGGCCCCACCAACACCATAAATTCTTTATTTTCAATGCTTAAATCGACGTTGTCAACAGCCTTGACACCGCCTTTATAAATTTTAGTAGCCTGGCGAACACTAATTTGGGCCATATTTAGCTCTCAATAATATTAAAGGGCCTTATTCTGTTGGTGGGTATACCCAATGATTTGATTAATAATGCTACGGCTTTCTTTGCGTCGAATGATCATGTCGATGAGGCCGTGCGCCATCAGGAACTCTGAGCGTTGAAACCCCTCAGGAAGCTTTCGATGCATCGTTTGTTCAATGACCCGGGGACCAGTAAATCCAATCAATGCCCTGGGTTCAGCCATGATGACATCCCCAATGCCAGCGAAAGAAGCCATAATGCCGGCCATAGTCGGATTTGTCAAGAAAGAAATGTAGGGCAACCTCGCCTTGTGGTGCCTAGCAAGGGCCGCGCAGGTCTTGGCCATCTGCATGAGCGAATAAACCCCTTCATACATGCGGGCACCGCCACCGGATCCAGAGATGATGACAACGGGTAAGCGATTAGTCGTCGCGTGTTCCACCAGGCGAGTGATTTTCTCCCCCACGACTGACCCCATGGAACCCATAATAAACCGAGAATCAGTGACAGCCAGCGCCAAGGATTGCTTCTGCAGTAGTCCAGTGCCGGTTAGGACCGCGTCTTTTAGTCCCGTTATCTTCTGATCGCTTTCCAGTTTTTCTTTATAAGCCTTGGGCCCCTTAAATTCTAAAGGGTCTGCCGAGATCATGTCAGCGTCCATCTCCTGAAACGTTCCTTCATCTAGAAGCATGGTGACACGCTGACGGGCCGAAACGGAAAAGTGATACCCGCACTTAGAACACACATAAAGATTGTTCTCCAACTCCTTGGTATAGGTGGGGACCTCACAATCAGGGCACTTGGTCCATAAACCAGCCGGGATGTCCTTTTTTTTAACCGTAACAAGCGTATATTTCTTGCTCGCAAATAAGGCCATAAGGACTAATCCATTGTATAAACCGTCAAGCCGGACAATATCTTAGGATAAAAATAGGTGGTCTTCGGCGGCATCCTTTCTCCATTGAGGGCGATTGCCTTCAGTTGTGTGATCGAAACGGGATTAAGGATCAACCCCGCATCAGCCTCGCCACGATCAACCACCCCCGTCACCTCCTTAAACTCTTTAGTATAAATAATATGTTCGGATTTGATATTAATGCGGTCAAATATAAAATGCTTAAGGATGACCGCATCCAGATGTTTGTATTCCATTGATCCTTCCTGAATATGCTGGTCCACCAGCAATTTGTTACGTAGTCGCAACAGCCGAACACCCCCTTTATTCGTGTACAAACCAAAGGCGTGTTCATTACGCCCCGAGCGCGCCAGCGCAATAAGAAGATCTGTCTTGCTACGCATCCTGTCAATACGAAAATATTCTTCCAGGATAGTCAGGTCGCAAGGAAATGTCTTAATAATCCGGTGCATAGGCAAAATCTGTAAATCTCGAGATTCGATATTGGTAAAATAGGTCATGACATAATTGAATGGTTCGTCACCCGTCGGCTTTCCCGTCATCCTAGCTAATTTCTGACTACGGATCTCCTGGGCAACGCGATAGCGGTGGTGACCATCAGCAATAAAAAGATTTTGGTCGCCGATGGAGCTATTGATCTCGCCAATGAGCACTGTGTCATCGAACCGCCACAACCGATGAGTGACACCATCATGGTCCGTAACATCAACTAATGGTTTCTGGGAAGCGACCTTTCTATTGAAAATATTCTCAATGTTCTTGGCCTTATCGGCATAACAAACAAAGATACAGCTTAGATTAGCATTCAGGTTGCGCCACAGCCTCAGGCGGTCTTTAAAGGCATAGGTATGGGTATTTTCGTGAGGCCTGACCTTCGATTTGTCATCATCATGTAGCCGCATCAAGGAGATAAATCCCAATCGGCTGTATTTCTGCCCCATGGCCTTGTAATCCTGACGACAAAAATAAACAGCGGGCTGCTCATCTTGAATCAGGATACCGTTATCACGCCACTGAGAAAACAGCCCTTTGGCCCGCTTGTACCGATCTTCCTGCGCCGTGTCCTGGCTCAAAATTATGTGAACAAAATTATGGGGACTCAGATTGGCTAACGCGGTACGCTCCTTTGGCAAGATTACATCGTAAGGAGGACATAGGACATCACCTAAATCATTTATCTTCTCGGGGTTATAACGAATCGCTCGAAATGCTTTAATGCTAGACATATTAATGATTTTTTTGTTTCATCCTGTCGGTCCAGAGGGAATAAATATAGGCCCCTAATAATCCACCAATGACGTCTGCAATGACATCACTTAGAGCTGATTCCCGGCCCGGCACAAAACTTTGATGGTACTCATCGCTCAATCCATAGAGTAAACTACCCAAGGCAACAATCCCCCAAGTTCTTACCCATGACGACACCTTTCCAGCGCCGTCTAGCCATGACCATTGGTAACAAAAAGCCCTTGCCAATAGAAAACCGAATAACAGGTATTCTAAGATATGGACAGCCTTATCGAGATGAACGATCTCAAAAGATGACTGCACATAAGGAAGCGAAGAGGCATAAAAAATAATACCAGAATAAAGAATGACGGGAAACCAAAATCTCAAAAATTTCCGTTCTACCCTATGGTCAGAAACTAGGAAGAACATGTGTCTCCCTTACAACAACAACTCTGTCCCGCCTTGGTGCTGGGACTTGTTGAGGGAGCTGAGGGATTGTTATCTTTGGCATCTTTAACAGGAGATTTCTTTTTATAGTCAGTTTCGTAAAATCCGCTCCCCTTGAAGATAATGCCACTCCCAGCTCCGATCAGGCGTTGCAATTGGGGCCTTGCACAAACTGGACATTTTTTGAGCTTTTTATCCGCCATAGACTGAAATGTCTCAAACGCATGTCCGCAACTTCCGCATTCATATTGGTATGTTGGCATATTGATTCCTTCTATTTGAATACTCTCTTAATCTTCTCAGTAATCGATGGACCAGAAGCCTGGACATCATCGCCATTTATTTCAGCGAATTTCTCTAACAATTTCCTTTGTTCATTGCTCAATCGCTGGGGCACCTGGATCATTACTTTTACGTATTGATCTGCATGGGATCTCGTGCGCACATCCGGCATGCCCTTGGCCTTAAGCCGAAAGACCTTGCCGCTTTGGGTCCCGGGCGGAATCTTCATAGAGACGTGGCCATTCAATGTTGGAACAGAGACCTCCCCGCCTAAGGCGGCCCTTACAAAACTAACAGGCATTTCCATATACACATCGTTGCCATCCCGCTCAAAGACAGTGTGCGGTAGGACCCGGATGTATAAAAATAGATCCCCAGCGCCAGCATGACCGATCTCACCCTGGCCAGTTACCCGCAGGCATGAGGTATTATCCACGCCAGCGGGAATAGTGACATCGATCTTACGACTGACACGCACTACGCCATTACCGCGGCATTCCGTACACAGATCCGTAATGACCTGCCCGCGGCCGCCGCACACTGAGCAGGTCTGTTGCATCCTAAAAAACCCACTCGACATGACCACCTGCCCGCGGCCGCCGCATTGACTACAGGCCTGCGGTTTACTGCCAGGCTTGGACCCTGAGCCGTTACAGACCGTACAATGCTCATGACGGGGAATGGTTATCTTCTTGGCAACACCCTGATAGGCCTCTTCTAGGGTAATTTCAACCTCATATTTGATATCCCGGCCTCGCTGCGTTCGTCGTCGACCTTGCTGGGTCCCGGTGCCACCAAATAAATCGAATCCGCTGTCGCCAAAGACCCGACCTAAAATATCGCCTAATCCTAGATCCTCAAAAACGCTATTGAAATCAGCCCCGCGAAAAATATCCTCAGAGGTATACTGCTGGTCAATGCCGGCATGACCATACTGGTCATACATCTCCCGTTTTTTAGAATCAGATAAAACACCATAGGCCTCTGAGATCTCCTTAAATTTCTGTTCAGCCTCTTTCTTCTCTTCGGCCGGGACGCGGTCGGGATGATACTTTAAGGCAAGGGAGCGATAGGCCTTTTTAATCTGCTGTGCGTTAACATCTCTGGTTACCCCTAAAATCTCGTAATAATCTCTTTTCATTCTTGCTTCCCGCAGGCCCTGATCCTGACCTTTAATCTTTACAAACCAAGGAGGTCTTCACAAGGGGAACTCTAACCTTAGGCCGCGGAATCCAGAGGATTGATCACTCCGCCTTGAAATCAGCATCAATGACATCGTCATCGCCTTTATTCTTACCCGAATTTCCTGGTGATGACCCCTGCTGAGTTGACTGTCCCTTTTGAAATTCCTCCTGACCGCTGGTCCCACCAGCGCCAGCGGTTTGCTGGGAGGCCGTGGCCTTATAGACCTCTTCGGCTAATTTATGACTAACTTTCTGGAGCGATTCCATTGCCTGTTTAATCTTGGATTCATCTTCGGCTTTAATGGCTTCTTTAAGATGACCCAATTCTTTTTCGATTTTGGATTTCTCATTGGCCGAGACCTTGTCACCGTAATCCGTAACAGCCTTCTCGGTGGAATAAACAATAGCATTGGCCTGATTAACTAATTCAACCTTTTCCTTGCGCTTCTTGTCTTCTTCGGCGTATTTCTCAGCCTCTTTGACCATTTTCTCAATCTCTTCCTGCGAGAGTTTGGTCGGTGCGGTTATCCGGACGGATTGCTCCTTGCCCGTGCCCTTGTCTTTGGCAGCCACGTGAACAATGCCGTTGGTGTCAATATCAAAGGAAACCTCGATCTGCGGAATGCCACGCGGTGCCGGAGGGATCCCCACCAGGTCAAATCGACCCAACTCTGTATTATCGTTCGCCATCTGGCGCTCCCCCTGCAAGACACGGATAGTGACTGCCGGCTGATTGTTTTCTGCCGTTGAAAAGATCTGGCTCTTACGCACCGGGATCGTTGTGTTACGATCAATCAACTTAGTAAAAACCCCTCCCAATGTCTCAATCCCTAGCGTTAAGGGCGTCACGTCCAGCAAGAGAACCTCTTTGGCCTCACCTTTGATGATTCCTGCCTGGATAGCAGCCCCCAGGGCAACACATTCCATAGGATCGATGCCGCGCTCAATTTTCTTGCCGATTTCTTTCTCAACGAATTGCTGCACAATCGGCATCCGGGTAGGACCACCGACCAGGATAACGCGATCAATTTTTATGTCCTCGCCTAATTTTGAAGAGGCGTCTTTGATTGCCTGTTTAATGGGCCCCCGGCAACGGTCAATCAAGGGGCCGACCAAATTCTCGAGCTTGGCACGATCAATGGTTAAGGTCAGATGTTTTGGCCCGGTGGAATCCGCTGTAATAAAAGGCAGATTGACATCCGTTGAAATTGTGCTAGAGAGCTCCACCTTAGCCTTCTCGGCAGCCTCTCGCAGGCGTTGAAACGCCACACGATCATTTTTTAAGTCAATGCCAGATTCTCTCTTGAATTGTTCACAGATATAATCAATAATAAAATTATCCATGTCGGTGCCGCCTAGTTGATTGTCGCCGTTGGTGGATAAGACCTCAAAGGTCGAGGCCTTGTGCTCAGCGTCCCAACCCATCTCCAGGATGGTCACGTCTAATGTCCCGCCCCCGAAATCAAAGACCATGATCTTCTGCTCTTTGCCCACCTTATCCAAACCGTAGGCCAGGCATGCGGCGGTTGGCTCATTGATAATACGCAGGACCTTCAACCCCGCGATCTCACCCGCGTCTTTGGTCGCCTGCCGCTGATTATCATTGAAATAGGCCGGCACCGTGATGACCGCCTCCTGGACAGTATCCCCAAGGAATTTTTCGGAATCCGCCTTGATCTTTTGCAGAATAAAGGCGCTTATCTGCTGAGGGGTAAATTCTTTGCCAGTCACTTTATACTTAAAATCCGTCCCAATTTTACGCTTGGCTGCGTAAATAGTCCCTTCGGAATTCATCGGTGCTTGACGGCGGGCTGGTTCCCCGATTAAGCGTTGTCCGTCCTTGGTAAATGCGACAAACGATGGGAATGCCTTACCCGAAGCCACACCCGCCCCTTCCGCAGAAGGGATAATCGTGGGGCGTCCGCCTTCCATAACCGCTGCCGCAGAGTTGGATGTTCCTAAATCAATACCTATTGCCTTTACCATTTTCCAAACCTCCTTGTTCGCCGCAGAGGCGGCGAATAATCCCTGCGTTTTGATTCATCCCTTACTATCAAATACCCTGGAGATAAATCAGAGAGTCAAATACCCAGGATTAATCAGCAGGGATCAAATACTTTAAAATTGACAAGTGGGGGGGTAGTCACCGCGACTAGCGGCGAATAACTTATTTATTATACCGTCATTTATTTCTTCTTTACTACCTTCACCTTACTCGTCCGGATAATCCGGTCACCTAACATGTATCCTTTCTGAAACTCCTCCAGAATGGTCCCTTCGGCCAATTTTTCGGATTCTTCCTGCATTAAGATCTCATGACAATGAGGATCAAACATCTTGTTTTTGGTCTCAATAGCCCTGACGCCGTTTACCTTGAGCATCTCATGGATTTGGGCCATAATCATCTCAACACCCTTTAAAAAGGCCGCATAATCCTCATGCTTGACCTGGGCCGCCTCAACAGAACGCTGTAGATTATCCAGGATCGCCAAGAATTCTAAAATAATCCCTTCATTGGCGTATTTGACGAAATCCTGCCGGTCGCGTTCCATGCGCTTGCGGGCATTTTCAAAGTCCGCATAAAGCCGGACATACTGATCCTTATATTGAGCGGCTTGCGCAAGTAGTTTCTGGTATTCGGCCTCATCGAGCGTAATGGTTTTTTGCCCACAAGATTTCTCGTTAGGCTTAATTTCAACAGCTCCCTGATCGGCTGGGGATGCTTCAGAATTCTGCGTTATTTTGTTCATAGCATATTTTCAATGAGATCCGAGAAATAGCCCAGGACTGAGACAACCCGCTTATAGTTCATGCATGTGGGGCCAAGGACAGCAATGCGACCGCTGTACCCGTGTCTAGACTGGTAGCACGCCACCGCCAAGGAACACGTATCTATGTCCTCACACTCCAATTCCTTGCCGATAAAGACGGCTGTTTTCTCTTGTAACTTTTTGTTAATAAACCCCAATAATCGCTCCTTCTCATCCAAGGCAGCTAAGATGCCGCGAATCTTACTAACATCTTGATAATCAGGATATTCGAGCATAAAACTCATTCCCCGACAAAGGAGCCGACCGCCCCATCCGTCTATGGATACAAGACTCGCACAATGGGTCGTCTCGGATAAAACCTTAGAGGTCCTCTCCAAGAGCTTGTCCAATACAGCAGACTCCAGGTCATATTCAGCGCGGATGCGCGCCTTTTCCTCTTCCAGCAGTTGAATTTCCTCCATCAGATTATCCACATAATAACGGTATCCTTTTTGGGTCGGGACGCGACCGGCCGAGGTGTGGGGATGGGTCAGATATCCCCCCTCCTCTAACTCTGCCAAGACATGCCGAATGGTCGCTGGACTCAAGTCAATACCGTATTGACTGGCGATAAAAACAGAGCTGACTGGAGTAACCGTTTCAATATATTGGTCTACCGTTATGGCTAAAATTTGTTCTTTACGTTGTCGTAAATCTAATTTGCGTGGTGTCATGTCTTTTTATAAAAAAATTCACTGTCCGTATTTTAAATACGGAGAATTGGGCTTATTAAAACAAAATTAGCACTCTATGGCCTAGAATGCTAACCGAAATTCTAACAAAAATTAGTGGCTTGTCAATAAGAAATTATGGCTCCGGGCCCTTAAAGCCTTTAACCTTTGATGGCTCGAACTATTTTTATGAGGTCCTCCAGGTAGTCTTCTATGGAAGACACATTGTACACCAGGGCCTGATAATGAGGGATTTTCCATTGTGCCGAATGAAACTCTAAGATAACCATGCCATCTATAATCTTAAGCGCCACCGAAGGAGACCCTCTGGGGTCAACACTGCGGAAGGCCGAAAAAACATTAACAACTTTTTTATCGGCAAATAATCTATTGGCTAACTGGATGTCATTAGTATGGACGTTCAGGCCCTTAAGGGAAGGAGGAACAATTACCTTCTGTCTTTGCACAATGGGCTCATGAGGGATATTGGAGGCAATCAGGACATCCTTTTTAATAGTCGCGGAACGCTGCATCTGTGTGAAATAGAGCAAGAAATTTGTACCGGTAGGGGTCCTTAAATATGCCTTGCGGGCCTCTTCCCCGAACTCAAAGCCGTAATCGGAAAGGTCTTCGTAGACAAATGGCTGATCATGAAAAATAAAATCAATTTTAAATGCGCCGGGCTGCCCTTCCAACGGCTGCAATTTCCCTTCCAAAAATTCTTCCAAAGACTTGAAAAACTCTTCGCTTCTGATTTTCTTGGTGGACGTCTGGCTGGTTATAAAAATAATGCCACCCAGAAAAATGATCATGATCACAATAAGCCACATCACGGTATGGTCCTCACGCTACTGGGGATAGTATCGTATCTTAAAAATTTTTCGGCGACATTGGTCGGCACGATCGCCCGGATGTTCATGAACTTCTCGTAATACTTAATCGAACACACCTCCCCTTGTTCATGGGCGAGATTAACTAAATCCATACGCTCGATAGGTACATGGACATTCACCTCGATAAACAAAGAAGAAAATATCCGACCGATTTCTTCAAGGAGCGTTGGGATATTCTCCCCAGTCTTAGCAGAAACGCACACCGTATGCTTGGCGCCGCCTCTTAACTGATCTAATCTATGGCTGCGCTCAAGGCGGTCAATTTTATTAAACACATGAATCGTGGGTTTGTCTAAAGCCCCCAATTCCCTTAAGACATCATCCACGGAATCTCTCAAATCCTGAAAATGAGGATGGCTAATATCCGCAACGTGCAACAAGAGATCGGCCTCCTTAACCTCTTCCAAGGTCGCCTTAAAGGCCTCAATCAAATGGTGCGGCAGCTCATGCATGAATCCTACCGTATCAGACAAGATGGCCTTTTGATGATGGGGCAAGACCAACTGACGAGAAAGAGGGTCGAGCGTTGTAAACAATGTCTCGCGGGTGATTTGATTGGCTTGCGTTAATATATTCATCAAAGTCGATTTGCCGGCATTGGTGTAGCCAACTAAGGCAATGGAAGGGATTCCTTTTTCTTTGCGCTGCTTGCGCTTCAAGGCCCGCTGGTCGGCCACGCTGTTAAGATCCTGGCGCAGTCGACTGATGCGCTGGGCGATTCTACGTCGATCCATTTCCAATTTTGTCTCCCCGGGCCCTAAGGTCCCAATGCCACCGCCGAGGCGAGACAATTCGATCCCATGACCCACCAGTCGAGGCAACAGATATTCCAATTGCGCTAATTCGACCTGCATCTTCCCTTCCTTACTGACCGCATGTTTAGCGAAGATGTCGAGAATCAACTGGGTGCGGTCGATTGTCTTTGTCCGGATGACCTCTTCGAGATTGCGCTGCTGGCTCCCCCTTAAATCATAACTGAACACAACCGTATCAATCGATTGACTGCCCACCGTCGCCGCGATGTCCTTGACTCGTCCCTCACCGATCAAATAGGTCACTTGTGGCTTCTCTAAAGGACAAACCAGGTGCCCTACGACCTCGCCCCCACAACCGAGAACAAGGTCTTCCATTTCTCCTAGAACCTGTTCGGCCGGCCATCGACTCTGGTCCTTTTTAAAATCAACAATGACCAAAAGTATCTTCTCTTTGTCTTTACTGTGCACTATCTTCATATCCTTACGCGATCCCATTAATTGAGTCTTTTCATCAGCTGATCGGCGATGGCCTCGGGTGGATCCTCTTTGCCCAGCGTGATCCACTGCGCTCTTTTTTCCTTACGAAACCACGTCAGCTGCCGCTTAGCTAGCCGGCGCGTGTTGAGCTTCATCAATTCCCTTGCGCGGTTCTCATCGTATTCCCCTGCCAAATACCCCTGAATCTCCCGCACGCCGATCAAGCGCCCAGCCGTGGGGCTCAATACCACCCCTTGGAGATCCCTAATTTCATCAACCGCCCCATTGGCAAACATACGATCGACACGCTGGTTGATGCGCGAATACAAGACCTCCCGCTCTAAGGTCAAGGCAAAGATCTCAACAGCATACTTCCCCCAAAGGCCTGTGCGATTTTTATGTAATATAGAAATGCGCTGCTGACATGTGACATACACCTCCAGGGCCCGGACAATGCGCCGCTCGTCATTGGGGTGAATCCTCGCTGCCGCCTGCGGATCGCTTTCTTTTAATTGAGCGTACAAATAAGGTGTACCGTGGATTCGGGCCTCTTCTTTGAACCGCTGACGCACTGATTCATTTTTTTCAGCATCACTAAAAATTCCATCCAAAAGAACCTGCATATACAACCCGCTGCCCCCCACCACAAGGGGGACACGCGCGCGCGCATGGATATGATCAATTGCCTCCAACGCAAGGCGGTTAAATTGGCCCACATTAAATTCTTCTTGGACACAGATGACATCAATGAGATGGTGCGCCACCGCCTGGAGTATCGATGCGTCAGGTTTATTAGTCACGATGCATAGCTCCCTGTAGACCTGCATGGAATCACAGGAGACAATCTCGCCCTGGATATGCCGCGCTAGATGACAAGCCACCTGCGTCTTACCAACAGCCGTTGGTCCAACGATAAAGATAATTCTTCTAGGTGGTATGGTAGCGGGAGGACTCAAGGATAAATCTGGGCAGGGTAACCTAACTTGGCCAGACGGGTTTTTAGGGTCTGTGCCTCTTTGAGCATGGCCAATTGACCGACACGCACACGGTAAAATTTCTTGTTTTGCCGATCGGTCGTTTCAACCACATAGGCGTATTCCTGCTTTTCTTTTAATTCATCCACCAGTGCCTCGGCAAATGGGCGCTGCGCAAAGGCCCCCACCTGCACGGCGAAATAATGCTTTTCTTCCAACAATTGTCTGGCTGCGGGCACCTCTAAACTATTAGGAAATAAACGGGTAATCTTCTCTAAATAAGCAGTTGCCTCATCCCAACGGGCAAGCTTAAGACTAACCTTGGCCAATTTAAAATATACCAAGCTCATAGCCTGCGGCTTGAGGTCCCCTTTTAGAAAATTCTGCAAGGTGTCATGGGCCTGGTCATATTGTCCCTGCAGGTAATACGCGTCGAATATCCCTAAATAAAGCCGCTCGTGCAACTCTCGCTCCAGACGATCCTTTGTTAATGAACCAAACGCCTCTAGAGCTTTTTGGTGTTGACCCTGCTCTAAATGGATTAATCCCAGATAGTACTGGGCCTTCTGGGTCGCGGCGCTCTTGGGTTGAGTAGTGATGATTTCTTCTGCCAATCTCTCGGCCTCGTTATAATGGCGACTGAGCAGGGCTGCTTCCACCTTCCCTAACGCCGCGTAAGAAGTCGTACCAGCACTTAGACACCATGCGGCGACCATCAGTAAGACAAAAAATGATTTACAATACATCTATCTCCTCAACGCATTATCCAGATCATCCATCAAGTCCTGGACACCCTCAATGCCAACGGAGACGCGGACAGTCTCTGGTGTCATACTCGAGGCCTTCAATGCCCGCTCACCCATGGAGGCATGGCTCATGGACCACGGATGCTCGATTAAAGATTCGACACCCCCTAAGGATTCGGCAAGACAGAAATATTTCAATCTCGAAAAAAACTTTTTCAAAGGGACTTTGTCCGTTTTTAATTCAAACGACAAGACGCCGCCATGGCCCTGCATTTGTCTGCGAATCAGCTCGCGCTGGGGGTGACTTTGCAGACCCGGATAATAGACCCGCCGGACGTTCTTATGCCTTTCCAAAAATTCGGCAATGGCCAAGGCATTGGTCTGATGAGCCTCCATGCGCTGGGCAAGTGTTTTCACTCCACGCAAGACAAGCCAGCTATCGAACGGCGCCTCAGAGACCCCCAAGGCGTTGACTAAAAAACGGCCTCGTTCTTCTAGTCTTTTATCGCCGTAGACGATAGCGCCACCGACCACATCGCTATGGCCATTGAGATACTTGGTGGTGGAATGGACCACCAGATCCGCCCCAAATTCAAACGGCCGCTGAAAATACGGCGACAAAAATGTATTATCAACGACCGTCAAGATCTTCTTTGCTCGCCCCAAGGCAATCGTCGCCTCCAGATCGACAATATTAAGGAGCGGATTAGAAGGCGTTTCAATCCAGACCATTTTTGTCTTCTTGGTAATGACATGCCTAATGGCCTTGAGATCGCGCATATTGACGAAGTTAAAGGATATCCCCCGCTTAGAAAAAACCTGATCGAACAGCCGATAGGTACCCCCATAGATATCGTCGCCGGTCACCACATGATCGCCAGGCTGCAGATAAAACAGGACGGCCGTGATCGCGGCCATGCCCGTGGCTGTTGCCGAACATCCTACGCCGCCCTCCAACGCGGCAATATTTTCCTCCAATGCCGTGCGGGTCGGATTGCCGCTGCGGGTATAATCATATCTCTTCTTTCTCCCCAAGGCCTCGAAATAAAACGTTGATGTTGGATAAATAGGCGTGGTGACAGAATTATGTGTAGCATCTTGATAAACGCCGGTATGGACACAGCGCGTCCGGATGTCGCTTTGTTTTTTAGATCGATTCATGCTTAGACTTCCAAGACCATTCGGTATCGGGCTTGACCTTTGCGAACTTTAGCAATAGCTGCATTAACGTCACGAAGCGCAACAACCTCTACTTCAGAGGCGATGTGATAGTGACTAGCAAACTCCAGCATCTCCTGGATCAAATGACGACTACCAATGACACTGGCAATAACGCCCTTCTGACCAGAGATGATGGCTCCTGCCGGAATTTCTAACGGCTCATTGACGGCACCAACCACGATCAATCGTCCATTGGGCCGCAGCATCTCCAGATACACTTGCCAGTCTAGCTTTATATTAACCGTTGTCAATAAGAAATCAAAGCGGCGTCTTAATGTCGCTAATTTCTTCTTATCGGTACTGCTGACAAAATAATCTGCACCAAGCCTCTTGGCTGCTTTCTCTTTGTCGGGATCATGTGAAAAGGCCGTTACCTCACACCCAAATGCCCGTGCACATTGCAAGGCAAGATGTCCCAATCCACCGATACCAATCACCCCCACCTTATCCGTTGCCTTCATCAACCGACGAATAGGAGAATAAACAGTGACGCCGCCACACAGCAAGGGAGCTGCCTTAGCAGAATCCAAACGATCAGGAAGTGGAAAGGTAAAGCGGCTGTCCACAACGACCTTATCAGCAAATCCACCATAATGCCCGACAGCTACTGCGGCGCTGTCATCACACAGATGTTCCTCACCGCGTAAACACCATTCACAGCGCATGCAACTTCCCGCCTGCCAGCCAACCCCAACCCGCTGACCAATCTTCCTATCCACAACGGCTTGACCGATGCGCGCTATGATCCCCACGATTTCATGGCCAGGGACTAATGGATAGGTGCTGATGTGCCAATCATTATCAATAAGATGGATATCGCTGTGGCAGATACCGCAGTGGGAGATCTCAATGAGGACATCGAAGGCCCCCAGCTGTGGGGGCTCCTGATAGCTAAATTCCCGCAACTTCTCTTTGGCCCCAAAGGCCGCGAAACAGGCAATCGCCATTTCTCTAAACTGAACCTATCCTCTTTAAATCCCTACTCTGACTTTATAGGTCACCTTGACCTCGATGTCCTTGGGCACACGGACATCAAAACGGATATTAAAGGCATCCAGCTTGCGGTAAGGATGACTCTCCTCCATGATCTGCCAGCTACCCTGTAGAGGTTCAATGATAGCGACATCGACGTCCTTATCCTTATGATTACGCAAGGTTATCTCCCAGACACTCTCGTACATTTGGGTAGTCAGCTGTTTGAAGCTAATCTGACGGCGCTCAGCCACCACATCAAAGGCCTCACCCACCTTGACCTTGATCTCTTCATCCTTGGGCGTGTGCTTAATGCGGTCTTCTCCGACGAACTGCAAGCTGCCTTTAGAGTCCTTCTTATACAAACGTAATACCCCTGCTGGAAGCGGCATACCCAGCTGATTTTCCTGGGAATTCTTAAAGTGAACATACACCATAACCGGTTGTTTGTAGTCCTGGTCCTGGGGCCGATAATACCGCACGAAGTATCCTGGCGTGCCATCGACCAGTAACTCTTTACGGGCCATGATTCCAACAGCCTCCAAGAGACTGATCTGTTTAGTCTCTTTGTCTTTAATGGTTGTTGGTCTCTGTAGGTCATAGAGGTGATATTCAAAAAAATTCTCCTGGGCGAATTGAGGGGCGGTGGCTTCTTCAGAAAGCATCTTATACACACCGCTAGGTCTCTGAAGATAATCCTCCAGTAGCTGCTCAACTTCGCCAGCGACCAACTTCAGCTGTGCCTGTTTGTACATCGCCCCGCTTTTGTTATCTATCGTAACCCACCCCGACAAATCACCTTTGGTATCATCTGGGTTAAGGACAAAGATATAATCCGCCTGCCAGGTAATATCCCTAGTCAAATAAGAGACTTCGATCTGATGGCCTTGCGGCGCCTGGTTGGCATACAACCACGTGAGGGTAGGCTTGGCGATTAGATTCTCCGGAAGCCGCGGCAGGATATGATACCCCGGATGTCCCAAATAAATTTCATTATTGATCTCATAAACAGGGCTGTTATTGTTGTTGCTAACAAGGATCGCCTCAGTTATATCTTTGCGGTCCTGGTACTGATTGCGATCCATTAGTTTGATGGTATGGCCAACGTATTTATTCAGGAGCTTATTGTAATCGATCAAATCATATTCATAATTCTGCTCCAGTACGTGGAATTGTCCCGGGTTATTGACTGAACGAACATGAACCGTGACGGGCCTGATGGCCGAGGCAACATCCATAAAACGCAACTCCCCTTCGCCTTGGGGAAGCTTTAAATCCCGGATATCTTTAATAAGACCAAGATTACCATTATATACGGTCACCTCCACGCGGGCTTGATCATCTTGGGTGCTTTTAACAATCGTTTGGGCATGAACTGATGAAACGCTAACGCTCATCATGCTAATGATCAAAAACAATGTGTGACTACGCATCGAGGAGCTCCTTTGATGATGACCGGTTAAGTGATGCCGCTATCTTGGCAAATAATTCGTGTGGCTCATAAGGCTTTGATTCATCTTATACTATCAAATATTTGAGGATGAATCAATAAAAGGCCAAAAACCTTCGCGGGAATGGGATAATAGATTGTTACCCCCTAAAAAAGCTTTTAATTTTTACAAAAGAAACG
>SBBO01000022.1 GCA_005239675.1 Planctomycetales bacterium
CGTTGTCCACAAAATTAATAAACTATCGTATTGCCAGGCCGCCGTCGATCTGGATGATCTGGCCAGTTATGTACTGGGCGCCGTCGCTTAAAAGAAATGCGACGCAATGAGCCACCTCCTGCGGCTGGCCCAGACGCTGCAACGGAATACGGCTGACAATCTCTTTTTTATGTTCTTCTGTCAACTGGGACAATATGGCCGTGTCGATAAAGCCAGGGGCAACGGCATTGACGCGCACGCCCCAAGGGGCAACTTCTTTAGCCAATGCCTTCGTAAAGGCATTGACCCCCCCCTTGGAGGCTGAATAATTAGTCTGACCGGCGAGGCCAAATATCCCGCTCACGGAAGAAATGTTGATGATGTCTCCCTTTCTTTGTTTGAGAAATGTAACAATGCAAGAACGCGCGGTATTAAACATGCCATCCAGATTTGTATGAATGACCTGTGCCCAATCCTCAGGAGACATCATCATAAGCGGCCTATCGATGATAATCCCTGCGTTGTTGATCAAGATGTCGATACGGCCAAAATTTTCTTTGACCTGTGCGATCCATCCCTTGACGTTGTCAAAATTCCTAACATCAACACACTGGGATTGACAACCTACGCCTTTGGCCTTAATTTCATCTTCCAGCTGCAGGGCCGCCTCATCGCAGGCTTGATAATAATTAAACGCGATCGCACACTGCTCCTGGGCTAATCTCGTAACAATTGCCCGCCCAATCCCTCGCGAACCCCCTGTGACAATGGCAACTTTCCCCTTCAGCGTACTCATGGGTTATACCGTCCTAAGACCATGCAGCTATTGCTGCCGTTGGGACCAAAACTGTTAATCAAAATTTTATTCAATCTGGCCTGACGTGACTGATTGGGGACGTAATCCAAGTCACAGTCGGGATCCTTCTCTTTATAATTGACCGTCGGTGGAATGAATCCCTCATTCAGGGCCCCGATGCACGCGGCAACCGCCAGCGCCCCCGAGAGACTATAGCATTCGCCCGTCATGGATTTAATAGAGCTGACCGGAATTTCATAGCTATGTTTCCCAAATACTTCCTTAATGGCTTCGGTCTCAATCTTGTCCGCTGCCGGCGTTGAATTGGCATTGGCGCAGATATAATCAATATCCCTTATCCCTACCCCGGCATTATTGAGGGCGCGGCGCATTGCTTCTTTCATGCCGGTGCCGCGGGGATTAAATTTACTGATGCGAAATGGGTCAAAATAATACCCAAATCCCAATACCTCCGCCTGAATGGCTGCTTTGCGCCGGCGGGCATGTTTACAATCTTCCATCGCCAAAAGACACGCCCCCTCGCCAAAGGTAATGCCGTTACGCCGTTTGTCAAACGGACAATTGATGAACGATGTCCCCTCTTTAGATCCCGATAGATACTTGAGTGTATAAAAACCATAATACGTATGGAAACACATCTCTTCCACACTACCGGCAAAAATTACTTTATAGTCATACAGATGAAAGAGGTCATAGGCATAATTGAATGCCTCAATGCTCGAGGTAAACCCTGAAGAAATGGTTGTGTTAAATCCCTTGATATTATTCCAAATAGAGACCTGACTGGCCGGTGAATTAATGACGGTATTGGGGAAAAGAGCGGGGTTGACATAGCGCGGCCCTTCTTTAAGCGTGACCTCATCAAATTCGGCAATGCTCTTAAGGCTCCCCAGTGTTGTCCCCACCGACACGCCTAGTTTATAAGTGTTACGGTTAGTTATAACAACTTTACTATCAGCAATGGCGAGCTTGGAGGCCGCAACTAACAGACGCGTGCTACGATCCAGCAGGCGTAACCCCTTGGGGCCAAAATATTGCTTGGCGTCGAAGTCCTTGACCTCAGCACCGATGTTGACCGACAAATCGGAAGGATCAAACAATGTGACCGGCGCGTAACCAACCTTGCCCTCTCGCAACGACTGGTAAAATTCCTCTTTTCCTTTTCCGTTACCGGCCAAAACCCCGACGCCGGTAATGACCACGCGCTTGTGCATCTTATCCCTTCGCCCTGTTCAAAATATATTTGGCCAAAATATCCGTTTCAATATTGACCCAATCGCCTTCTTTCTTGGATTCCAGCGTCGTTACCTTCTTAGTGAACGGAATTAAATGAATAACAAAGTGATCGCGCCCGACTCTGCCCACAGTGAGACTTACCCCATCCAGGCAAACCGATCCCTTAGGGACAATGTAGGGCAACAACCTTTTAGACAGACAAACATGCAGTTGTGTATAATTTTTCCCCCAGATCTTTTTCTTAATCTGTCCCACCCCGTCAATATGCCCAGTGACAAAATGCCCGTTCACGCGACCATTAACCTTCAAAGCACGCTCCAGGTTGACCTTAGCCCCGCTTTTAAGCCTCCCCAGGGTGGTCTTGTTAAGCGTCTCCTGCACGACATCAAAGGCCAGGACATGCCGGTGGATACCCGTGACCGTTAGGCACACCCCGCTAACACAAATGCTGTCTCCGGGCTTAGCTTGACCCACCACCTTTCGGGCGCGAACAAAAAGAGCCGTCAACCCCGTAGGATGAAGGATGGCCTCAACGGTTCCCATTTCCTCGACAATACCACTAAACATAAGCGATGATCAAGATGTCGGGGCCGATAGTTTGAACGTGGACACGCTTCAAGCAAACAGCTCGATTAACATGGGCCGTTGGCATCCCGGTAACCGCGCTCAAGGCGTTTTGGTCGCCGATAATCTTTGGCGCGACATAAATATAAAATTTATCAATCAAACGCTCTTTGAGGGCTTGACCAATTATCCTGGCGCCCCCCTCCATTAGGATACTCGTGATTTCCTCTTTGGCAAGTGCTTTCAACAGCCATTTTAAGTCGACGCGACCCTCTTTTGAGGGACAGACAACAACACGGATTCCTTTGCGCCGAAACTCTTGGACTCGACGCCCTGATGCTTTTTTAGTCACCGCAAGCAAGCAACGGGCCCAAGAGGCCCCAAAAAATAATCGCGCCGTCAAGGGCGTGCGCAACGAAGAATCCAAGACAATCTTCAGTAATCGTTGGGTAGGGCGCATGCCATCAAGCCGTGGATTGTCCTTCAAGACGGTATTGACCCCCACACAGATTGCGTCAAATTCATCCCGGATGCGGCGCGCATACTGACGCGCCGCAGAAGAAGTTATCCATTTAGATTGGCCGGTCACGGTTGCGATCTTACCATCGATGGTCTGGCCACACTTGGCCGCGACAAAGGGCATACGCGTACGCATATATTTTATAAAGACTTCGTTGAGCATCTTAGCATCTGAACGCAAAATCCCCAGCCTCACTTTAATCCCCGCGCGTCGCAATTTTGCAATCGATTTGCCGCATGTTAACGGATTAGGGTCAACCATGGCAATAATGACCTCCTGAATGCCGCTACGGATGATCTGATCAACGCACGGAGGGGTACGTCCAAAATGAAAACACGGCTCGAGCGTCACATACATCCTTGCCCCGCGCGCACGCTGGCCTGCCTTTTTAAGCGCCATGATCTCCGCATGGTCCGCCCCACAGCGTTGATGCCAGCCCTTGGCAATGACACGCCCTCTCTTTCCGCTACCTCGAACAATCACCGCTCCCACCATGGGATTAGGTGAGGTCCAACCCTTGGTCTTGACGGCAAGGTCTAATGCTACCCGCATGAAATATTGGTCGGACATTGCTACTCCTATTTACCATTGACCGCTTGCTTTAATCTCTCCACCAAATCATAGGGAATCCGCACCTTCCCAATAAAGGCGTGTTGCCTGGCCTGACCGTGGGCATCCGATCCGCCGGTAACAACCACCCCGTACTTTTTCGCCAATCCCTCGTAAAAATGGATCACCGAATCTAAACAATGCGGATAATACACCTCAAGGCCTCCTAACCCATCGCGAACAAAACCAGCGATCAGTTCATCGACGTTACTGAGCATTGGATGTGCCAACACGGCAATGCCACCCCAACCTTTGATGAGGCGTATTCCCTCTTGTGGGGTCTGTTTGAATTTTGGGACATAAGCCAGGGCGCCTTTCGCCAAGAACTTATCGAAGGCCCTCTTCATCGTCGTCACGATCCCCTTCTTGACCAAGAGGGCAGCTAGGTGTGGACGACCCAGCGCCTTAGTCTGAGCCAAACCACAGACCTCTTCAAAATGGATATTGCGGATACCCAACGCAACAAGCCTTTCAATCATCTTTTTCATCCGCTCAACACGGGCCGCCTGAATAACGGCCAAGCGTGCGTGTAGTGAGCTATTCTGCCAGTCAAAAAAATATCCTAGGATATCTATCTCCTTGCCATTGAGTTCCGTGGATAGTTCAATGCCGGAAATGACTTCCAGGTCATACAGACGCGCCGACTCTATCGTCGGTTGTATGCCATCGATTGTATCATGATCAGTAATGGCAATACAGCTAAGACCCGCAGCCTTGGCCTGAACTACGACCTCCTGCGGCGACAGCGTGCCGTCGGAATAATAGGTATGGATATGCAGATCAGCCAACTTCGTCATTGCACAATCTTGGAGAGGGTCTCGGTCTTGTGGATTTTATCTAATATGCCGTTGACAAACTTTCCGGATTCGAGGTCACCGTATTTCTTAGCCAACTCAACAGCCTCATTGATCGTGACTTTAGGTGGGATGTCCTGGGTATGCATCAATTCATAAACACCCAAACGCAGGATATTGCGGTCGATCGTCGCCATACGTTTGAGCTGCCAATTGGCGGCATATTGGGAAATGTGGGTATCGATTGTCTCACAATGTGTGGCAACGCCTTCTATTAAACGCTGGACAAATTCCCGGACATTATCTTCGATAACCTCCTCTTCGCTTAAAAACTGCTGGGCGGTTACTAAAATTTCCCGGCGCGTCATCTCGGCTTGATATAAAATTTTCAGCGCATACTCGCGTGCCAATGTCCGTTTACGCATGCATTTACCGCAGCTGCGCCATCAAGTCAATCATAATGAGGGCGTCCATCGCCGCATCTCTCCCTTTATTGGCCTTGCGCTCATCAGAACGCTTATAGGCTTGTCCTACGGTATCGGTCGTCAATATGCCGAAAATGACTGGCTTGCCCGAGACAAGCGCGGCCTGGGCAATGCCCTGGGCAGCCCCGTTGGCAACCAGTTCAAAATGAAATGTCTCACCGCGAATGACCGCGCCTAAACAAATCACGGCCTGGATGTTTCGCTTCCGAGCTAACGCCAAGGCAACGAGAGGAATCTCGAAAGATCCCGGGACCCGCGCGAGGGTAATATCTTTCTCCTGAACACCGCGCTCAATAAGCTCCTTGAGGCATCCATCCAATAGACGCTCAGTGACGAAATCATTGAATTGGGCGACCACAATGCCAATTTTCCTAGCCTTCCCTTTGGGTCTTCCTTGAAGCGTTGTTGTCATGGTCTTGCAGGATCAACGGTTAGAGCATGTGGCCCAATTTGTCCTTCTTGGCCTTCAGATATTGTTTATTGGCTGGGGTGTGCGGAGTTTTTAAGGGGACTCGCTCGGAAACGGACAGACCATACCCATCGAGACCAACAATCTTGCGCGGATTATTGGTCAATAATCGGATTTGTTTGACTCCAAGGTCAGCAAGGATCTGTGCCCCAATGCCGTAATGACGCAAATCCGGCAAAAAGCCCAACGCCTCATTGGCCTCAACGGTATCCAAACCCTTGTCTTGCAAATTATAGGCCTTCAATTTATTAATAAGTCCTATGCCGCGACCTTCTTGGCGCATATAAACCACGATGCCGTGACCATCTTTGCTGATCGTCTTAAAAGCGCTGTGCAGCTGGGAGTTGCAATCGCAGCGCAGTGAATGAAAGACATCCCCCGTGAGACACTCTGACTGGACCCGGACCAAAATAGGCACAGATTCATCAATCTTGCCCATGACCATGGCGACATGGACAAAGTCATCCACCTTCGACTGGTAGGCAAAGGCTGTAAATTCGCCGTATTCGGTGGGGATTTTCGTCTCTACGACGCGCTCGATCAGTTTTTCATATCGACGACGGTGTTCGATAAGGCTGTCAATCGTACACATCTTCAAATGATGTATCTTCGCAAATTCAAGAAGATCACTGGTCCTAGCCATAGTGCCATCTTCATTCATGATCTCACAGATGACACCGCATGGATATAGGCCTGCCATCCGCATCAAATCGACCGATGCCTCGGTGTGCCCGGCGCGCACTAAGACGCCACCCTTCAAGGCGCGCAAGGGAAACAGATGCCCTGGAGTAATAAAGTCCGATGGTTTGGATTGCGGGTCAATGAGTGTTTGAACGGTATGCGCACGGTCAGCTGCTGAGATTCCTGTAGTGATTCCCTTGGCTGCATCTACTGAAATGGTCCAAGCGGTATCGCTTTTCTGATGCCGGTGGTTAAGATCGATCGCCATTGGATGCAATTCCAATTCCTTTAAACGCTCATCTTCCATAGGGACACAGATAAGACCCCGTGCCTCTCGTGCCATAAAATTAATATTTTCGGCGGTTATAAACTGGGCAGCGCACAAGAGGTCTCCTTCGTTCTCTCGGCCCTCATCATCCATCACGATGACCAGCTTGCCTTTTTTCAGGTCTTGCAGAATGTCTTCAATTGTGTTAAACATATTCTCTATCTATAACTTATTGAAATTATAGCTAGTTACAAAATAGATATTAAAATATATTTTACTATATTCTAAATGTTATTTCTTGTCAAGCGTTTTATCCCATCCTATAATGTTTTTATGTCCCCAGAGAAAATAGTCGCTCGATTATTGATTGCCCAACACAAGACACTGGCCATTGCTGAGTCCTGTACTGGGGGATATCTAACCCATTGCCTGACCAATATCCCAGGAAGTTCAAAGTTTCTTGAAGCTGCGGTAGTCGCCTATAGCAACAAGGCCAAGCAAAGGCTTCTCAGGATCCCTGCAGGGATCCTGCGTCAACACGGTGCCGTAAGTAAGCAAATAGCACAGGCCATGGCGCTATGTGTACGCACAATCCACCAAACCGATCTGGGGGTAGCAATAACCGGTATTGCCGGCCCAACAGGGGCAACCAAGACTAAGCCAGTAGGAGTAGTCTATATTGCGGTGAGCGCTCCTGCAAAGACATTATGCCTTGAATATCTTTTCAAGGGAGATCGGATTCGCATCAAACAAAAGGCGGTTACCCAAGCGCTTTACCTACTCAAAAAATGTCTATCGTAATCGCCAGGAGAGTCATGGCCGAGACGATACGTACCTTTATTGCCATAGAATTAAACGATCAGGTCAAACAAACCATCCAGGAGCTTCAGGCATCCCTGAAGCCGCTAGGTGGCGATATCTCCTGGGTAAGGCCTGAGAATGTACACCTGACTTTAAAATTCTTAGGAGACCTGAAGCCTAAAGTAATTCCATTATTGACTGAAACCTTAACGAATGCGTGTCAAGGGATGCGGCCTATGGCAACGACCCTGACGCAGCTGGGCGTCTTCCCTGACTGGAGGCGTCCTAGGGTCATCTGGATAGGCCTCCATGATGAAAAAAAAGAGATTGCCCATTTGGCAATGGCGCTAGAAACTGTCTTGGGGAATATTGGTTACAAAAAGGAGGGTCGAAACTTTCAGGCCCATATTACGTTTGGTCGGGTACGCACTGCGAAAAATATCATACCGCTTTGCGAAACAATCAAAGGATTATGCGTGTCTGCCAATATCAAGCAATCGATTAACAAAATTACACTCTTTCAAAGCACCTTAACCTCCCAAGGGCCAATCTATAATAGACTCAAGGAATTCCATTTTCAAACAGCATAAAATAATGAAACGATTATTCATTCTCTGGGTGGGCGTCATGGCAACACTAGTCATTTCCGTTCCCCCGCTAACTCTAGCCAGCCTTCCTTGGATAAAAATAATCATGGCCGAATTCTATAAACCGCATTACAACATATGCCTGCCCCCTTATATCGCCGGCAACAACTTCTATGTCTTTGTTTATCTTGCGTTTCTTATCGTTGTGCCTTCTGTGCACCTTATTAGAAGATTCCATAACCACAAGATGCACAGCAAGGCCTCCGGCATCCTTACCACGGCCCTCTTTACCGCCTTTGCGTTATTTTATCTCCTCAGCGTCCTACAAACAATCAGCCAAATCGATAATGCCCGGGCGGAATTTAAAATCTTTACCAACAAATCTAACGATGAAAAAAATATCGCCATCGCAGGGAAAAAACTTTACGGATTCGTCCAATACTGTCGAAAAATCCTTCCCGGTGTTCACAATGCCCAATTCTTAACAGACATGGATCTGTCGAATGACCCAGGGATGATCACCCAAAGGATGTTGGCCTATTACCTTTACCCTATTGATATCCGCAACGTGCGTAACGACCCCCTTGACAGCCTCATTGTCTTCGCCAAAAAGGATGCCGTCGCCAACGTGCCGGATGATTTTCGAATCATCGGTGTTTTTGATCAATCCAGCGTCATTGCCATCAAGAAAGTTGACCCATAAGCCCCCATGACACCGTTTCTTGCCCTGATTGCTCTCATGCTTCCCGTGGCCTTAGGCTATAGCCTCATCAGCCTGCTGGATACCAGAAAGATTATCCCGACGACGCTCAGACTCGCCCTGGCCTATGGACTGGGAAGCGGATTGCTGACACTGTGGATGTTTTTACTGGGGGCCCTACACATGCCACTGACGATCCAAACGCTTAATTATCCCCTAGCAACCTTCCTTGCCATTTGCCTTTTATTCATCAGCAAATCCGCCAAGAGATCCTTCAGTAAAAGATTGCGCCACGCCATTCCATCCTTCTCCCTAGATCCTTTATCGTTCCTTTTCCTATTGTTTATCCTACTGCAGACAGGCTATGTTTTCTGGCGAAGCTTTACCGTTCCCGTTTCAGCATGGGATGCCTTTGCCACACACACCTTCAACGCCAAAATCCTTTTTTATGAACAATCACTCAAATATCTATCGAGCATGCCCCATAACAATTACCCACTGCACGTACCGCTTTTACAGGCATGGCTTGCGCTCAATCTTGGTCAATGGGATGACTTGTTTATCCATGCCATCTTTCCACTTTATTTCTTAAGCACTTTAATTGTTCAATATCATTTCTTAAGAACCTATGTTTCCATCCGCTGGTCACTCTTAGGGCTTGGGCTTCTTGTCTCCTCTCCATTCTTAATCTACCATGCCACCATCGGCTACCGGGATTTCTCCATGCTTTATTACAATTTTACGACCATAGTGCTTCTTTTGCTCTGGCACAGAAAGAAAAAAAATGCTCACCTTGTCCTCGCTGCCCTTTTTGCCGGAATCACAAGCTTCGTCAAGCTGGAAGGAATCGGTTATCTTGCCATCCACCTCGTGCTTTTAACGACAATCCTGGCCCATGAACAATCAATGCCCCTTTTCAGGAAATTCAGGTTATTCTTTACCTTCTTCATTCCCGCTGTCAGCGTTTGTCTTATCTTTCACGTTTACCAGCATCTAATCCACCCAGGCACGCTGCCCCCTAACAACAATGCTTTTGGCCTCTATAGCATTGGCCTGGAACATGGAATCGATTATATAGGAAGACTGAGCACTGTTTTGGGGAAAATAATTCAAAATTTATTTTTTTCCGGTAACTGGAATCTTCTCTGGCTGATCTTAAGCATCAGTGTGTTGCAATTAATCCACAGAGGCATCTCTGTCGAGATTAAATTATTGTTTCTGGCGTTAATTCTGTTTGCGGCTATTTATCTGCCTGCCTACACCCTGACACAACACTATTATTGGATCTCGCAAACAGAGACCGTCCTTTCCAGGTGCATCCTACACATTCTTCCTCTCGCTACCGTCTTGATCGTCCTTATAAATTTTTCAAAGAAATCTTAGTGCTAGGGGGTCGGGGCAGGCTGTCTGGTAGATGGATCCGTTGGCTTAAAAGCCCTAATATAAAGGGAACCGGCGATTTCGTTAAGGACAGGTGTATTCTCCAGACAGGTCCCCAGACGACGGACAAACGGGATGATCCACTGGGGCGTTAGAGGATGTAAAAAATCAAAAGGGACAATCCGTATGTTGCCAAAGCCGTGTCTCAACAATTGTTTATTCAGATTCCAGCGGATAAAGGCAGTTTCATCAGGGCTCTTGCGGATCAGGTGACCAAAGAGTGCTGTATGTCTTTCAAGAAAAATCTGCGGGTTGAGCATGTTAGGCTCGGTAAAACAGATACTACCCCCCGGCTTTAATACCCTAAAGAATTCCGCCAGCGCCTTATCGACATCCAGATGATGTAGGATGGAACTACCCACCACCGTATCAAAGATACCCGCGGGACATTTGAGGTCATAAGCGTTTTCCACCTTAAACAGAACCCCGGGATTCCCGACTCTTTCTCGGGCATATTCTAAAAGATCAGGCGAGATGTCGATGGCCGTGACACAAGCCCCTGTTTGGGCAAGTTCCCCAGTGAGATACCCGACACCGCAACCAACTTCCAAGACCTGCATCCCCGCCACACTATGAAAAGAAAGCATTTTAACGCGACGTCCCCAGCGTAGTTTGCCAGCCGGGGTTTCCCAATACCAAAATTTTCCCGCCCACAGGTTCTTTAAACGCCTACCATGCGCGATCTCATGCTCAAGTCGTTGATCAGTCATCATGGGATAAAATTAACTCGCGAAAACCTCTAAAGCACGCCCATAACAGATGAAACCCATGCTGGAATGTTTTCATCTTCGACTCACCCGATTTTCTGGTCATATAATGAACGGGGACTTCCATAATCTTGCTGCCCATGCGAGCGGCGCTGAACAACAGATCGAAATCTCCCCAGCGGTCCAACCCCCAGCGGACACGAGCAAGGTCGCGTTTGTACATCGCCTTGGTCCCGCAAAGAGTATCCGAGAGGCTCTGCTGCACAAGAAAGGACATCAAGGCCCCAAACATCTTGTTTCCTAAAAGATTCAAGATGCGCATGGCCTGGTCCTGCATGAGATAAACCATCCTGGTGCCATTAACAAACTGACAGATCCCCTTATTTAAGGGATCGAAGAATAAGGGTAATTCCTCTGGGGGTGTGGACATGTCCGCGTCAAGGATCATCAGGATCTCCTGGCTGGCTACTTCAAATCCCTGGCGCACGGCATACCCCTTGCCACGGTTTGGCCTATAATCAACGAGCTTTAGATTCGGCATCCCAGCCTGAAGACTCTTGACTTTCATGGCGGTATTGTCTGTACTCCCATCGTTGACAACGATAATTTCCGTCTCCCGTCCCATGCGAGGGACCCGCCTTATGACCTCTTCGATATTATCCTCCTCATTGTAAGAGGGAATAACCACTGAACAGCCGTACCCCAAATCCGTCCTGTTCGCTGTCATCGGCTGGATGATCATGTACTGGGCCGATGAGAGACGGTTCAACCCCCAGATGCGCACCCCCAGAGAATTGGCCAAATACGATAACACCGGGATTCTCTTAGGAAACAACAACAAGAATCCACTATAACTGACGGTGAAATCCATCACCTCGAAAATTTTACGCAGCGTCCCTTTTTCAATGAAGTTGTGCGGGCCTTCCGGCATCTTGGCTCCAATCTTTTCCATCCATGATAAAATCGGCTCCCACCAAGGATTGATCGTCGTCAAGATGATCCGCGTGGTTGGCGTACAAAAGCGGAACAGGTTTCGGAAGACGTCCATAACGTCACACACATGGTCCACCACATCTACCATGATAATATAATCAAACCTTTGTTCCAACTCTAGATTCTCGATAGGCGCATGGATAAAGGTATACTGAGGAAATTTGTGGGAAGCAATATTCACCATTTCTCGGCTAATATCGATGCCGACCCCATAACTCGGTTGCACGGCCGCAAGAATCTCTCCGGTCCCACAACCAACTTCCAGAATACGCTGACCCGCAGGGATTAACCGACAGACAAAATTTTTAATCGTGCTGTAATAATAAGCGTTCTTTTTCTTCCAATAATCATAGCTCGGTGCTATGGTATCAAAATGTTGCTGAACTTCCACTTTATTCATCATTGGCATCAGAAGTGAGATAGCTCCTAACCCGCCCACCGGATGGCGAGTTGCATCGTAATATTAGTGTATAATCCCGCCAAGAGATCATCGGCCATGATGCCCAGAGCGCCATCGCAACGCTCCAGCCTGTTCATGGGGTAAATCTTAAACATGTCGAAGGCGCGGAAGAGAAAAAATGTTGTTAGAATAATAGCGGGGCTGAGGGGTAACATAAAAAAGGCCAATAGGACGCCGCTAAGCTCATCGATGACAATACATCCCGCATCTTTCTTGCCGCACAGTCTTTCCATACGGCCGCTGACCAAGAAACCGACTAATGTTATAAAAAAGAATAAAAATAGATGAAGGCCTGGATGCCCGTAAAGGGCAATGGCCAATAATGCCCCCGCCGCACTCGCCAAACTCCCTGGGGCCCCAGGGACATTGCCGATAAAAAGACACGTAGCAAACAACTTGATCAAATCCTCACGCATACACCGACCGGCGATTGTTCCATACAAAGGAAATCCCTGAGAATAAAGTAACGGCAACGACAATACACATGAGGATATAGATTCCCTGAAAGAGCTGAGCAACAAAGAACTCAAGCCAATGATCATGGAAAGTTGTCTCAGTTAGAATCAGAAATAATAAAATCGAGAGAATAGCGGCAAATTGTAAGACGGTCTTAATTTTTCCAGCCTGTTCGGCGGAGAGTATTTTCCCCTGGCCGATGGCATACAGTCGAACAATGGTCACCACCACTTCACGAATAAAAATAACCATAAACATCCACCAGGCAATCATATGCATGGTCATAAAGACGAAAAAGGCGGCTAGAATAAGCAGTTTGTCTGCAATAGGGTCCATGATCTTCCCGAAATTAGTGCTCAGATCATGCTTCCTAGCGTAATAACCATCGTAAAAATCGGTCCAGGACGCCAGAAGAAAAATGGCCGCAGCGCTAATCTTAGCGGGCAGCCCCGGTTGAAAAATAAATAAAACAAACACCGCGGTTAAGACAATCCGGAAAATCGTCAGCTGGTTGGGCAGGCTCATCAGGCTCTTCCTGCAAGGTCATATTCATACGCATCGGTAATCTCGACTGTCACGATATCTCCGGGAGATAATCTCTTCTGGGAATGGACATAGACCGCCCCATCCACCTCGGGTGCGTCGTATGAGGTGCGTCCCAAATACATGTGCTGTTCCCCTTGTTGGACCTCATCGATAAGGACATCCAGACGACGTCCTATCTTCGCCTGATGAATAGAGGCGGATATCTCCTTTTGAACACTCATCAAGGTATCAAGCCTTGCTTTCTTAATCGGGTCAGGAACTTGGTTAGGCATCTGGTAGGCCAAGGTCCCTTCTTCCCGAGAATAAACAAACGCGCCGACCTTCTCAAACTTCATCTCTCGGACAAATTCGATCAATTCCTGAAAATTTTCTGGTGTCTCCCCGGGTAACCCAACGATAAAGGTAGTGCGCACATGCGCCCCGGGAATCTGAGAACGAATCTTAGCGATCAGGTCCCTGGTCTGGCGGGTCGTAATCCCTCGATGCATACTCAAAAGCAAGTTATCGCTAATATGCTGCAAAGGGACATCGATATATTTACAAATTTTGTCCTCCTGGGCAATCGTATCAATGAGTTCATCGGTCACATGTGCCGGAAAGGCATACAGCAAACGTATCCAGCGGACATTCTTAGTCTCCCTGGCAATCTGGCGCAGCAAACGAGCCAATGCCATTTCCCGATAGATGTCCATGCCGTAGGCGGTTATATCCTGGCCGATTAGATTAATTTCTTTGACACCGCGTTCGTCGATCCCCTTAATCTCGCGGATAACGGACTCCATCGTCCTAGAGACAAATTTTCCTTTAATGGCGGGAATGATACAAAAACTGCAGCGATTGTAACAACTCTCGCAAATCTTGACGTACGCAAAATGCGATGGGGTAAGCGACACCTGCTCAGGGACATCGTGACGGTCTAGCCTACGCACTCCCGTGACCGTATCCACCTCTTTTAATTCATCGGCTAATTCCTTGGCATAACGCTGGGCCAAACATCCCGCAACAATAATTTTCTTCACCTGACCTTTCTTCTTTAATTCAATCAAATCCAAAATAGTATCAATGGATTCACGTTTGGCCTCCTCGATAAACGCACACGTATTAACGACTACCGTATCCGCGTGTGCGGTATCCGTCAGGCGGTAGCCACGGCGCTTAAAATCTCCCAGAATGGCTTGAGAATCTGTCAGATTGCGAGAGCATCCCAGAGTAATGACACCGACCGTCTTTCCCTTGCGGATAGATTTTCCTGGAGGGTAGATGCGTTCTTGAAAGAAATCGTTGGTCGTTTTTGTCCTGATCATTTTTCTTAAGATCCGATAATCTTCAAGGAATAACAGACAGGCCTTCTGGCGTAATCACCACTTTCTTGGCATTGCGTTGGCGACGGGTTAAAGAGCCGAGTAATTTACCGTTAAGTTCAAACTCCAGCTGATCAATATTCTTGCCCGAAATTTCAATTTTTTTACTTGCGTTCCAGCTTTCCGCCTTACCCCGACCCAAGGTACCTTGATATACGATGACGCCATCTGAGTCGACACGAAGCCAATTGTCTTTCTTGGTACGAATGGTCAGGACAATATCTTTCTCAATCTGGCGATGAGGTGTCGCCACAGGATGGGATGCCACATAAACCGTCTTGGGCGCAATGGGGGTGGACGGCTCAGAAGACTTGGCGCTCTTCATTGTGGTCGCTATGCGTGGAGCAGTCGCTGCGCTGGGCGCAAAGGAGCTTTTCTTCTTCGTAGGAACTGCGACCGGGACAGTGCGGGTATTCTTCGGAGCAATAGTTTTCTGTGTTTGACCAACCGCCGAACTCCCTGAAGGGGGGCGTCGATGCGTAAAGAATGTAATTATCTTAAACAAGGCAAATAAAATGCACAAAAATCCCAAGAAAGCAACGATCTTTTTCTTGCGTCGATGAGTAAAGATGTGTGCCGCCCACTGCGTGGCATCAAAATCAAATTCCCCGGGCTCCTTGAACGCCCTCGGTTCCCTCGACAGCGTGACTATCCTGGAAGGCGGTTCCTTCGTTGCCGCATATTCCGGGATAATCTCCTTAACATTAACCTGCAGATATTGCGCATACATCTTAATAAATCCCCTGAGATAGAAAGGAGATAGGGTGCGCACGGTGTAGCCCTCTTCGATCGCCCGCAGGACATCCATGGGGATTTTGGTCGCCTCATGCACGGCCTCCAAAGAAATGGCTTTAGCCTGCCGTGTGGATTTTAACAATGAGACCGGTTGTGGTGTTATTGTCTTCATCTTGATCCTCAATATTTTTTCATAGAATCCAATGCCGTGTCAGGACTATAGACAGAGGACTAAAACATCATCCAATCAACTGTTACAAACCGCTAGGACGCGAAGATTCCCCCTTATCTTTGTTGTTCATATTTTCCAACAACCACTGTTCGCGGTCAACAAGAATATCCCTGGGCTTGCTGCCGCAATAAGGACCCACAATGCCATTGTGCTCCATCATATCAATCAACCGCGCGGCCCGGGTATACCCTAGACGCAGCCGCCGCTGCAAAATCGATACTGATGCCTGGTTGGATTCGATCACTAGACGCATAGCCTCATCATAATACTCATCGTACCGGTCATCGGCCCCACCTGACCCACCGCTGCGCTGGTATTGGGTGATGCTCTCGTCATACGCCGGCGCCTGCTGATCCTTAATAAACTCGATAACCCGCCGGATCTCTTCATCGCGCACGAAACTGCATTGTCCGCGCGTTGGCTTAGCATCACCAGGCTGGATAAACAGCATATCACCTTTACCCAATAAACTCTCGGCACCGTTCATGTCCAGAACAGTACGTGAATCAACCTTGGAGGCTACTTTAAACGAAATACGCGCAGGAAAATTAGCCTTGATGACCCCCGTGATAACATCCACCGATGGCCGCTGGGTGGCTAGGATTAAATGAATCCCCACTGCCCGGGATAACTGGGCAATCCGTGTAATGGCACTCTCGACTGCCTTGGCCGAGACTTGCATGAGGTCAGCTAATTCATCGATAATTAAGACGATATAGGGCATCTTGTTTCCTCGCGCATTATACGCCTGGACGTTACGCACGCCCTCTTTAGAGAGAGTCCGGTAACGTGTCTCCATTTCTCCAACGACCCAGTGCAGCGCTGCGGCCGCTTTCTGGGAATCCGTAACGACAGGAGACAAAAGATGCGGGATGTTATTGTATTGGGCCAACTCCACCATTTTAGGATCAACCATAACGAATTTGACCTCATCAGGAGAGGCATTGAGCAGTATGGACATAATGATACCATTGACGCAGACCGTTTTTCCTGAACCGGTTGTCCCTGCAATTAACAGGTGCGGCATTTCCGCTAAATCCGCAACCATAGGCTTGCCCGCAATGTCTTTGCCCAACGACAAAGTCAATTTAGAGCCGTGCGACCGAAACTCATTGGTGGACAAGACCTCCTTGAGAAAAACTGTTGAAAAGTCTGAATTGGGGACCTCAATGCCCACCCTATCCTTCCCGGGGATAGGCGCAACGACACGCACCGTCATGGCCCGCATCGCCAAGGCAATATCATCAGAGAGAGTCGTAAATTTCTGCACCTTGACGCCGGGTGCCGGCTCAAGCTCGTAACGAGTGATTGCCGGGCCGCGTTCGATATTCGCCACGCGGGCACTAACACCAAAATTCGCCAAGGTGCCTTCCAGAAGCTTTGCCCCGTTCATCAAACTGCTTTGCAATTTCCCAGCGGAGACCGAAGGTGGATCCTCCAAAAGATTCAACGTTGGCATGCGGTATGCCCCCACCAGGCCGGTGTCTCCTCCACGCGCTAATGCCACTTCTTTCGCCGATGCTTGAGACGGCTCGATGATATGAATCTGAGGTTTATTAAGATGCTGCGCTGCCACGGCTGAAATGTTCGGTTCTTTCTTTGTTTGAACATCTTTGACTGCCGTGTCTCCTTTAAGAAGAAGGTGTGGCGATTTACTAGCAATCTCTTGATGGGAGTTAGGTCTCGAGTCGACATTAAGCTTCAAGGGGGCCCAGAGACGATGACCTTGGCCGTGGGGCCCCTCCTTTCTTTTCTCACGGTCTTCGTGCCATGAGCGAGAGATATTCCGTATCTTCTCTACCCCACGCTTGAATAAAGGCACCACCAGCACCTCGCCCGTCAATAAAAGCGACAAGGTCCCCAGCATTGCCAGGCTAATGTAAGAACCGAGCAACCCTAAACAACGTATGAAGAAATCTGACAGGATAAACCCAACCAACCCTGAACGCTGAAAACGCAGTGTCGTCTCTTGCGGGCCCATTATACCCAGCAGCGTACTCAATACACAAAAAAGGACGATGAGGCTCAATAGTTTGGCACTGGAGAATGTTAGCTGGCGTAACATGAATTTGTTCCAGCTCCAGAACAAGAGAATAATGACCAGCATATATGCGCTGTAACCAAAGATAAAAAATAACGCGCCCGCGGTGTAGGCGCCGGTCACGCGGATCCAATTATGGGCAGGGGTGTTGGGATTTGAGGTGTACCACGAAAGGTCTTCAGGAACAAACGAGATGAGGCTTGCTAGCAGGATAAGCCCCAGAGCGAGGATAACAACGGCCTTAATCTCACTTTTATGTTCCTGTTTCATGGTGAACACAGATGTTACCGATAAAGGCCTTAGAAAACGGTGTGATCACACGCTTATGTTGAGCTCCTTTTCGGCTTGTTTCTTGCTCAGATTGATGCGTTTCATTTCATCGATCTCAATGATCTTGACCTTAAACCGGTCGCCAATCTTCACAACCTGATTGATATCTTTAACATATTTTTCCGAAAGTTCCGACACATGCACCAACCCCTGCTTGCTTGGCAGGAATTCGCAGAAAGCCCCAAAATTCATAATCCGCATAACCTGGGCATCATAAATCTTACCCACCTCAGGCACCTCCATCATGCCGTTAATGTATTTGAGGGCCTTTTCGGCGGATTCTCTTTCTAGCGAGGCGATAAGAACCTTACCATCATCATCGATATCAATAGTCTCAACACCCGTCTCCTCAATGATCTTCTTGATGGTCTTGCCTCCGGGACCAATGACATCTCCTATTTTATCCACAGGAACCTGGACGGTCACTATCCGTGGTGCATAGGGAGAGATGTCTGGCTTTGGAGTAGAGATGGCCAAATTCATCTCTTTTAAAACAACACCGCGGGCCTCCTCGGCATGATCGATTCCTTTTTCTAGTATCTCAATGGCCACCCCACGGACCTTGATATCCAGCTGAATGGCAGTCACTCCTTTATCAGTGCCAGCCACCTTAAAATCCATATCACCGAAATGATCTTCAAGGCCCATGATATCGGTCAAAAGACGCCATTCATCCCCCTGGGTAATCAGGCCAACAGAAATACCCGCAACCGCATTGGCAATGGGCACACCCGCGTCCATCAAGCTCAAGGAACCTGAACAGACACTCGCCATGCTCGATGAGCCATTGGATTCTAGGATTTCAGAGACAACGCGGATCGTGTAAGGAAATTCTTCTTTGGTAGGCATAACCGCCCGTAGTGCCTTGGCGGCGAGCGCACCGTGACCTATTTCACGACGACCGGGTCCGCGCATGGGCCTGGTCTCGCCTACGCTAAACGAGGGGAAATTATAATGTAGCATAAAATTGTTATAGGAAAGCCCGTCGAGGGCTTCAACCATCTGCTCGTCTTTTCTAGTTCCTAAGGTCACCACCGCCAGACTCTGGGTCTGACCGCGCGTAAAAAGACTCGACCCATGGGTGCGAGGCAAGATATTAATTTCACAAGCAATATTACGGATATCTTTGAAGCCGCGGCCATCGGCGCGTTTGCCATCCTGAAAAATCAGACGCCGGACTTCGTCATACTCTAACTGGTCGAAAATCAATTTTATATCAGATTCTATCAGGGCACGACCATTAAGTTTATAGGATTCAAACACCGCCATATTGCTCAAAACTTCTTTCCGTAATTCGTGAAGGGCCTCTTCTCTTTTTTCCTTCTCCCCAACATTGTAAACCTTGGTCAGGCGCCCTTCTATCATGTGCGCGACCTTGTCTTTGAGCTCATCAGGAAATCGAAACAAATCTACCTTGGCCTTTTCCAGACCGACCTGCTTTCGGAACTCATGCTGGAATTTCAAGATAGGCTGGAGTTCCTGGAAGGCATACCGCATGGCCTCCTTAATTCTCTCTTTGGGGACTTCATTGGCCTCACCCTCGATCATCACGATACCGCGCTCAAGACCGACTACCACCAGATCAAATTCACTCTTTTCTCTTTGCGCATAAGTTGGATTCAATATAAATTCTCCGTTGATACACCCTACACGCACAGCCCCTACTGGGCCATCGAATGGAATATCCGAGATGTGCACCGCTGCTGAGGCGCCAACCACCGCGAGGATGTCTGGATCGTTTTCCCCATCACTGCTAAGGACGGTCGCGGTTATCTGGACCTCGTTATAAAATCCTTCCGGGAAAAGCGGACGCAACGGTCGGTCGATCAAACGTGCGCTCAAAATTTCTTTTTGGGTGGGACGGCCCTCGCGTTTAAAAAATCCACCAGGGATACGACCGGCTGAATACGTCTTCTCTTGATATTCAACCATCAGTGGAAAGAAATCCACCCCCTCCCGGGGGCCCTGGGACATACACGCCGCCACCAAGACAACAGTCCCTCCACAGGTCACAGTCACGGTACCATTGGCCTGCCGGGCAAGCCTGCCTGTTTCCACAATCAGATTATTATTCCCAAAAGGAACCTCAATGCGTCCTTGCCTATTCATGAATTATCCCTTTATTTGTCTACTTACGCAGATTCAACTTAGAAATCGTCTCTTGATACTTCTGGAAGTCTTTCTCTTGCAGGTAGGCTAAAAGACGGCGTCTTTTCCCAATCATCAGCAAAAGACCTCGACGAGAATGAAAATCTTTGGTGTGGATCTTAAAATGCTCTGCCAAATAATTGATCTTCTCGGTCAGTAACGCGATCTGAACACTAGGGGATCCGGTATCCTTGGAATGCGTTTTAAAATCTTCGATGACCTGTGTTTTTTTCGACTTCAATAAAACCAATTTTATTTCCTCCTTAACCTTTTGTTTCTTTAATATCCTATTCTATTTCTTTCTAAATAATAAGTGGCGATATTATACAATCCGACCCTACAACCGTCAAGTTTTAAAAAATCGGTCGACCGATCGATCTTTATCTGTAGAAATGGCGATGGATACTTAAGTCTCACCGCGTAAAATTTTCGCACGGTCGAAGCCCATACTCGCCGTTGCCTGATCAGGATTGCGACTGTAGGCGCGGCAAAAGGTCGCAACCTCCTTCATGCTGACCATGTTGCGCTGATCCAATTGCTGTAACAAAAAGGTACGCAAGAAATGTTCACGCATAACCTCACGCGACGTCACCCCCGCCTGCTGGGCCAAGCGATCTCGAAAGACAGTGCTGGGATTCACTTGTTTTAGTTTATGACCTTCATAATCATATTTATACACTTGAGATAAAAGGATCTTAACTTGTTCCATGCCGCTGGTTTCACTGACCTCATCAATAACGCGGAACATCTTGTCTTGAACATGGTATCTTTTTAAGACAATGAAGACATCGATCAGATTGACCAAGATCTCCGGGATATTCATCGGCTCTGTTTGCAGACGAATAATAGCCTCCCGGGAAGTCAGGGCATGGATAGTGCAGATGCAATACTTGCCGATATTGCAGGCAGTAATCATGTCACGGGCCTCTACTCCACGCACTTCACCCACGATAATTCGTTCCGGGCGCATGCGTAACGCGTTCTTAACTAGATCCGCCAGGCTCAACTCCTCATCACTTTCCAGACGTGAACAGCTCTCTTCCAAGAACGTATTTAACTCTAAGGTGTCTTCAATCACAACCAGTCGATCTGTTTCTGGAATGAAAGAAAAAAGGGCATTCAAGAGTGTCGTCTTTCCCACCCCAGGGCCCCCCGCGATGATAATATTAGCCGGACGAATGGACATCCCTTGCAGATAGAGCCACAATTGGGCGGCGACCTCATGGGTTACGCTTTTAGCACGCACGAGCTCCAATATGCTTAACGGCGATACTTTGGCCTTGGTAATCGTAATCTGCGGACCAAAAGGCGAAAAGATGATATTGACCCGCCCCTCCATGTTGGGAAGTTCCAAGTTGATGATTCTGCCGAGCTTCTTGCGGCCAGCGAACAAGAGAATCTTGCGGATGAAAAGCTCTAATTCCCTCTGACCCTTGAATTGCTTACCCGTTGATATAAAGCCCTTTTGGCTGTGATGGATGTAAATGGGGTTAAGATTATTAATAATCAAATCCTCAACGCAGAAGTCACAGAGAAGTTCGGTCACGATCCCATAGGAAAGGAAATTACGGACAAATTGAACACGGGTCTCTTCGTTTTCTAAGTCATGTTTTAATTCGCCAAATTCCCCGTTGCTCAAGACCCCATTTAAGGCATCGACGATCAACTGCTCCCGTTCTTTCTGGGGCTGGAGTAAACTCATCTTGCCATAGAGGGCCTCAATCAGGCGGAATTCCAAATCTAGGTATTTTAACTGATTCATATTGCAACCGTTTATTCTCTAATTATAAATATAAATACCCCATGGGCAAGTTCATTTTGTATTCTTGCGCGCCGTTACCTCAACGGCCTTGTTCAAATCAAGGTATTGCCTGGCCAGGCGCTGGATGTCTTGGGCCGTCACTCTATCAATGGCCGCTTCATATCCCATATAATGCTGGTAACCCAACCCATAAAGCTCATCGAGACTACTCGTGAAACTAAGGGCCGAATTGGTCTCCAGGCCCGCCCTGAAATTCCCCTGCAAATATTTCTTCATATCGGCCAATTCCTTGTCTGTCACCCCTCCAAGCCCCCCGAAGGGGGATTCGAAGGCCTGAAGCTTCTGGATTTCCCGGCGTATCAGTTGGCGCACCTGCGCGAGTCGACTGTCATCTGTTAAGACATAAAAATAGATGTATCCGCCATCAACAGCCGGCACAAAATCACCGCCCAACGCATAGGCCTGTCCCAATTCTTCACGAATGCTGTTAAAAAGCCTCCCGCTAAATGATGACCCCAAGAGCGCCGTTAATACCTCTAGACCATAGCGATCCTGACTCTTAAAGTCAGCCCCGTGAAATCCTAAGATCGCCATGGCCTGCTCTTTATCCATCTGTATTTCTTTGGAACGCGGTGACGAAGGCAGGGTCTCCATAGCATAGTTTAAACGGATATCACGCTTAGATAAAGAACTAAACTCTTTTTCAACAGATGCCAGCACGTCATCGGCGGCGATATCACCAAAAATGGAAAGGACCATATTTCCTGGCACTGCCAATCGTGCGTAGAAATCCATGACATCACGACGCCCAATGCGCTCGAGCGTCTCTTGCGTGCCGTTCTCATCTCGACGCAACGGATGGGTAAGAAAAAGCGTTTCTTTGAGTGCCAAGATCGTCCTTTGAAAGATACTGTCCTCGCGTATCCGCACGGCTGCGATCATGTCCTCTCTGACCTTGATCATTTCCTCATGGGGAAACGTTGGTGTCTTGGCTATCTCTTGCGCCAAATCCAGCGCCTGGTAAAAATCTTCAGACAGGCATTCTATATTCATCCCTAAACTATTCTTGCCGGAGAACGTGTCTAGGTCAATCCCCAGCGACTCGACGGCCGAAGCAATTTGATCGGCGCTACGCGCCTTGGTCCCCTTGGTCCAAAGGGTGGCCGTCATCTTGGAGAGACCATTTAATTCCGGTGGCTCCTGGCGCGTACCCGCTTGCATTGATAACCGAAGAGAGACAATCGGCAACGTATGGTCTTCCCTGAGCAAAACAGTCAGACCATTACTTAAAACATGTTTACGGATGGCGGGCACTTCTAATGGTACGGTAGCCTCTGGTGCCTTTTTCTCCTCGACTGGCCTCAAGACAGTCATCGTTAAGGCTGATTTCGTCAGATAACGCTTCGTGACACGTCGAATGTCTGAGGCAACAACCGACTTTATTCCACCAATGTATTTCCGTGAAAACTGCGCGTCCCCGGTAAAGGCCTCGTCTAAGGCCTGGGCGTAAGCAACAGAGGCGGCCTTCTGGTGATTAAAAAAATAATCGCTTAGCACCTGGCGCTTAGCCTTAGCTAATTCCCTGGAAGTAACCCCCCGGTGCTGGATCAACCGAATTTCTTGCCAAATAGCCCCGATGGCCCTGCCCACATTTTCCTCTTTCAGGACGGCCGCGATCTCAAAAAAGCCACGGTCAGAGGGTGTATGATTCGTTGACGTAATGCTATGTACCAAGCCTTGCTTTTTATAAACCTCTAGATACAAACGAGAACTCTCTTTGTATCCCAAAATCATGGCCAAGACATCCAATGCGTACATATCCCTGTCCAGCAGGCTGACCCCACTAAAGGCCAGGACAAGCCTAGACAATGCCGTGTGGTATTCTTCTTCATAATGTCGGCAACTTATTTGCGGCGGTTCAACCAAGATGTGATGTCCCATACCACGCTGACGTTTAAAAACACCGAAGACCTCCTTGATCTTCGGTAGGACTTCTACGCTACGCACCTGTCCTGCGATGGATAAAATGATATTGTTAGGGGCATAATGACGGCGGTAATATTCGAAGACATCCTCGCGGGTCAGAGCGACAAACAAATCCTGGTAGCCAATAATCGGATGGCGATAAGGATGCTGCATATAGACGTTTCGGAAGACGCGGTCCGCTAGCCAATGGTCTGGATTATCATTGCGCATGCGCATTTCCCCTAGAACAACCTCACGTTCCTTCTCTAGCGCCTCGGAACTAATGGTAGCATTCATCAGCATGTCCGCCAGGATATCAAGCGCCGTATCGAATGCCGATGGCGGGACCTGGATAGTGTAGATCGTATAATCCCTTGCGGTAGCGGCGTTAATTTCGCCACCGACCCCCTGAATCTGGACAGCGATTTCACCCACCTTACGTCTTTGTGTCCCCTTAAACAAAAGGTGTTCCAGAAAATGTGAAACTCCGCTTCCTAAATATTCACCTTCAGTCGCCGAACCCGTCTTAACCAACGCGTAAAGACAGACAACAGGACTTGTGGGCATTTCGCTCACCAAGACCGTCAATCCGTTTTCCAAGGTCTCTTTAGATAATGTCTGCGCGAAGGCTACGGCAAGGGATGGGGCAAAAAAGAAAGAGATGTAGATACACCACAAGACAGGGATTCGACGCATAGCAACCTTTTATCTCTCTTTCTTGTGATATTCCTCTAGCAGCCGACGGATATCGTCATTGATATTGCGAGTAATCTGCGTGCAGATAAAAATCATTAAGGAAAACTGCCAAATGTCTTCTGGTCCGACCATGAGTCCTGTATCCACGTTTTCCTTCTGCTGTAAGAGTTCCTTATAATATTGGACGGCGCCAGAAAGTCTCCCCTCGTAGACATTGAGCTTATGGGTTCGATTGTCATAGCGTAGCGATGGGATCGTTACCCCCCGAACAATCAAAAAATTAATAAACGAATCCTGCCGGAAGCCCTCCGCCTCGTCTAGTTCAAAACCATTAAATTGAGGATTAAAAGGGGGAATAATTAACGACGGCTTCTCCACATAAACCTCACCCTCGCGTACGACCGTATCCCCCTGGTTGATGGCCGACTCCGAAAGCAGGATATAGGGCACTCGGGTGGCGCTTGTCGTTATCAGGGCCTGCACCCGCGCGCGGATGATCTCGGTCTCTTTTAATGCCCTAGTCCAAGCGCTTTCGATATCCACTGCCTAGTTTCTCCTTATAAAAATACTTTTAACTTTCTAAAATATTAAGAATAACATAAATATGAAATTATGCAATTAATTCACCACTTCGTCATTTTCGTCATTTTTTGTAGAAAGTTTCTTGAAAATCGATAATCGAAAATCTCCAAATTTGCCCAGCAAATTTGTATGGTTTGTTCATTTTCATATACGGTAAAAAGAACGGAGAGGTAGAGATTCGAACTCTAGAAGGCTTTCGCCTCAACGGTTTTCGAGACCGCCGCTTTCGACCACTCAGCCACCTCTCCTATCGCAATCCTACACGGATGCCATGCTGGTAAAGGCTTCCGAATCTTAGATCACGTTGTGCGGCCAAATCCTTAGACCCCAACAGCAAAGTCGCCATATTCTTCATACTCAGAGAAAGTCTTATCAACTACAGTATTTTCTGATAGCCGATTATGCCTCAACTCTCTTTGTATTTATTGGTAATCGGCAATCGCCAGTCCTTGCCGAAGGCCCGCGGGGTAATCTTGATGCCCGGCGGGGCCTGCCGACGCTTGTATTCATTATGATCAACCATCGCAATCACTTTCTTGACCAATTCCCGGTCCTTGGTGCGTACCATATCTGCCAAAGACCGATGCCCCTCCACATATTCACTCAAGATCTGATCCAAAACGTCGTAAGCCGGCAGAGAATCCTGATCTTGCTGGTTTTCTCGCAGTTCAGCGGTGGGGGGGCGCTCGAACACACTTTGAGGGATCACGGGCTTATGTTGCTGAGCATTGTACCGTTGCGCCAAGGCGTACACCTGCGTCTTATGGACGTCTTTGATCACGGCAAAACCCCCGCTCATGTCCCCATACAACGTGCAATACCCCACCCCCACCTCGCTTTTATTGCCTGTTGTCAAAACCAGGCTCCCCCAACGATTCGACAGCGCCATCAGCAGGGTACCCCGAATACGTGCCTGTAGATTTTCCTCTGTCACGCCAAAAGGATGCTCCCCGAAAATATCCTGCAACTGCCCCAGATACGCGGCGAATATCCCCTCGATGGGAATTTCATAAAATTTGATCCCCAGATGGGTGGATACAATCTGTGCATCCGTCCTAGTCTCGGCGCAAGTAAACCGCGAAGGCATGGAAATCCCGATCACATGGTCTTGACCAACAGCATCGACAGCAATGGCAGCAACGAGCGACGAATCAATACCACCACTTAATCCAATCAAGACATCACGAAATTTATTTTTGCGAACATAATCTCTCGTGCCCAAGACCAACGCCCTGTAAATCCCATCGATCGTTGACAAGCTAGAGGAGACTTGTCGTTGAATCGGCGCCTTGATAGTAGAGATAACACCCTTGCTCAATAGTATTGTTGACGATACTCTTCTTTTTAATGGTAGGGGGATATCGGCGACAACCAAATCTTCTTCAAATTGCCTGCCGAAGGCAATCGTTCGACCGCGCGGATCAATGATAAAACTCCCACCATCGAAGACCAGCTCGTCCTGGCCGCCAACAAGATTCACGTAACCAATAAACGCCTTGGTCTGCCTGGCACGCTTCTGTAACAACTCTTGCCGCCTTTTCAGCTTACCCACATCATACGGCGAGCTGGAAATATTGATCAACAAAGAGACGCCCCGGCGCGCCTGGGTAGCGCATATGCCACCCTCGACCCAGATGTCCTCACAGATGGTTACGCCAAAGACATGACCAGCCAATGAAAAAACAATGTCATCGGCTCCGGATTTGAAATACCGTTTTTCATCAAAGACCCCATAATTGGGCAATTCTTTTTTACGGTAAACGCCTTTAATCAGGCCATCGGCAATCACGGCGGCGGCGTTGTACAGCTGCTTGTTTGTATCCATGTCCACAAATCCGATAACGGCAGCAATCCCTCTAATCTTGCGGGCCAATGCCTGTAAGGATCGAATGGTGTCACGGACAAAATGCTCTTTTAAGAGTAGGTCTTCCGGTGGATATCCACAGATCGCCAGCTCTGGGAAGGCAACGATATCCACCTGCCGACCCTTGGCCTGTTCAATAGAGGCCACAATCAACTGGGCGTTACCGGCTAGGTCGCCGACCGTTGGATTGATTTGTGCTAGACCGATACGTAGCATGGATACAACAAAATTATAAACGTGCCTTTGCGTTAACGGTTGTGTTCTTTTCTGCTATTATTTTTAGAAAGTTCTCATATATTTTATCAGCAACGTCCTTGAATCGTTCTTTTTTATTTTGGTAATCATCGACCATCTTCTGTCTTTGAGCAATAAGGGTAGTATCCCCTTGGTCAAGATATTCCTCTGTCCACTCACGAATACTGCGGTCGGTTATCTCCAGATGGAATTGCAGACCGTACGCATAACGCCCGATGCGCATGGCCTGATGCGGACATCCGCAAGAGGATGCCAACCACTCTGCGCCTTTCGGGATTTGAAACATATCCCCATGCCATTGGAAAACCTCCAGTTTGCGTTCCAATCCCTGAAACAGGGGATCATGCACCCCAGCCGACGTCAGCTCAACAGAAAAAAACCCAATCTCTTTTTGTGGAGATTTTCCGACACTGGCCCTACAGGCCTTGGCCAACAATTGGGCGCCCAGGCATATCCCCAGCAAGGGAATTTCCTGTGCCAGGGCCTCTTGGATGAAACTATCTTCCGCTTTTAAAAAAGGATATTTATCTTCCTCGTCAACGTTCATAGGACCGCCCAAGATAACAAGCGCCTTAATACCATCCCAGGAAATTGGCAATCGGTCGCCAGCGCCCAAATCAATTGTCTTGGTTATATATCCTCGATCAGAAAAGAAATCACCTAACGTCCCGGGACCTTCAATATCAATATGTTTAATAAATAATATCATGGTCAAGTGAGCGCGCCCTACCAGGTGCACCACCAAAAAAAGCCCTGTACTGTACGGTACAGGGCTTTATCATTCTCTAACTACACGATGGTCATACTACCCTATTAAACATCAAAATACAGATAGAACTCGTGTGGATGCGGCCTTAAACGCATCGCATCGATCTCCACCTGATGTTTGTATTCAATCCAGACATCGATCACATCTGGCGTGAATACCCCACCCTCGAGAAGGAACTGACGATCCTTATCTAGGGCATCCAGGGACTCCTCTAACGAACGAGGAACAGTCTTGATTTTCTTCGCTTCGTTCTCTGGGAGTTCATAGATGTTTTTTTCAATGGGTTGTCCCGGATCAATCTTATTATTGATGCCATCGAGTCCTGCCATCAGCATCGCCGCAAAGGCAAGATACGGATTGGCCGATGGGTCAGGCGGTCTAAACTCGATTCTCTTGGATTTTTCGCTCTTGGAATACATCGGGATACGAACAGCTGCCGAGCGGTTTCTCTGGGAGTAAACCAGGTTGACCGGCGCCTCATATCCAGGGACCAACCTCTTGTAGGAATTGGTCGTCGGGGCGCAAAACGCCATCAAGGCATGGGCATGCTTGAGCAACCCACCAATGTACCATTTGGCCATATCGCTCAACAAGGCATAGCCATTCTTGTCAAAGAATAGGTTCTTACCATCGTTCCACAAACTCTGATGCACGTGCATCCCAGAACCGTTATCCTTGAAGATTGGTTTGGGCATGAAGGTGGCGGTCATATTGTATTTCTTAGCGGTATTCTTAATGATGTATTTATACCACAGAAGATTGTCACCCATCTTTGTCAGCGTACCATAGCGGATATCGATCTCGCACTGACCGCCGGTTGCGACCTCATGGTGATGAACCTCCACCGGAACTCCAACCTTTCTTAATGTCAGCATGATTTCCGAGCGGATGTCCTGTAAGGTGTCGTGTGGTGGAACGGGGAAATACCCTTCCTTGTAACGCGGTTTATACCCAAGGTTCGGCTTCTCGTCGCGTCCTGTATTCCAATCACCCTCATTAGAATCAATAAAATAGTAACCAGAATTTTCTGTCTGGTCGAAGCGGACATCGTTTAAAAGAAAGAATTCTGCTTCCGGCCCCCAATAACTGGCTGTAGCAATCTTAGATTTGATCAAATATTGCTCTGCCTTTTTAGCGATGTAGCGCGGGTCGCGGCTGTAGGGGTCGTGTGTCACTGGATCAAAAATATCACAGATAATACTGACCGTAGGTATCTGACAAACTGGGTCGATAACAGCGCTCGTTGGGTCGAGCTTCAAAATCATGTCGCTTTCCTGGATCTTCTGAAAACCCCGAATACTAGAACCGTCAAAGCCGATGCCATCATTCCAAATACTATGTGGATGGTCAACGTCTTCGATGGCCTCCGCCGTAGGAATAGAAAAATGTTGCCATAGGCCTGGGAGGTCGTTAAATTTCAGGTCAATGATCTGGATATTGTTTTTCTTGATAAGTTCAACAACGCCTTGGACCGCCTTGACCGCACCATCTGTGCCTTGCCGAGACGTGGCCTTGGCCACGGCAGCACGCCGGGTCGCTGGGTCTGTTCTCGTTACTAGTGTTGTCATGCCCTTTCTCCTTTTTCTCTTAGCCGCCATAGATTGCTATAGCGTAATGCCTTTTGTAATTTTTGTCAATATTTTTGACACAAACAAAAAATCCGATACCCTCTCCCAAACAAGAATATCGGACCTCTGTGCCCAATCATTCTACTGTCACTGTCGAACCGTCGCTAGTCTGGCCGACCCTTCGTTCCTAGACTAAGGGTGTATACGGAACATCAAGACAACTACCTAGATAATGGGCAGAATATACCCTGCACTCCCAAATTTGTCAAGGTTTTTTTAAGCGGAAGAGGCTGTGGAAGCAGTGGCAACTTTAATCTCCCACAGGCATCGAGCAGCCTCCGTGAAGTCAAAGTCAGCCTGGGTCGGGCGACTACCATCACCCCCAAAAATCCCAACAGCCATCACGTCCATCTCCCGCTCGAAGATCTGATCGTAACGGTCGCTGCGCAGGTCGTACTGGTAGAAGGCGCCGAATTTGATGCCCCGTCGTCCGGCAAGCGTCTTGAGGGGCTCGGGGCTGCGGGGCGATCGCGCACAGGAGGGGTGGGAGTCCCCAACCATAACTCCTGAAACAGTTTGATGAGGTCGTGATTGGGGGTGACCTGATCGGTTCGGCTCGTCTCATACCCCGTCCCATCCTCGGAGGCCGCATCGTGATCCCAATCATAGAACCCAAAGTCGGGGTCTCGAAACGCCCAGTTTAAGATAATAGGAATCTCCAACTCTTGCGCGATCTGGTAAACATCCCGGTAATACTGAGCACGCGACGTCTGGTCCGCATGCGCATTGGCGGCAAATTCCCCCAACATGAACGCCACCTGTCCGTGATTGGGGGCCGACATGATGTGCTGGATGAGGGCCTTGAGTTTCGCTTTGTCATACCACACCTCTTCAATGGTGGCAGGATAGCGAAACACATCGGCCGGATCGATCGCCCCTGGCAACCAATCGACCCCTTGATGGGTGAAGAGAAACGGTTCATAAAAATGAAACTCGTAGACAATGTTGGGATCGTCGAACGCCTGATCGTGGAATGTATCATCCATGCTCTGCGCCACAAAAATGATGTGATGCTCGTCCTCTGCCTCGGTGCGGATGGCGTGGATCGTTCGCTCCACCAGGGGGAGATAGTGCTCGTCCGTTGTGGCCGGCTCATTCATGAGCCCATAGCCGACAATGGCGGTTTCGTCCTTGTACTGCTTCGCGATAAACACCCAGAGGTCCACAAACTGATCTTGGAGCGTCTGGTCCTCCCAGATAGCTTGACTCGCGTCATCCTCAGGACTGTACCCCTGGTAGCCACCTGGAGGGATGTGTAGATCCAAGATCAGGCTGATCCCATGGGTCTTGCCCCAGCCAAGATGGCGATCGATGTACTGGATGCCGACAGCATTGGAGGAAAGCACCCCATCCACAGAAAACCATTCATGGGAGAGCGACAGCCGGACGACATTCGCACCCCATGAGGCAAGATGCGCGTAGTCCTGTTCGGTGACGTACCAGGCATAGGGGGTCCTCCCCGAATCCGAAATGGCGTAGTTACAGATATTAGTTCCCTGCAACGTGATAGGCTGACCATCTTTAAGAAGGCGTGTTCCTGAGACTTGAAAGAACGCACTGGATGGTGGCTCGGCATGCGCATCGTTGGGCGAGAGGCCTCCTCCGGCCCCCCTCGTGGTGAGGATGGCCATCACCAGCAGCAGCATGGGGATCATGGCAATGCCAGACGCTTTAGCGAGGTCATGCCTCAGTTTCGATGGGGTCCACAGACTCCTTGGCGTTGGCACCACGCGATCCCCCAGCTTCTTGTTGGAGATAGACGATGGGGACTGGTTTTGAAGGTGCCTGTCCTGGTTTTTGTCCGCTCCCAACATGATCATGTTCACTTGGAGTGCTTCTGAAAGAAATCCCAGATTACATCCGTCGCGTTGAGTGTGGCGACATTCTTCCCCGCCACACGCTCCGGCAGCGCGCTCCTCCCACCGGGCCAATGGTGCCCGTGCCCTACAATGGTGTAGACAACCATCGTATCCACTCCGTTGTGACGGCAATAGGCCTTGCCTGTTTCTCCTTCCTGTTCATACACCACGCGCGGTTCGTCGGAACAGCCGTGGATGGTCACCCAATTGGCAATCATGTCTTGAGTCGAGGCTTTCTGACCGTATGAGGTTGCACCGATGCGAACCTCACCGCCCTCAAAAGGGTTCTGGGGATCGGCTGTGCCGGTGATGTACAATAGTGGCACCGCACGCCCAGGCGGTGTGTCACCCAGCCAGTCGGCACCCGCAACGGGAGCCATCGCCGCGATCACCTGCGATAACTCGCGAGCCACGCGAAACGACATGGAGGCGCCATTGGAGAAACCGGTCACATAGATCCGGCGCGCGTCGATTGTGAAACGTTCCTTCAGATCGTTAAGCATCGCTGCAACGAACGCCACATCCGCGACGTGACGTGCTGCCGCACCAATCCGTTCGCTGCCATCGTTCCACGTTTGCGGGTTGCGCCTGAAACTCGCTGGCCGGGACGGGTCGTGCGGCGTGCCCTCGGGGAAAACCGCCAGAAAATGTTCCTGGTCCGCCTTCTTCGCCCACTCGGTCTGCCAGATGGCGTTTCTGGCCGTCCCGCCCCCACCATGGAACATGATCACGATAGGCAAGGGGCTCTTTCCCGTGTAGTGTTGTGGGAGATGGAGGATGTATTCGCGCGGGGTGTCTTCAACAGTTACGGTCAGCTTGTAATTCCCAGGCGTGTACTCGGCCACACGTGTTCCGGAAGCGAACGCATCCTGTGTCTGTCTCCATCGTGTGATGCGGGCACCCAAGATGATGGGCGTGATGACCAACACAGTAGCGAGTAATACCGGCGTGCTCTTTTTCATGAATGTCTGTTGCGCCTACAATCGGCTGCAGAACTTCCTGCGCTAGATTGCCGTGATGGATCAGCCTCTGCCCATTGACCCATCGACTTCACTTTAGATAACACCACCTAGAGAGGGATTCCACATTGGACCAGCCTAGAAGGATAAAAAAGCTTGACAAATTTTGAAGTACAGGATATAGCCTGGCCGACCCTTCGTTCCTAGACTAAGGGTGTATACGGAACATCAAGACAACTACCTAGATAATGGGTAGAATATACCCTGCACTCCCAAATTTGTCAAAATTTTTTAAGCGGAAGAGGCTGTGGAAGCAGTGGCAACTTTAATCTCCCGCAGGCATCGAGCAGCATGGCTGGGATCGGTCGGTACACTAAAAAACCCCGTCCCCCGCTCTAGGCCGATCGTGCGCATTAACTTGGGGATAATAGCAATATGCCAGTGAAAATGCTCATAGCTACTGTCATTAACCGGCGCGACATGAATATAAAAATTGTACGAAGGGTCCGCAAGGCATCTGTTAATCCTAATCATGGTGGTGCGTAAGATATTTCCTAAAGCACGCTTTTCCCCATCATTCATCGTGGCAAATCGACAGGAATGTTCCCGCGGGATAATGCAGCATTCAAAAGGGTATCCTGAGGCAAAAGGACAAAAGGCCAAAAATTGGGGGTTATCAGCGATGATGCGGATTCCATCATGGTATTCCTGGGCAATCATGTCACAAGAGACGCAGCGCTGACAACGGTCATAATACGCCTTGATTGCCTCTAACTCCTGCATGACATATTGAGGGATCATGGGAAGCGCGATAATCTGACTGTGTGGGTGCTCTACAGTTGTGCCAGCGGATTCTCCATAATTCTTGAAAATTAAAATGTATTTAAATCTGCGGTCTTTGGTGAGGTCATTGAGTCGGCTCTGATATTTATCAATCACGTAGAATATCTCTTCGTCATCTAAATCAGCGAGGTTGCGCTCATGCACGGGAGTTTCAATAAAGACTTCGTGGGCACCGATGCCATTGGAGAGGGTGTACATGCCATCGTGACGTAAATCCAAAGTCCCCTCAATTCTTAAGGCCGGAAATTTATTAGAGACAATACGCACCTCCCAACCCGGGGAATTGGCGGCTGAACCGCAAAGACGCAGCGCCTCAACCTCAGGCGGCGTGTAAAATTCTTTGCCGGGACAGAACTGGCACGTGGTCTTGGCGCGAATGGCATGATCCTCCCTTTCATATTTCTCTGGTCCCCACGAGTCTTCCACATGGACAATAGCCCACTGTCCGTTAAGGGGATTACGCCTTAATTCTGCCATATATCCTCACTGGTCATGCCTCAAGCTCCTCACGTAAATACTGTGCCATGTCTTCGGGGGGGATGGCGCAGATATAAAACCCGCTGCCCTTTTCAAAGCCTGCCATACATGTCAACCGCGGGACAATTTCCAGGTGCCAATGGTAGTTGCGAGTGGTCGTCTGCCACTCACCCCCCATGGCATTATCCTGATGAAAAGGGGCAGTCTGGACAGCCAAACTATACGCCGTATCATCTAAGCCGTTTTTAAACTTCTGCAAGACTGCTTTCAACATAATGGCCAGATTTCCCTCGTGGCCCTTCACGCCATTGGTAAAATCCGCATGGTGGCTCTTGGGGATAACCCAAGTCTCGAAAAGAAAACGTGGCGCAAATGGGATGACCGCCAAAAAAGAATCGTTTTCTATCACTATACGCTTCTCATCTCTGAGCTCCTGACAGATCAGATCGCAATAAACGCAGCGCTGGTGCTGCTCAAAATATTGTCGGGCCCCCAAAAATTTTTCAGTCATTTCTAGTGATGGGACAGGCACGGCCATAATATGGGAGCAAGCGTGGTAGGCAAAAGGGGGCAGTCCATAATTCTTATAAACTAAGGCATATCTTAGTAGTATATTTTCTTTGATGCTCTCAAGCCGATCGACATAGGTCTTGATAATCTCCTTGATGCTACTTACGGGCAAATCGGCCATATTGGGGATGTGTTCAGGGGTCTCGATCACCGTCTCATGGATGCCAACGTCTTTGATGACTTCATAAAAACCATTAGGGGCAGACGGTCGACTAGTCGATAATGTGGGTCCCCGATAAGAAATAACAGATATTCCTCCTCGCGTATAAATGGGCTCTTGCGGTTGGTCGCACAAATTACAATGCTCCTTATATTCACGCCGATGTCGATGAATGGGGTCGATAAAATTCCCTGGCCTTCGTGCCCGCTCAAGAGAGATGATAACCCACCGGCCTACGATGGGGTCTTGCCGTAATTCTGGCATGCGTGTCTATCCTTTAACTAAAAATAAACCCAACTTCCAGCTTATGCCCCGCGATAAAGCAATGCGCCTCCATCGGGCGGGATGCCTCCAGATGAACTCTTTTAATAAATAAGGCATCCTGGCCGGTTGCCACTATAAAACCTTGCTTGTTTACATCGATAACCTCTCCGGGGAGATGATCGGTAAAATGGCCAGGAACTACCGCTGTTTCCAAAATCTTCAGCAATCTTCCCTGATAATAGGTGTGGGCCGTTGGCCATGGCAGGAGCCCCCGTACCAGGCGGTGGAGGGCCATGGCCTCTTTGTCCCAGCAGATGCGCCCCATAGCCTTGGTTAACTTCTTAGTCATCGTTGCAGCGTTGGCATCCTGGATGGTAAGAGTATAGGTCTCTTTAACGATGGAGTCAATTGTCTTTAGTAAAAATGGTGGACTGATGGTCAGCATGCGGGAGCGTAAGGTAATTGATGTATCTTCGTTGTGGATTGTGATCTTCTCCTGGGCCAAGATATCGCCGGCATCCAGCTCCTCTGTCAGCTTCATGATAGTCAACCCAGTCTCCTGCTCACCATTAATGATAGCCCAATTAATCGGCGCTGCCCCCCTATAGCGGGGAAGCAAAGAACTATGGACGTTGATCGTCATGATAGGCGGCATAGCCAGGACCGATGGTGGAAGAAGACGGCCATAGGCAATGACGACAAATAAATCCCCGTTACAATTTCTCAGCTCTTTCAAGAAAGATTGCTGGCCAAGATCCAAGGGCTGAAAAATAGGGATGCCATAACGCGTGGCCGTCTCCTTGATAGGGGAACTAGACATATGCCATCCCCTGCCCCTGGCCTTATCGGGCTGAGTAACGCAGCCGCAAACTTTGTGCACAGAACAGCTCAGGGCCTCCAGATGAGTTGCAGCAAAATCATCGCTGCCGAAAAATACGATATTCATTCACGGATCCACATGAATCGTTACGATGGTATTGCGTTTACGTTGAAAATTCTTGAAAGTGGATTTCACCAGCATCAGTATATCTTTGACCGATCGGCCTTTCAATAGGATTGTAAACCGGTATCGATCCCGCAGCTTGGGATTGATATCAGGATGGGGCTCTACAATTTCTATACGCTTAGGAATCTTTGCCGCCAGCTGGACAAAAAGCTCCTTGGCCTGATTAAAAGTAAAATCTTCGTTGCGTCCGCGAAGACCAATGGCAACCAAATGTTGATACGGAGGAAATCCCAACTCCTTGCGCAGTCCCAATTCATTTGTATAAAATACGGCAAAATCATCGGTGCGCACGGCCTGCAGGCAATAATGATCCGGCAGACGTGTCTGGATCAAAAATTTCTCCGTGGCCAGTTGCCGCAATCGCACCAAGAAGGCAAAGGCATGATGGGCTGAGCGAAAATCTGGGTAATGGAGCTCTCTGTCGAAATTAACCATAGCCACAAGACATGCGGCGAGTTGGCCCTCTTCGCGTAAAATGACCCTGGTGGTGATAACGATGTCAGCGTGCCCAGGAAAGTTGACGCTATCGGTATCGTAATGCCCCACGCTGGCCTGTGGATATAGCCGTGCGACCTCGCTGGCCAGCTTTTCAGTCCCCATCCCCATCGAGCGTAGATAAGCCCCTTGACATTGTGGACAGATCTTGGGTAACGGCGTATTAAACGAACAGTGGCGACAGGCCAAGACTTTCTGCGCATAGAAATACACCAGATTCGTACTGCAACGCGGGCATTGCATGGTAAACCCGCATTGCTGGCAACGGGTAAGGGTGGTGAATCCCTTGCGGTTCATTACTAAAACGATTTTCCCTTGACGGGCCAAGGTCTCACGTATGGCATTCTGCAGGGGGAAAGAAAGAATCGAAGTCTTGCCAGGATTGTAATTGGTCATGTCGATCAGCTGAACAGGAGTCAATCGCCCAGCCTCCAAGGTGACAATTGACCATTTGTTCTTACGGGCGTCATACCAAGTCTCAGCGCTGGGCGCTGAGTTCACGTAAAGAAGAGAACAGCGTTCTATCCGGGCGCGCAGTGAGGCAACCATCGGCGCATGATAATGAGGGGTTTGTTCTTGTTTGTAGGCGGGGTGTTCTTCCTCGTAAACGATGATAAGTCCTAAGTCCACCACTGGCGCAAAGACTGCTGAACGCGTCCCCACCACCACCGACGCCTTACCTTCTCTTATCTGCAACCAATGGGACAATTCCTCTGAAAGGGACATCCTCCTATCCAGAACGATGATGGGTTCAGACACGCCTTGCTTCAGTCGTCTGGTGACAGGCTCAATCAAAGACGTCTCCGGCACAAGAAAAATCACGCGACGATTAGCGGTCAAGGCAGCGCGCACCATCTCTACAATAACCGGCCAGCGCTTATGCGGACTTTTATCATGCAAGAGGACTGTCTTCGGCTTAAAAGTGCTAGTCTTAGCAGAAGATTTGGGCGGCGTCCACACCCACGGTTTAGCGCGACGTAATGCCGCTGGGAGCCAGGTCTCCAAGGCCTCCCCCCACGCGCAACCGTAATAGGCACTAAATTCTTTTGTCAACCGCAAGGCATTTTTATCAATAAGGGAAGGCTGATCCAGGCAGGATAAAATCGGATTCAATCTCGCAAAGGCGCTTTTCTTCTTAAATCCGACAACGATGCCGATTCTTGGGGCGTGATTGAATATAACCTGTACTCGACATCCAACAGTAACCGTCTTAGCTAAAGACGAACGCAGTGAATAATCAAAAGGGCCTTCCACAGGAAGACTGATGACAACTTGAGCAATTGTTGAAGACATCTTTAGCCGGGGCTCCCATCTCAATATCAATGATTATATAAATATTCGTGTCCGGGGCAATAAAATCATTATCGAACCTCGTTCTCTAAATAAATCCTGGTTGGGAAGGCAAAAAGTGGCACTCGGGCCAGTCATCAACGCTGCGAGTGTCTTTGGCGATGACAATCCAGACAGATAAGATAGGGACCTACGGACATGTCCGTGGTGCGAATCGAAGGATCGATCATGTTTGCCGCTTTTTGAAGACCAACTTTATCCACCATTCTCTCCTGTTTGTCCAAAAGGGCGCGGTGGCAAAGACCGCATTTAAAAGAAAGCGAATAGTGGATACGATTCAAAGGGCAACTTTCGCACAAAGGGGTTGGCTTGCAGTAATTCTTTCCCAGGGCGACGATGAGGGCATGATATTCCCCAAAAAAAAGAACGTCTCTATTGAGATGGGTCGTAAACAATTTCTGAATTTCCTGATAATTAGCCTCATGGTGGATAAAATTATGCCGATATAGGAATCGCTTGGTGTAGGCGTCCACAACAAAGACAGGCTTTTCTAGAGCGTACAGCAAGATAGAATCCGCTGTCTCTGGCCCGATGCCGCTCACCCCCAAAAGTTTTTGCCGTAACGAATCTCTGTCTTCTTTGCCCATGGCCTGCATGTTGCCCTGATATTCGTCAAAAAAAAATTGAATGAAGTTCTTAAGACGCCGCGCCTTCACGTTAAAATAACCAGCGGGCTTAATCAAACCGGCGAGTTGGGCAATCGGGATATCCCGCAAGGCGCAGGCCGACAAGAGCCGATGAGATTTCAGGAAACCGATGGCCTTTTCCACATTGCCCCAGGAAGTATTCTGGGTCAAGATAGCACCGACAATGACTTCAAACTTAGTCTCTGCGGGCCACCAATGCTGCGGACCGAACTCCTTAAACAGCTTCTGGTAGATTTGAAGCAGGCTGGCCTTTATCTTGCGGTTCGTCATATTTCCAGCGAATAAGATGCCCAGATTCGTCCCAATACAGATACACTCTCGGTGAACCAAAAAACTGCACGGCATGGCGGTATACCCAAACGTCCAGCCGGTGGTCATCCTCGGTAAAATGCCGGACGTAAATGGGCGGACCAAATTTTCTAGCAACACCCTTTTGAGTTCTATAGGTGCTGATTGTCCCTTTTTGAACCGCTGCAACCAGGTCTTCAAATTGGGTATCCTGCCTTGCAATCTGACGAGCCATCTGTTCCTGCTCCGTCGCAAGGCCTCTAAGCGTCAAGAGCTCATCAAGATATTGGAGTTTGGCGCAACCGGCGTAAAACAACAAAAATAAAAATAAAGAGGGAACTCCCAAAAAAACTTTCATCCTACATCTAAAGATTAGGGCATCTGTGCGTTGGGATAATTTCATGTTTTTTATTATACCACTCTATTTACTGATGCGGTTCTTCTCCTCGGCCAATCGATCGATCGTGGTGCCGATCTCACGAATGCGTCCCTGGATCTCCTTTAAACGCTGACCATATGTCCTGAGCATATCTTTGTCACGACCGCGAAAAGACTCGGACAAAACCCGAGATTTGACGCATGCCTCCGTCTCGAGCGCTTTTTGTTCAGCCGCAAGCCTCTTGATCTCTTTCTTGATATCTTCAATTCTCTTGAGAGCGGATTTGTGCCGCTCATGCAGTTCGCTGATGACCGGATTCTCTAATTCCTTGCCCTTATGCGATTCTCTCTTAAGTCTTTGTCCCTCTTCTCTTAACTGACGTTCCTTGTCTTTGATGGCCGCATCGCTCGCGGATTTTTTCTCCAAATAATAATCAAAGCCGCTGGGATAAGCCTTCAAATGGCCATCTTCAACCTCCACGATATGGTTGGCGATCTCTTTAACGAAGAAAAGATCGTGGCTAATAAAACACAACGTCCCCTGATAAAGTTTGAACGCGCGCGTCAAGGCCTCAACCCCATCGATATCCAGATGAGTTGTAGGCTCATCCAGGCAAAGAAAATTGGGAGGGTTAATCAAAAGTTTAGCTAGGATCAGCCGGCTTTTTTCTCCTCCAGAAAGTACTTTCACCTGTTTAAACACATCATCCCCGCGAAAATTGAAGATCCCCAAGAGGGTCCTTATCTGCACCGCGGGGATCGCACCCCCCGACATGATCGCAACCTCATCAAATGCCGAGCGATCAGGCTGCAAGACATCGAGGCGAGTTTGTGAGAAATATCCAAGATCGACTTGGTGTCCGAGTTTTCTCTCACCGGAATCAAATTCCATAACCCCTGCGAGCATTTTCAATAAAGTGGTCTTTCCTGCACCGTTAGGGCCAACCAAACACACCTTCTGGCCCTTGGTAATCTCAAAATCCAGATTGTCATACACCTTCTTATCGCTGTAAGATTTCGAGACATTGTTCAAGGTAATTACAGTATAACCGCTCTGGCGGGTCTGCGGGAATTCAAAATTCTTAATGCTCACCTTCTCGGGTGGAAGTTCGATTGTCTCTAAGCGCTCAAGCATCTTGCGTTTGTTGCGTACGGCCGAGGCCTTGTTGGGCTGCGCGTGAAAACGCTCGGCAAAACGCTCCAGCTGTGCTCTTTTCTTATCAACCACCTTCTTCGTTCTCTCCAAAGATTTATAACGCTCTTCTTTCATGCGCTCGTATTCTTCGTAGTTTCCCTTTACCTTGGTCATGCGACCGTCCTCTAAGATGATCGTGTAGTTGGTCACGTCATTGAGGAAAACTTTGTCGTGCGCGATGACGACAAAGGTGCCCTGATAATTTTTAAGAAAATCCTTGAGCCATAGGGTCGCGCCCAGATCGAGATAATTAGTGGGCTCATCTAAGAGCAAAAGATCATATTGGTAAGTAAGTAGCTTAGCGAGAAGGGTGCGCATCTGCCACCCGCCGCTTAACTGATTGATTGGTTTGCGCAAATCTTCTTGTTTGAATCCTAGGCCAAAAAGATTCTTTTCAGCTTTATGTTCCAGATCATAGATGCCCAGTTGCTCAAGTTCATGAAGGACATCACCGTAGCGCATACTGTCGGCCTTGTGTTCCTCTTCCAGCTGATGCTGTTCGGCCTTCAAGGCAACGATCCGGCTATCGCCAGACGTCACCTCTTCTAGGACCGTGCGATTGCAAGTAAAATGGGCCTCCTGGGGGAGAAACCCGATGTTCAGATTCTTCTGAAGCTGGACATACCCAACAATAGGCTCTATCCCACCTAAGATGATAGAAAAAAGAGTAGTCTTCCCCGCACCGTTAGGACCGGTCAGTCCGATCTTTTCTTGTCTAAAAATGCTCAGTGACACGTCTCGAAAAAGTGTTCGCTGCGAGAATCCCATCGTTAAGTTGTTTATTGTAATCATCGTGAAACCCTCTATGCCTTGCGCTGGCCGGGCGAAATCTTAACCGCAGCGCCCTCCATTCCTCGCCTAGGGATGGGGGCGTTCCGGCGTTGGGACGAAAGGACATGTAGCTGTTCAATCTCTGTCTTATTTAAAAGACGCCAATGGCCTGATGCCAGATCACCTAATTGCAACGGCCCTTGGGCAATCCTTTTTAGCTCGAGGACTTTCTTCCCTAAGGAGGCGATCATAAGCCGAATCTGACGTTTGCGGCCTTCGTGAATCGTGATTGTAAATTCTGTAGCCCCTTGGCAATCGCGCGAAGTGGGACGCACCACCTTAATCTGGGCAGGCGCTGTGCGCGGCTGATTAGGCTCCAAAACAATCCCTTGCTCCAATACCTGCCGATCTTTAGCATCTAATGTCCCCTTGATCTTGGCCCGATAGACCTTGTCAATATTAAACCGTGGGTGCGTCAACGCATAGGTCAGATCACCATCATTGGTTAACAATAGCAAGCCTTCTGTGTCCTTGTCTAGACGCCCTACCGGGACCAGATGCCGGAAATCCTTCGGTAGCAAATCGAAAACCGTTCTTGACGCAAAGGGATCTTTTTTCGTTGTTACGTAACCGGCTGGTTTGTTCAACACAACATAATGATAGGCCTTTTCTTTGATCTCGTTACCGTCCACGCCAATCTTGTCTTGTTTAGGGTCAATAGGCGTTGCTGGTTCCCGAACAGTCTGACCGTTGACGGTTACCCGACCGGCAAAAATGAAGTCCATAGCCCGACGGCGCGAACAAATGCCCTGACGTGATAAAAAGACCTGGAGACGCAATGACATCTATCTTTCCCTCTTATCAGTTCGAGCCGTTCTTTGCCTAAGGACTTCGTAAAGTAAAATCGCGGCTGATGAGGCAACATTCAACGAATCAGCCGCCCCGCGCATTGGGATCTTGACCATAAGATCCGCATACCGTTGCCAGAAATCGGTAACTCCGTCGTGTTCTGAGCCGATCACCAACGCCCAAGGTAAGGTCGCGTCCATCTGGGTATAAATACGCTGGGCATGAGGGGAACTCACACAGATCTGGATTCTCTTCGATTTTAAGAATTGATAGGCCTCGTGACTGGAGCTGACAACGGTCTTCACCGAGAAAATGGCCCCCAGGCTGGCGCGAATCACATTGGGATTGTAAAGGTCAGTCTTTTCATCACAGACAATCACCCCATCGATACCGGCGCCATCGGCTGTCCTTAAAATAGCGCCCAGATTGCCCGGCTTTTCTATCCCCTCAATAATAAGAAGCAATGGTGTCTTGGAAAAAGATAAATCGGCTAAAGATAAAACCCGCGGTTGACAAATCCCCAGAATACCTTTGGTATGGTCTCCATACGCCATTTTCTCGAAGACGTCCTCTGAGGTTTCGTAGAAAGTAGCGCCGGATGCCTTAAGGCCCCTAGCACCTATCGCGGGTATTGCGCATCCCCCACAAACGTAAAATTCCTGAAACTTTACTCCAGCCGCAAGGGCCCGGCCAATCTCCTGATACCCTTCGACAATGGTTAAGCCATTTCTTATCCTTGAACGATGATTCTTTAAGTCCACCGTACGTTTAACTTTTGGATTGGTTAAACTGGTAATCTTAAGAAGCGGCATCGCGTAGAACCTTTAAGATAAGTGTGTTGACTTCAAAGGTATCCGTATGCCAGGAACGGATCATGTCCGCGCGCCTAGAACGCCACTGCGCCGAATATGTCTGCCAGCCGCACAATGGCCCCTGGCGATTTATCCAGGATGGATTGCCATAATAGCTAAGAATTCCGTCAGGCAATATGCCATTTTTAATGCCCTTGTACGTCCAATACGTCCAATGAAAACCATATTCCTTAAAATAGTCCAGCATATCTTTGACCCACTGGTCTTCCCCGCAAAATCCGCAGCGGTAATTCACCCCGAATTCGCCGACGTATACAGGCAGATGTCGCCTACGGCTAATCCGAGCGTATTGGCCTAGGTGTTGATGTAAGAGAGCCTTGGTGCCGATAACATTTTTACCGCTCGAAGGATAACGCCGGTACGCTACCAGATTAAAGGTAAATGCCGATGGTTCATAACTATGAATGCTCAAGGCATAATTGTCATCATCAAACTCCTCTAGGCAGGCGATATCCGTCGCCCACGTGTTCCCTTCCACAAAAAGGATATGGTTGCAGTCAATCGCGCGGATGCGCCGGATCAATGTCTTATAGAAACTATTAAGGATAGCCGTATCTTCAAGGACCGATTCGTTTAAAAGATCATACCCCGCAATGGATCTCTCCTTTTGGTAACGATCGGCAAGAAACTCCCAAAGCGCGAAGACCCGCTGTCCGTAGTATTTCTTAGTCCAAAAGAGCGCCTGACCATCGCTATCAGCGTGCCAATCTTTATTCTGAGAACCGGGGGCAGCATGCAAATCGAGGATGACCCATATCTTGTATTTCTTAGCCCATCCAATAACCTGATCCAAGAATTTCAAGCCAGGGGCTCGATACTGAAACGGCGCACTCTCGACAGCCCGAAAATGAAAAGGCACTCGGATGCAATTAAAACCAAATCCAGCGATCTGGCGGATATCGTCTTCTCCTATAAACGCACTGCGAAAACTCTCGTCAAAATCCTCTAGGGCCTTTTTACCTAAATGATGAGCGAATTGGGCGCGGAATTGTTTCTCTGGGATATTAGCCCCATGCAGTAGATACCCCTCCATCATCAGCCAGCCACCGAGATTGACTCCTCGCAAGATAATAGGTCCCGCCGCCTGTTGAACGATCTTTCCGTTATGTACTTTGAGAAATTGGTTCATGAATTATTCGACAATATGGTGCCCACGCAAGAACGTCAATATACCACGCATCATTTTTTCCTGCGATACGTCAAAGGCGGTATTGTGCCCGCCGGAAATTTCTAGAAATTCCTTGGGCGGGGCCGCCGCCAGATACAGCCTCTCTGCCAAGGCAAAGGGGACAAGCTCATCTTGCCGGCTGTGAATAAATAATTTAGGGATAGTGATGCCAGGTATCTTGCCCAAGGAATCCAGCTTGGTTCTAATCAAAGGTGCGGGGATAAAAGGATAGATCAGTCTGGCTATATCCGCAGCGCTGGTAAACGAGGAATCGATGATCAGTGCGGCCAGGCCTCTTTTCGTCGCCAAGTCGATGGCGACAGCCCCGCCCAAGGACTCGCCGTACCCAACAATCTTGTCCTTGAGCATATCGGTGCGAGTACCTAGATAATCATACGCAGCCACGGCATCCTTGTAAATACCCGCCTCGGTCGGATGCCCCCCGCTTCTCCCATACCCGCGGTAATCAATGATGAATACGTGCAACCCCAGCTGATGAAACAAAAAAACTTTTTCCAAACGATCACCGATATTGCCAGCATTGCCATGAAAAAAAAGCAATGTCCCGCTATCCAGCTTAGACTTAACTAGCCAGCCGTGGATAGTGACATTATCGGGTGTTTGAATAAAGACATCCTCAAAAGGCAATCCAACGACCGCCGGGGTCACTGCCAGATCCCGGGCAGGATAAAAAATAGATCGCTCTTCCAGATAGCGGACATAGATAACAAAAAGAGCTATCCCGATGATTAAACAAACAATGAATCCCATGACCACCCGTCTCAAAGGCATCCCAGCTTTTAAACACTAAACCGGACGTGCATGATGTCGCCGTCCTCTACGATATAATCTTTGCCTTTCAAAAAAAGTTTGCCAGCTTCCTTGAGCTTCGCCTCGCTCCCCAGGGCCATCAAATCAGCATATTTCATAATCTCGGCCCGGATGAATCCCCGCTGGAGATCCGAATGGATCGCGCCAGCGGCCTCTGGTGCCAGCGAATTTCTCCTCGTCGTCCAGGCCCGAACCTCGTCTGAGCCCACCGTAAAAAATGAAATCAGCCCCAACGCCTCAAAACATAAAGCACTCAGCTGGTTAAAGGCAGATTCCCTTATCCCTAACTCCTGGACGAACGTCTCGCGTTCCTGCGGATCCAAGGCGCTTAGCTCCACTTCGATCTTAGCAGAGATCTGCATCACGTTGACGGCGTGATCTTTATATTGTTGTTTTACTTGATGGACAATGGCCGTGTCCGCAATTTTATTATCATCGACGTTAAGGATGAGGATCATCGGTCTCTGGGTGAGGAACCGGTAGGTGGACATCGCCTTGCGGTCATCATTGGAAAATGCCATCCGCACCAGCGGCAGATTATTATCCAACAGCCCTTTCATTGCCCCCAGAATTTCCTTTTCTCTCCCCTGGCCAGGACTGGATATTCCCTTTTTTTCATCCAGGCTGATACGTTCCAGCCGCTTCTCAACCAAGATGAGGTCATTTAAAATAAGCTCGGCATGCACGTCTTTAATGTCACGTAAAGGATCAACCGAGCCGCGCTCACAAAAAACGGCCTCGTTTGTAAACCCACGTACCAGATGACAAAGGGCATCACATTTCTCAATATTCTTTAAAAACTCCGTACTGGCTAGTGTTTCTTTATTAAGAGAAGGCAAGAGAAGGACATCCAAGGTCGCAGGGACACTTTTTTTGGGCTGATACATCTCAACGAGCCTATCAAAGCGGGCATCGCGAATCTTGGCAACGCCAATCTTGAAGGCCTGACCAACAGGATATGCCTGACCATCCAGCGATTCACCCGTCAACAAGGAAAATAAGGTCTTTTTACCAACCTGCGGCAGCCCTATAATGCCAACTTTCATGAAACGATCCTAATCTCTTTACGATGATCAACGGACAGAAGAGTAATCCTTCAAATTATACTTGATGGTGGTGGGAGGGACATTATGTTTGTCAATCTTGATACCAGCCTTGGCAAAAAACTGGGTCGCCAGGGTATCATGATAATCCGAAAAAACAACCACCCGCCGGATGCCAGCGGTAACAAAGGCCTTGGCGCAGGTAGTGCAGGGCATATTGGTCACGTAGGCGATCGCACCTTCCACCGCATGGCCGCGCCTGGCGGCCTGAACCAGGGCATTCATCTCGGCATGGACAGTACGCACGCAATGGTTATCCACCAAAAGACAGCCCACGTCCTCACAGTGGTCATCACCGGGGATGGAGCCGTTGTAGCCGGTTGCGATCACATTCTTGTCTCTGACCAAGACGCAGCCGCAGTGCATCCGCGGACAGGTGGCACGTTCCGATGCCAACATCGCCAACTTCAAAAAATATTCATCCCAATCAGGTCGTTTGTTCATGGATAATCCATTTTTTCTATGTCGAATTCTACCAAATTATCTTAAGATTGCAAGGTTTAAACTTCACTTAAACTATAGGGAACGAGAACTATCGCGTCGCCAAACGATCGGTAAGGCGCGCAATTCCTTCCTGAAAAACCGGCGGCCTGGGCAAC
>SBBO01000012.1 GCA_005239675.1 Planctomycetales bacterium
AACCAAAAACCAAGTAGGTGTCCCCCATAACCCAATAATAGTATATCATCAAATGCAAGGTAAATCTCGTAAAACTTGCGCAAACGCTTGAGACATGTTGTGTTCTTTAATTTTATTCTCTAGCAAACGGGCTTTATGCTACAATAACATTTCATATGGCCAAGACGATCCATAGAAAATTAAGTGTCAGCCCCATCCAGGAACTGGGAATCCTGCGCAAGATTGTTGAGATTACCAATTCTGAGCTCGATTTGAGGCTGATACTCGACAGGGTCATCCAGGCCCTCAATGCCATCGCCCGGGCGGATTCCATCTTCATTTATTTATTCGACGAACCCAGAGAACAGCTTGTCTTGACAGCCTCTAAGACACCCCATCACAAAGAATTGGGTAAGATCATCCTCAAGGCTGGGGAAGGGATTGCCGGTTGGGTCGCCCAGGAGAATAAGCCCGTCTTTATCAAGCAAAGCGCATACCAAGATCCGCGTTTTAAACATTTTGATGTTCTGCCTGAAGATCAGTATGAGGCCTTGCTATCCCTCCCTATTATCTATAAAGGCAAATCCATTGGCGTTGTCAATATCCAGCATAAAAAACCCCACGAATACGCCAAAAGTACGGTGGGACTCTTTTCCATCATTGCCCAGCAGATAGGCGGCGTCATTGAACACGCCCGTCTCTATGAGGAGACTAAGAAAAAAGCGCTGCAGTTCGACAGCCTGGTCAAGGTAAGCCAATCGATTACTTCTGAAAACTATCTAGACCAGATACTGAATCTGATTGTGGTCGTGACCGCTGAGATGCTGGATTCTAAGATCTGTTCGATTATGATCTTAGACGATGAAGGCAAAGAGCTCGTCATCAAGGCAACCCAAAGCCTGAGCGAAGAATACAAGAAAAAACCCAATATCAAGGTGGATTTCAGTCTAATAGGAGAGGTAATTAAAACCAAAAAGCCTTTGGCCGTCTATAATGTCTGTGAAGAAAAAAGATATACCTACCGGGACCTCGCCCTTAAAGAGGGCCTGACTTCTATGCTGTCGGTACCGATGGTCGTCAAAGACAAGACCATTGGGATTATCAATGTGTACACCAAATATCCTCATGAGTTTAACCGCGAGGAGATCGATTGCCTGCAGATGGTTGCCCATCAGGCCGCAATTGCCATTGAAAATACAAAGTTGATGGAAGAGGCCTTCAAGGCTAAAGAGGCCCTCGCCACCCGCAAGCTCATCGAGCGCGCCAAGGGCATTTTAATGCGACTCAACAATCTCAGCGAAGAGACCGCCCATCGGCTGATCCATAAAAAAAGCATGGATTCCTGCCGCTCCATGAAAGAGATCGCCGAATCGGTTATCTTAATAGACGAACTGCGCGGCGGAAAATGAACCACACCCATAACATAAGCCTAGCCCATCCGATTCGGATCTCTCTATTGACAAATTCTATCTCGAAATCTACACCTTCCTTGACGATATCTATTCATCGATGAAATATTTGCGGGACATAAAACGCTTGGTGTTTTTTGGGGTGTCTCTTGTGTTCTTATGGTCGATTCTGACCTGGGATGTTGGTGCAGAAAATCGTCATCCTGTGAATGTCTTATTCATCGGAAATAGTTATATCTACACCAACGACCTGCCGAAAAGGATACCAGCATCTTTTTGCGAAAGATAGCATGGCAAGTGAGTCCTACCGACACCAACCCCACAGACATCAATTCCCGCTGCACGAATACATTGATTTTTAACAATGATTATGTTAATGTAAATTTTTATTATCATATAGAAAGGTGATTGTATGAAGACATATGCTTATGGTTTCCCAAAACTAGGACGTAACAGGGAATTTAAAAAGGCTGTAGAAGATTTCTGGAAAGGCAATATCAACGAATCAGGACTTTTAAAGGTCCTGGCTGGTATCCAGAAAGAAAATATCCGGCTCTATCAAGAGAAGATCGATATCTTTCCGGATTCTGGGGGACAGGTGTCTGGCTATGATTTTATGTTGGATACCGCCATCCTCTTTGGCCTCTATGATCCAAAAGACTTAAAAGAATATTATGAGCTCTGCCGTGGACACAATGCCCTGGAGATGACCAAGTGGTTTAACACCAATTATCATTATTTAGTTCCAGACTTCCATGGTCTTGTCGAGCACCCTTTTCGACTAAACAAAGACAATCCTGCCCTGAATCTAATGGGTGGGAACTTTCCACAGATTATCGGCCCATTTACTTTCTTAAAATTATCCAAGGGAATCGATAAAAATAATCTGCGTCCGATGTTTTTGGGTCTCGTCAGGGTGTATGGCCAACTTTTATCTCAATATCACCAAGCACAAATCGATGAACCTAGTTTTGTGTTGGAACTAAGTAGAGAAGAGGTCGATCTCATCAAAGAAGGTTACGAGATGCTAGCACAAATAGGTTGCAAAATCACCTTGATGACCTATTACGATTCTGTCGATTTCTTAAACGAACTATTGAATCTTCCGGTTCATGCTATTGGCTTGGATTTTGTGCGCGGCAAAGACAATCTGAAATATATCCAAAACAATGGCTTTCCCGACAATAAAACCCTCATTGCGGGACTGGTGGATGGACGCAATGTCTGGGCAAACAATATTGCGCAATCATCGGCGATCTTAAAATCTTTATCCGTTAAGGTCAAGCAATTAGCGGTGTCCAACGCCGCGCCTTTATATCACCTGCCATTTTCAGTGACGCTAGAAGAAGGATTGGATAGTCGTTTAAAGAAATGTTTATCTTTCGCCGTCGAAAAATTAGCCGAGATACGTCTGATTGCTGATAGCTTTCAAGGTAAAGTAGCGCCAGTGTATAATGGCCTCGGAGAATATGGTAAAAATAAGACAGTTCAGTCGCGGATAGCAAATCTTAAGGAGGCGGATTTTGTTAAGCCTGTGCCTCTCCAAGATCGGCGTATCCGTCATAATCGATTATTGGGTCTACCTAAATTTCCGACCACGACCATTGGTTCTTTTCCGCAAACCCAGGAGCTGCGTTCTAAGCGCAGTTCTTTTACCAAAGGACAAATTGCCTCCGGAGATTATAAAAATTATATCCAAGGCGAGATTGATCGGCTGATCGCGTTTCAGGAAAAATTAGACCTCGATGTCTTGGTACATGGCGAATATGAACGCACCGACATGGTGGAATTTTTTGCCCAAAATCTCGATGGTATTGCCACCACAGAGCACGGATGGATCATCTCCTATGGGACACGGGTATATCGTCCGCCGATGATCTTTGGCGATGTGTCTCGACCAAAGCCAATGACCATCGATGAAATCCGTTATGCGCAATCAAAGACTAAAAAGCCAGTTAAAGGGATGTTGACTGGTGCTGTAACGATTATTGCCTGGAGCTTTTGCCGCGAGGACATCCCCATTGGTAATGTGGCCTATCAAATTAGCCTATCTTTGAAAGATGAAATCAAGGACTATGAACAAGCAGGGATCAAGATCGTCCAGGTGGACGAAGCTGCTTTTCGTGAAAAGGCACCAATCAAAAGAAGAGGCTGGCCTGCCTACTTTGAGTGGGCAGTTAAATCGTTTAATCTGGCCACCAACACTAACCCCGACACTCAAATTCATACCCATATGTGTTATTCGGAGTTTGGCGAGATCATTGATTATATTAATCAAATGGATTTTGACGTGATCTCAATCGAGGCCTCACGCAGCAAAGGGGATATTATCGCCTTCTTTGAGAATATAAACTTTAGGCGCCAGATCGGACTTGGTGTCTGGGATATCCATTCCCCTGCGGTGCCCCCCACCAATAAAATGGTTGATATCGTGAGGCGTTCCCTGCAGAAGATCCCTCAAGAAAACTTTTGGCTTAATCCCGATTGTGGTTTAAAAACCCGTCAATGGCCAGAGGTAAGGCAGGCATTGGCCAATATGGTGGCGGCCTCTCATGCATTACGACAGTAGATCAAACGCCGAGACTCTCTGCATCCTCTGGTGACAGCCATTCTAGCTGATCCCCTACAGACGTCTTTGTCGCCCTTATCGTTCCAACCTTAAGCTCAATAACATATCTGGAGCGAAAAAAGATAGGGCTCAAACAAAAGGGTCTGATTGCCTCAACGCAACTAACGACACGGTGGTGCCTATCCACGAATACCGCATCAACAGGAAACCGCATGAACAGCATATGGATAGACTGGCAACGCGTGATAATGAGGGCAGTGCCGAAAGGGAGATCTCTTTTTCCTATCAATCCAACTAAACGTGTCCAAAAGGTGTTGGCGATTGTAGCGCTTTGAGCCAGGATGGTATCTTTGTCTTTATTGCGGATACTCATGCCTGCGGTTTATTAAATATTTCTTCCTTAAGGGCAATGCCGCGGGCGACAAGACTGTCAAAACATTTTGGCTTATAACCGGTCGCCTCAAAATCCCCAATGATCTTGCCGTCTTTATCGACAGCTTTCTGCCGGTAGACGAAGATATCTTCCAGCTGCAGCTGAAATTCTCTATCCAGACCAACGACCTCGGTCACCCCCGTGATCTTACGCGTCCCATCGGAGAAACGATTGATCTGGACGATAATGTTAATGGCAGATCCGATCATTTCATTGATAGCGCGCATGGGAAGCTCGATACCACTCAAAAGGATCATAGAAGACATGCGGGTCAGGGCATCGCGGGTGGAATTAGCATGCAAGGTCGTCATAGACCCATCATGGCCAGTATTCATCGCCTGGAGCATGTCGAGAACCTCTCCCCCACGGCATTCACCAATAACGATGCGATCGGGACGCATGCGTAGACAGTTGATAAAAAGATCACGAATAGTGACCTGGCCCCTGCCTTCGATATTGGGCGGGCGAGACTCCAGGCGCGCCCAGTGACTTTTCTTCAATTTTAATTCAGCGGCATCTTCGATGGTGATAATCCGTTCCCCATCAGGAATAAATTCAGACAAGACGTTTAAAAGCGTTGTCTTGCCTGCCCCTGTCCCGCCAGAGACAATCATATTCTTACGCCCCAAGACACAGGCATGTAGAAAATCGGCCATTGGCCCAGATAAGGTGTGATACTTAGCCAAGAGATCACTTGCCTCCAATTTCTCCTTCATAAATTTACGAATGGTAATCATGGGTCCCTTAAGGGAAAGCGGAGGGATAATAGCGTTAATACGTGACCCATCCAAAAGACGTGCATCCACCATAGGTGTCGATTCATCAATACGCCGACCCAAGGGGGCGATAATACGGTCAATAATCCCGCGCATCTTGGCATTGGAGATAAACCTTTTATTCGTCAAGATAAGTTTGCCGGCTTTCTCCACATACACCTCATCTTTGCTGTTAACCATGATATCGGTAACACTGGGATCTGCCAAAAAGTCCTCTAAGGGGCCTAACCCTAAGGCCTCATTAATAATGTCTTTGATCAGCGCAAGTCGTTGCTCATGGGAGGTCAGCTTTCCTCCAGACTCCTCGATGATAATATTGCTAACGACCTCTTCAGCCGTCTTCTTTAATTTCTGGATAGCCTGCGGGTCGTCAAACACATCTGTTGTTACCATATTGAGATTGAGCCGTTCAACTAACTTTTCATGAACCTTGATCCTAAGGGAGACCGTTTCATCCTCCGTCCCAATAAGCGCCTCGCCCGAGGTCTGAGTCATTTGTTGTGAAATTCCATATTTATCCCAAAATCGCCCTGGCGTCTCTAGCACATCGGTGGATCTTGTTTTGGTCAAATCCGCCATGGGGACATACAGTGTTTCCTTGTTAAGAATGTGGGCCATCTTGGTGAATGCGTCCGCAATGCCACTCTTCGGGCTGTGAGACACACAAGGGATTCTACTGTTTAAGGCCAGGCCTACCACCTTGCCATCAGAGGGGATATGAAAGAAAATCTCATAGTGAAGAAAGGAACGTACCTCTTGCCAGGTAACGCTTCCATGACTTTCGGAACGATTTAAAATAATCTTAACCATTTTTAATGGAAAGTGTAGGCTCTGCAGCACCTCCAAGCACCATCTGATCTGATACACAGAAAGAATATCCGGCGTGGTCACTAAGAATATAAGATTGGAATGATCTAATGTGGCCAGGAGTGTTTCGGTAAACGACTTGCCGCCATCTACCACGATAAAATCATAGCTCGCCATCGCCTTTTGAAAGAATGGCTGGATGTTATCAGTGGTAATCTGGCTGATTTGGCTGGTATTCCCAACGAGCGGTAAGAAATCCATCCCGCTGGTATGTTTTGTGACATTCTGACTGATCAGCTCAGAGTCCGTTGAGATCCCTAAGGTAGACAGGATCTCAACAATAGCCCTCTTGGGAACAATGTTTAGCATGTGGGCCATGTCCTGGCCGGCCTGAAGGTCGAAGTCAATGAGAAGGACTTTGTGCTTAGCAAGCGCCAGGGCGGTGGCCAAATTCACCGCGACTAACGTCTTTCCAACGCCACCCTTACTACTAAACACCGTGATTGTCTTACAGCTCATAGCGGTAAAATAATAAAGTGGAGAAAATTAAAAGGAGCGGTAATCAAGCCTCCTCCCTAAGTTTATTGGGAGACGAAGCACGCGAACCATCAACCCTTTTTCAAGCTATAAACAATGGGTATTGTGACGTTCAACTCTGGAATATCTGAGCTTGCTGGGAGGCTAGAGTAAGGAGCTAACTTTTTGGCTGTGCTGAGAGTATGGTCATCAAGAATTTTATGCCCCGAAGATTCTCTGACTATCGCAGTAACCAGTGTCCCGTCCTTCAGGATAAGGAGAGTTAGCCTAACCGTGCCTTCCCAACCATTTTGTTCCGCCTCCTGGGGATAGATAATTGCCTGTGCTATCCTCTGGCGCACGGAATTCACATAATCGGAGGTCTCCTGCTGAACATCCGGCGTTTTTTCTGATGAAAGAGCTTTTAGTGGCTGGGATGATTCGGCGCTGGGAGCTGGCGATTGTTTTGCCGGAGGCTCTGGTTCTTTTGCTATAACTGCCATTTCCTGACTGGAAGCATCTTCTTGCACCTCATCAGCCCCATCGACTGCGAAACCTTCTAAAGAAACCTCTGGTTGCTGAAATGATACAGCATCAACTTCATCGAATAATAAATCCTCTGAAGGGGCTTCGGATTGCTTCGCTGGCTCAACTCTGGGAGCCGATGGCTGTTCAGCAACAGATTCCGGCCCTATGACAACGGGATTTATTTCCTCATTTAAAATAATTTCTTGCGCCTCATCGACCTCATCGATCGCAAAGTCCTCAGTCGTATCCATCACGGGCTTATCGCCGCTACGGTTTCTTTGTAAAACAGTCGGTGTTAAGGTAATCACCAGCTCCTGGTCCTGATTGTCCGTCGGGGTTAATTTGGTTCGGAAAAGGACTCCCACAACGGGAATATCTCCCAAAAAAGGTACCTTTTTAACCTTTACGCTTCTATTCTGCTTAATCAGCCCTGCCAAGACAATGGTCTGGCCATTATCTAAATAAAGCTTTGTCTGGGCACTGCGGGTGGTAAAGGCAACGTTTGAACCAACCGCGTTAGCGGCGTCTATGTCGCTGATTTCAACACTCATCGTTAAATCTATTTTTTCTTTCTTAATCTCTGGTGTAATAGTCATGTTAATGCCATATTCTTTAAACTGAACGTTTTCCTGCGTACCGCCTGACTGTGTCGATGTGGTGGTGCGGATAGGAATCTCACCTCCCACCAGAAAACTAGCCTCCTCGCCGCTCTTGACGACAAGTTTAGGTTGGGACAATATACGCGCCTTTCCCTGCTGAATAAGGGCATTGATCTGCATAATGAGCGAGCTGTTGACCGTTCGCTCAAACTGACCGATCTTAAAATAATCACCGACTGAGCCATCCAAGGAAGGAAAAATTTCACCATAGGTTGGAGTAAAACCACCACTAGAGGTGGTCGTAAGATTCCCACTCGAAAGGCTGTGTGTGCCGGTAAACCACTCAAAGCCAAGACTCTTGGCGAGTGTCGTACTTAATTCAGTAATCTGAATCGCAACCTCAATCAAGTCTTCAATTTCATCTTCCTTAACAAGATTAAGCACGTCATTACTAAAACTTTCTACAATTTGATCAAAGCGTTCTTTCTTGTGATTGGGGATATATCCGGAGATAACAACCTTGCCTTCTTTGCCATCAATCTTCAACTCAATTTCCGTTATGTCTGCTGTCTTAAACAACCGCTCCATGCGCCCACGTATTAATTCGAGATTCCGACTAAAGACAAAAATCGTAACAGCGCGCTTGACCTTGCCTTCCCAAATAAAAAGCGCCGTATCGCCAATGCCTTGGGCCGCTATCAAAATCCCCTCATCGCTCACCTTGATAATGTCCGCCACTTCAGGATGAGTGATAGACAGGCGCGTTGCCCCAGAGGTCTTGATGATCGTGACCTCACCTTGGACCATGTATACCTCATTGTCCGCCTGGCTGACACTGGCCTCTTGGGCCCCCATGGCAACCGTACAGGTCAATGCGGTCATAATCCCTACAATAAGAAACAGGACTCTCGTCATCCTGTTTGCGCTGAATCTGCTAGTATTGATAAAAAAACGATCGTTCATATTAAGTCAATCAAGTGTCTCGCTATAATTCCTTTCCTCCCCTAAATATCTGGATGTCCGGCCCAAGTTCCTCATCTCCAGATTCGCTATCCTCAGACCCCACCGTGGGTTCTATGGTGAGTGATTCATCCGCCATAGACTTGGGCACGCTTAATTTCGTCCCCTGTTTTTCCATGATATATTCGGTGAGGGTATCCCAAGAGGCGACCTGTAGAAACTGATACTCTTCCTCTTCCAATGGCGAACGCAAAGACAACTGCAATTTCCCATTGGCCTGGGCGAACGTCAATAACCCAGCCTCTTGTGGGCTAACAGCCAAAGTCACATTGATCAAGTTTGTCCGCTGGCGATCTTCATATAATCCGACACCACCGATCGACTTGAAGAGCGTCCCCACAGCCAACACCTGAAGATTTTGGAATAAAACAGTAACCACATCTTTTGTCTTGTCTTTCCCAATACCCTTAACCCCTTCCGGAATCTTTAAAGTAGCAATCACATCAACGAAATCTCCAGGACTAAGCAGTCCTCCTATTGCGGACAATGTGTCTACCTGAATAGTGATGGCGCGTTTACCCGCAGACATAACCCCCGAAAACGTGTTTTGATCAATAGGCTGCTGGGGCTTAACTGGCTCGGCAGCGCCCCCTTTGGGCATAGCCTGCACCAACCTAACCAGGTCCTCATACCTTTGACCGAGAGCCTCTAACTTACCTTCGTTGAGCTCCATCTCCTTCTTAAGGGAAGCGGTGTGCTGCGCATATTCTTTGGTCATGGCCTTAGTCTGCTTCGTGACGCTATTCTGAACATATTGACCCGTCAAAAAAGTTGCAATCAGCCCAAGCCCAAGGGCTAAAATCACTGTTGCAATCTGTTTTTTGTTCTCCAGATTCATAACAGATTTTCCTTGATCTCGACTTTAACCTGCCCCTTGAACTTTTCAATATGGTCTAAGATCACCTGCTGTTGTTTGAATATCAGCTGACTATCCAAGATTTCTTTTTTTAAAGTATCGAATGGAACCGGCTCACCGCCCTTTTTCCCTTCCAGCTTAACGACATAATATCCCTTAGGACCCTTGAATACGCCGCTAATCTCCCCCGGCTTCAGAGGAATAAGGGCGCTCTCCATCTCCGGGAAGGGTGCCGCGGATATCGTCCCCAACTCTCCACCCTGCGCAGCGGTCTCACCAATCGAATTCTGTTTCGCTATTTCAGTAAAATCCGCACCCTGCAGCAGCTGAACTGACAATTCATTAGCCTTCAACTGGGAATCGACAACAATCTCACGCACATGCCATTGCACCGGCTCTACCAGCACGTCCTTCCTCTCTTCATAAAACGCCTTGGCCTCTTCATCTGACACATTAACATCACGGACAAGATTCTTAATCATCTCCTGGGCGATCAATGTTCTGCGGAATTCGTTCGTCGCCTCCTCAATATCTTTTTGATTCGCCAAACCACTCTGTTCAGCCTCCGCCACCAAGAGCTGCTGACGCACTAATCCTTCCAAAATCTGCTTCTTATCTTCCATTGAGATGGCATTAAATTGCGGATCCTGTTTTTTCGCCTCTTCTTCAAGGAGTTTAAGGCGTTCATTAAATTCCTCAATAGTAATCGTCCAGGTGCCAACCCTGGCCAAGACATTAGCAGCTATCGGTTGCTCTGCGATGGGGGAAGGTGGTTTTGCGGTATTTGTGTCAACGACAGCGGGTGGTTTATTCCCTTGACTGCTTGGGCTTGGGAGGGTCTCTTTAGCACTATCAACCATATCGCAGTGAATCCCTGTCACAGCGACCAAAAATCCAAAAATAATTAATTGTATAAGATTGTATGTTTTTTTATTCACGAATAACTCCTCTCTAAAAACTATCATCGATTTTTATAGATATAAAAAATGAAAAATTTATTTCTAGTATACCTGGGCAAATTGGGGAATACAAGTAATTTTAAAATAATTTTTTTACGATTTCTTTTTCAGCAAGGAGTTCTTTATGGGTAATCTGGATTCTTTCCTGGGCAAAGGCATTATGTTTAATCCCCGGCACAATTTCCCAAGCAGTGCCGTTGAGACGCACAGGATAACTGAACATGAGCCCTGGTTCGATGCCATAACTTCCGTCGGAAGAAACAGCAACGGAGAAAAATGTATTAGCCGGGGTGGGGGTTGTTAGATACCGCAATGTTTCAATGATGGCGTTGGCGGCAGACGCAGCCGAGGAAAGTCCGCGCGCCGCAATAACCTCGGCACCACGCCTTTGGACTGTTTCCATAAATACCGTCTTCAGCCAGGACTCATCAGCAATGCATTGGGTAACCGATTTGCCGGCGATAGTGGCATGATAGAAATCCGGGAACTGCGTTGCTGAATGGTTGCCCCATATCGCCATATTCTTAACCGCAGCAACGGAACAACCAGTCTTTAGGGCTAGCTGGGCGCAGGCCCTATTCTGATCGAGCATGGTCATCGCAAAAAAATTCCGTGCTGGAATACGAGGAGCTGATGCCTTCGCGATATAAGCATTCGTGTTGCATGGATTACCAACGACCAATACCTTGCAGGTGGGTTTGGCGTAATCGGAAAGCGCCTTGCCCTGAGTCGTAAAAATACCGCCGTTAACCTTCAAAAGATCCCCGCGTTCCATGCCCGTCTTGCGCGGGATACTGCCCACCAACAACGCCCAATCAACGTCTTTAAATGCCGTCTTGGAATCAGTGGTTGCGACAACCGAACGCAGAAGCGGGAACGCACAATCCTCTAATTCCATCACGACCCCCTTAAGGGGCGCAAGCGCGGATTCCAGCTCCAACAAACTCAAATCAATGGCTGTCTTATCTCCAAACACCTCGCCAGAGGCGATACGAAACACAAGCGCGTACCCAATCTGTCCGGCAGCGCCGGTCAGTAGAACCCTGATTCTGCTATCCGCCATATTGCCCTCCTTAACAACGCATCAACGCAATATCTTATCGGCCATATCTAACATTGAATTGATGTTTATGTTATATGTCGTGTTCAATGCATTTTGAAAAATACCATTTTTTCTCAAGAAAAAAAGCAAGGCCACAACAACAATGGAAAAAAGCAATAAGTATTCAATCGTGCCTTGGGCAACATTCTTTCTTGTCATATGATTGCCGCTCATATAAACACTCCTTGTTTTTCTTCTAAGAAGAAACCGGCAGCTTCCACCGGTAGGCCTCGATGGTTTTCGCGTCCAAATGCGCGTAAATGACTTCTTCTTTATCCGCCGATGCCTGGGCCAATACCTCACCCCAAGGCCCCACAATCATACTATGCCCATAATGCCGGATGCCATGGGCACCTTGGCCAACCTGATTGGGTGCCAGGACATAACAACGATTTTCAATGGCTCTCGCCCGCAACAAAACTTCCCAATGGGCCTTCCCTGTCTGGTAGGCAAATGCCGAAGGGACACATATCGCCTGAACCCCTCGTTTTGCATAATGCCGATACATCTCTGGAAACCGTAGGTCGTAACAAATCGAAAGCCCTACTCTATAACCACCCACCGTGGCAATCACCGCCCTGTGCCCCGCCCTAAACAATTCTGCTTCCCGAACTCGTCTTCCTTCAAGAACAGCCTCAAAAAGATGCTTCTTGCGGTATCTAGCTATGATAGCCCCATGGTCATTAATCAATACTGAGGTATTATACGCCTTGAATATATTTCCCACCCGCTCATGGACCGAACCAGCCAAGATAAAAATATTATAACGCTGTGCCAATACCATTAATGGCTTAAGTGACTCGCCAGGAATAAGTTCCGCGACCTTACGCATTCCCCCGGCCCTACGAATCCGGCCACGAAACGCAAATATCTCCGGCAACACCATAAAAAACGCCTTGCACCTAACCGCTCGCTGGATCAAGGCAATAGCCTTGGCAAGATTATAGGCCTTATCCTCCGTAGAGTTCAATTGGATAACAGCGACCTTCATATTCTAAGCCTCCCCTAATAAAAATACAACGGCTTTTCCTCATTTGGTAATGTCAAATAAATTGTGTAAATTGGGTTAAGGGTTTAGCCTTCCAGTTTGTGTTTAAGCGAAAAAAGACAGCATAAATAATGCGTTGAAGGCTG
>SBBO01000021.1 GCA_005239675.1 Planctomycetales bacterium
CAGGTTCTCAAGGGGATTTTGACGTTGGTAACTATTTTTAGTTTTATTTTTTGTTTGCTTAGCGGTTTAAGTTTGTCTTCTGGCTGATAGATAGCCAGTCCGTTCTTTAATTTTTCAAACGTTTCTTTTGTAAAAATTAAAAGCTTTTTTAGGGGGTAACAATCTATTATCCCATTCCCGCAAAAATATAAATAAAGACTTGACAAAGCATTAAGATTGGTTATACTTTCTTAACTTGTTTAAAGTTGCCCCTGTAGCTCAGTTGGCAGAGCACGTCCTTGGTAAGGACGGGGTCACCGGTTCAATTCCGGTCGGGGGCTTTGTGCATCCGATGGAAAATTAGGTTTAAAATAATGCGAGAGCCAATCCAATTTGAGTGTACCGAGTGCCATCGTATTAATTACAGCGCCACCAAAGATAAGAAAAAAAGTCCAGATCGCTTAGAGCTTAAGAAGTATTGTCGTTTTTGCCGTAAGCACCTGATCCATAAAGAAATTAAAAAATAAAGGAAGGCCTTTTTAGGCCTGTAGCTCTAACTGGTAGAGCGACGGTCTCCAAAACCGTGGGTTGTAGGTTCGAGTCCTACCAGGCCTGTGCCATTTTTAGCTGGAAACGATGTTGGCAAAAATACAGAAATTTATATCTGAGGTCAAGGTAGAACTCACCAAGGTCTCCTGGTTAACTCGTCAGGAGTTAATCGATGCGACTAAGATTGTCATGGTGAGCTCGGCATTTTTGGGTGCTGCGATTAGCTCAATGGACTTCGTTCTTTCCAAATTTTTAAGTTTCATTATCAGGTAGGTTGCTTCTATGGGTGAGATGAAATGGTATGTAGTGCATACGCAGACAGGCTCCGAAGAGAAGGCGAAGGCGGGCCTTGAGGGTCGGATGGCCAAGACTGATTTAAAAAAATACATTGGCGAGATTGTTGTCCCCACCGAACAGGTATCTGAAATCCGCGGTGGCAAAAAGCGTATTACTGCCCGAAAATTTTTTCCTGGCTATCTGATGATTAGGATGGACATGAATAAGGAGAGTTGGTATTTGGTTAAGACGACGCCGGGTATTACGGGTTTTATCGGGCCAGGAGGAAAGCCAGCCCCGATCTCTGCGGAGGAAATCAAGGCAATCTTGCAACGCACCGAAGATACTGAGACCAAGCCGACGCCCAAAATTGCCTTTGAGGTGGGCGAATCGATACGCATTGCTCAAGGGCCATTCACCAACTTTAACGGAACGGTGATGGAGATTCATCCGGAGAGGGGGAAGTTGAAGGTGGGCGTATCTATTTTTGGGAGATTCACCTTGGTTGAGTTGGAATACTGGCAGATGGAGAAGATATAAGATGGCTAAAGAAGTTGTTGCGCAAATCAAGTTGTATGTACCGGGAGGGCAGGCAAACCCTGCGCCACCGGTGGGGCCTGCGTTGGGTCAGCATGGCGTCAATATCATGATGTTTTGTAAGGCCTTTAACGAAAAGACCAAGGGTCGGGAAGGGTTGATCTTGCCAGCCGTCATCACGGTGTACAAGGACAAAACGTTTGATTTTATCATTAAGACCCCCCCTAGCGCCGTCTTAATTAAAAAGGCAGCAAATCTGGCCAAGGCCTCGGGGACGGCAGGCAGGGAAAAAATAGGGCAAATCAGCCGTAAGCAGATCGAAGAGATCGCTAAGGTTAAGATGGAAGATTTAAATACTGCTGATTCTGCGCAGGCAATCAAAACCATTGAAGGGACCGCTAGGAGCATGGGCATAGCGGTCGTGGCTTAATATGATTAAGATCAGTAAGCGCATGAAAAAGGCCTTAGAGCAAGTGAGTACTGAAAAGACATATTCACTTTCGGAGGCCATTGAAAACATCGAGAGATTTCCTAGGGTGAAATTTGATGAAACAGTTGAGCTCCATTTTATGCTTAATATAGACACTAAAAGTTCTGACCAGTCCATCCGGGGAACTGTTCTTTTGCCGCATGGGACGGGTAAGACCGTGCGCATCGCTGTTTTTTGTAAGGGCGAGCAGGAACAAAAGGCCAGGGAGGCGGGAGCTGATTGGGTGGGCGCTGAGGAGCTGATCGAAAAAGTAGCCAAAGGATTTATGGATTTTGATGTAGTCGTCGCTACGCCTGACATGATGAAAGATTTGAGCAAATTGGGGAAGATTCTGGGGCCACGTGGCCTAATGCCCACCCCCAAGGCAGGGACGGTGAGTGTCGATGTCGCAAAGGCGATCAAAGAGGTGAAGGCGGGTAAGATCGAATTTAAATCGGACAAGCAGGCGGGTGTTCATGTGATCGTTGGTAAGCGCTCCTTTTTAAAAGAAAAACTCTTGGAGAACGCGACCCATATTATCGAGGCGATCAATCACGCCAAGCCCGCTTCGGTCAAGGGAAACCTGATCAAAAATATTTCTTTATCAACAACGATGGGACCTGGATTGAAGGTGGCACTATGAAAAGGGTAGGTCAGGCATTTCGCGAGAATCTCGTAAACCGGATCAAGGATGGCTTCGGCCAAAATGAATGTATTTTTTTGGTCAGCTATTCTCAGGTTCCCGGGTCCCAACTCAATGATTTTCGCAAGCGTTTGAAAGCGGCTGGAGCGCAAGTGTATGTTTCCAAAAATTCACTCGCCCAGATTGCTCTTAAGGATATTCAACAAAGGCCCATGGCCGAAAAGATAACCGGTCAGATGGCTTTTGTTTGGGGCAGGGCCGATTCGGCGGCCATGGCCAAGGCCCTTGTTCAATTCGCTAAAGAATGTCCCAATATTGCTATCCGTGGCGGGCTATTGGATGGCACGATTATCGAGAAAGAGCAAATTATCCGATTATCCGAACTGCCTTCGCGTGCGGTCCTGTTGGCCATGTTGTTGGCTGCGATTCAGTCACCGCTAACACGCCTGGCAGGGACACTGAATGCGAAGACTGGGGAACTTTTATCCATATTGAAACAATTAAGTGTAAAAAGGGGAGGAAATTAAAATGTCGGAAGATACAGCAACAGCCAATCAACAGCAACAAGAGAAGAAAGCAGGCAAAGAGCTTTCTTCTAAACTGAGCGAAGTCATTAAGACAATCGAGGGTCTAACCGCGCTTGAAATTTCAGAACTGGTCAAAGCGCTTGAAGATAAATTTGGCATACAGGCTGCCGCACCGATGGCAGCAGGGGCGATGATGTTCCCGGGTGGGGCACCTGGCGCTGGGGCAGCGGCTCCCGTCGAGGAGAAAACCGCCTTCGATGTGGTCCTCAAAGAAGTGGGCGCTAACAAGATTGCCGTAATCAAAGAGGTCCGCGGGGCCACTAACCTTGGCCTCAAGGAGGCTAAAGATCTTGTTGAGGCGGCACCCAAGACCGTTAAAGAAGGGGTGGCTAAAGAAGAGGCCGAAGACCTTAAGAAGAAGCTCGAGGCCGCCGGGGCCAAGGTTGAGTTAAAATAATTCACCCTAGCGCATTGATTTGAGCATTTTTTTAACAATATGAAATCAGCCATTTGGCAATTAATCTTCAGCAACGCAGGGGAATATGGAAAAACTCAAAACTAGAAATTTCAGCAAATTTAAGGACGATTTTGAGATCCCACACCTCTTAGGCATCCAGACCGAGGCCTATGAACAGTTTTTACAGGTAGGAATTTCCCCTGACAGACGTAAATGTCAGGGCCTAGAAGAAGTATTCCGCGATGTCTTTCCGTTGGAAAGTTATGATGGCCAGATTAAGTTGGAGTACATCAATTATTCTGTCGGGAAGCAAAAGTACGATGCCGGTGAATGCAAGAGACGTGGCATGACTTATGCGGCCCCGCTCAAAATAAAACTACGCCTGATTACGCCTGTTGATATCAAGGAGCAGGAAGTTTATTTTGGGGAGTTCCCATTAATGACCGAGACGGGGACATTCATCATTAATGGCGATGAGCGGGTTGTGGTCTCTCAGATTCAGCGACCGCCAGGTGTTTCCTTTGAAGAGGAGCTACACCCAACAGGTAAGAGTATTTTTCATGGCCGCATCATTCCGTCGCGCGGCGCCTGGTTTGAAATCAAATATGATCTGAATAATATTTTTCTGGCGTATGTCGATCGCAGGAGAAACTTCCCCATCACACAAATCCTACGTATTATGGGACTATCGACGACTGAAGATATGCGCGCGATGCTCACTGATAGTTTTGAGAAAATACAGCCCACCCTTGAGAAAGATCACACGACCAATAAAGAAGAAGCCCTTTTGGATTTTTATCGCAAGATGCGTCCGACTGAACCGGCAACGGTTGAGGTGGCCGATACGCTATTTTTTCGCCTTTTCTTCGACCCCAAGCGATATGATCTCAGCAAGGTCGGACGTCACATCATCAATCGAAAACTCAATATGGATTCATCCATGGACAGCAGAGTCCTCGATATCGCCACCATCGTCGAGGTTATCCGTTATCTAACGAATTTACGTAACGGTATAGGCGAGACCGATGATATTGACCATCTGGGAAATAGACGCATTAAAACTGTCGGAGAACTGATCCAGAACCAGGTACGCATTGGCCTGGCGCGTCTGGAGCGTTCGATTAAGGAACGCCTGGTCGTGATGAGCAGCTTTGAAAATCTAACAGCGCATCATCTGATTAACTCCAGACTTTTTTCTAACCAGATTCAGGATTTCTTCGCCCGGAGTCAATTGTCCCAATTCATGGATCAGGTTAATCCACTTTCCGAGATGACCCATAAAAGACGTTTGAGCGCCTTGGGGCCCGGTGGGCTATCGCGCGAGCGTGCGGGTTTTGAGGTCCGTGATGTCCATCACACCCATTATGGGCGTGTCTGTCCCATCGAGACACCAGAGGGACCCAACATTGGACTTATCGCAACGCTTACAAATTGTGCCCGCGTTAACGAGCTCGGGTTTATTGAGACCCCTTACCGCAAGGTGGTTGATGGGCAGGTCACCAACAAAATAGAATATCTCACCGCTGATAAAGACCAGACGGTTCATATTGCCCAGGCCAATTCACCGATTAATAAAGACGGCCAGCTCCTTGAAAAAGAGGTCTCCTGTCGTTACAAAACGGATTTTCCCAAGATTTCCCCCAAAGATGTTAGTCATATGGATGTCTCGTCGTTGCAGGTGGTGTCGGTGGCAGCGTCTCTCATTCCTTTCTTGGAGCATGATGACGCTAATCGTGCGTTGATGGGGTCTAATATGCAGCGTCAGGCGGTTCCAGTAATGATTCCCGAAGTTCCCTATGTGCAGACAGGGATGGAAGGAAAAGTTGCTCGTGATTCTGGTGTCGTCATCCTGGCTCAACAGTCGGGTGTCGTCACCAAAGTGGATGCGAGCGAAATAACTATTGGTGACACGGTGTACCCATTGAGTAATTTTCAGCGGACCAACGCCAATACCTGCATTCAGCAAAGCCCTCTCGTTAATGTTGGCGATAAAGTCCAGGCCGGTCAAGTTATTGCCGATGGGATTGGGACGAAAGATGGGTGTCTGGCCCTTGGTTGCAATGTCTTGGTTGCGTTCATGCCTTGGCGCGGGTTTAATTTTGAGGACGCGATCCTTATCAATGAACGGCTGTTGCGTGAAGACAAATTTACCTCAATTCACATTGAGCGTTTTGAGGCGGAGTGCCGCGAGACGCGTCTGGGTAACGAAGAAATTACCCGTGACATCCCCAACGTCGGCGAAGATGCCTTAGTTAATTTGAATGAAGACGGCATCGTTCGTATCGGTGCAGAGGTGAGGGCTGGAGATATTCTGGCGGGGAAAGTTACCCCTAAAAGCGAAAAGGAACTTTCGCCCGAGGAGCGGTTGCTCCGGGCGATCTTTGGAGAAAAGGCCGCCGATATCCGCGATACGTCCTTAACGCTTCCTCCTGGCATCGAGGGGGTCGTTATCCATACGGAAATTTTTCAGCGTGCCGAGCGTGGACGCAAGACTAAAGAAGATAAAAAGAAAGAGATGGAGGCACTCGAGAAGATCAATGCCTACTATAAGCAGGAAATCCAATTCGCCGAGGAAGAAAAGCAGCGGAAATTGTGCAAACTGCTGGCTATTGATCAAAAGAAGCTTAGCAAGATCAGATTTGATGAGTTTAAAGATGATTCCGAAGAACTTGAGATTGTCCATTTTTACGATGATAAGATCGCTCAATTGATCGAAGAGGAAGCACAAGAGTCAGAGCGCATCCGTCGTGGCGATGAGCTGCCCGCCGGCGTCCTCAAGAGGGTTGTCGTGCATGTGGCAACCAAACGCAAAGTTGCCGAAGGGGACAAAATGGCCGGACGCCACGGGAACAAAGGAATAGTATCGCGCATTCTACCCGAGGAAGATATGCCGTTTTTAGAAGACGGTACGTCTGTAGATATTGTCCTTAATCCGCTGGGGGTCCCTTCGCGTATGAATGTGGGGCAACTGCTCGAGACTCATTTGGGATGGGCAGCGAAGACGCTGGGATTTCATGCCATAACACCAGTCTTTAATGGGGCAACGGAATCTGAGATCCAGGCATGCCTCAAGGAGGCAGGATTAGCGCAAGAGGGAAAGACGACTGTCTATGATGGACACACGGGGATTCCCTTTGAGCAGAAAGTGACGGTCGGCTATATCTATATGTTGAAGTTGAATCATTTAGTCGATGAAAAGATTCATGCCCGTTCCATTGGACCATATTCATTGGTTACTCAGCAACCGCTGGGGGGCAAGGCGCATTTTGGTGGACAGCGTTTTGGTGAAATGGAAGTTTGGGCCCTTGAGGCCTATGGGGCGGCCTATACACTGCAGGAGATGTTGACGGTTAAAAGCGATGATGTAACTGGACGTAGCCGGATGTATGAGGCGATCGTCAAGGGGCAGCAGAAGTTGCAACCGGGAACACCGGAATCGTTTAATGTTCTTGTCAAAGAGCTCCAGGGGCTGTGTTTGGATATTCAAATGGTCAAATCTACCGCGGCAACTGAGCAGCAGACAGACAAACTTTTAGCGAAACTCAAGGAAAAAATCGTCGAATCGGAAAAAGCGGAAAATGACTAATCTTAAAGAAAAAATTCAGAATCAAGATTATGTAGCGATTCGTATCGCATCTCCGGAGAAAATTCGCTCTTGGTCTTCTGGTGTTGTTAAAAAGGCCGAGACGTTAAATTATAGAACGTTAAAACCAGAAAAAGACGGACTTTTCTGTGAGAAGATTTTTGGCCCGGTGCGAGACTGGGAATGCAACTGCGGTAAATACAAGGGTCTTAAATTTAAAGGGATCACCTGTGACCGATGCGGGGTTTTGGTGACACGCGCGGTGGTGCGGCGCGAACGGATGGGTCACATCGAATTAGCATGTCCGGTTACTCATATCTGGTTTTATAAGACGGTCCCCAGTCGTTTGGCTGCCTTGCTGCAGGTCGGTCTGCGGGATATGGAGAAGCTGATCTATTATGAAGAGTACATTGTCATTGATCCGGGTCACACCCCTTTAAAGAAAAATCAGTTTTTAACTGAAGATGAATATCAGGATGCCCTGATCAAGTATGGTGGCGGATTCAAGACCAAGATTGGCGCTGAGGCCGTGCGGGATCTTTTGCGGGATCTTGATCTGAATATCTTAAGTAAGAAACTTCGTAAAGATCTTGAGAAAGCCAATCCCACCGGGACAAATCACAAGAAGATTGTAAAGACCCTCAAGGTGACCGAGGATTTTAAGAAGTCGGGCAATGCCCCGCATTGGATGGTCTTGGATGTCCTCCCGGTGATTCCACCAGACCTACGACCACTGGTTCCACTTGAAGGAGGACGCTTTGCCACCTCTGACTTAAATGATCTTTACCGACGGGTTATCAATCGTAATAATAGACTTAAGAAACTTCTTGATCTTAAGGCCCCCGATATCATCTGTCGCAATGAAAAACGCATGCTTCAGGAGGCCGTTGATGCCTTGTTGAATAACGGCCGACACGGCCGTCCGGTCTTGGGCGCGGGGAATCGGCCACTCAAATCTCTTTCCGATATGTTAAAAGGAAAGCAGGGGCGGTTTCGTATGAATCTCTTGGGTAAGCGTGTGGATTATTCGGGGCGTTCGGTTATCGTCGTTGGTCCAAACCTTAAGTTACATCAATGCGGTCTACCTAAGAAAATGGCCTTGGAATTGTTTGAACCTTTTATTATTCGTAAGCTGCGTGAGAAGGGCTATGTCCATACGATTAAAGGCGCCAAGCGCATGGTAGAAAAAGAGCGGGCCGAGGTCTGGGATATCCTCGATGAGGTCATCCAAGATCATCCGGTTATGCTCAATCGTGCCCCGACCTTGCACCGTTTAAGCATCCAGGCGTTTTATCCTATGCTCGTTGAAGGAAAGGCCATCAAGCTACATCCTCTCGTCTGTGCGGCTTTTAACGCTGATTTCGATGGTGATCAGATGGCGGTTCACGTGCCGCTTTCTTTGGAGGCCCAGATGGAGTGCCGTTTGGAACTGCTCTCCATTAATAATTTATTTTCACCGGCGGATGGTCGACCGATTGTCACTCCTTCCCAGGACATGGTTTTGGGGTTGTATTATCTGACAAAGGAAGATGAGAAAAGTCCAGGAGATGATCGTATCTTTGCTACGCCACAGGAGGTCATTATTGCTTTTAATGATGGTTTGCTGGGCTTGCATAGACGGATTAAATTGCGTACGGACACTGTAGTTTGGGGGGAGGAGAAACCATCGCTTGTCATATCTCAAGAGGAAGCGTTGCATGGAATCGATGAGAACAAAAAGAGAGAGGAAGACAAGACCTCTTTGAATAAAGATGTTAAGGGTTTGCTGCCTATTATTGAAACAACGGTGGGCCGTGTTTTGTTTAATGAGATCATTCCGCCTGAATTTGGGTTTGTCAACGAACTTTTGGATAAAAAGAAGATCGGGGCGATTGTTACCGATTGCTATAAACGCTTTGGTCAGAGCAAAACGATTAAGCTTCTGGATGATTTAAAAGAAGCCGGGTTTATCAATGCCACCTTAGCCGGGATCTCGATTGGCATCTGTGACATGACAATCCCCCAGGAGAAATCCGCTATCCTTAAGAATTCCAAACAGGAGATTACCAAGGTTGAAGACCAATACCGCAAAGGGATCATTACCGGACGAGAGCGTTACAACAAGATTATTGACATCTGGACGCATACGACCGAAACAATGTCAGATCTTGTCTTTAAACAAATGGATCCGTTCAATCCTGTATTTATCATGGCTGACTCAGGGGCGCGTGGATCGCGATTGCAGATTCGTCAGCTTTCTGGCATGCGTGGTCTTATGGCTAAACCAACAGGTGAGATTATTGAGAATCCCATTACTGCCAGTTTCCGCGAAGGACTGACGGTGCTGGAGTATTTTATTTCTACGCACGGGGCACGCAAAGGTTTGGCGGATACGGCACTCAAGACTGCCGATGCTGGATATTTGACACGTCGCCTGGTGGATGTGGCCCAAGAAGTTGTTGTTACGATCCAAGATTGCGGCACGCTCAATGGGATTACGGTTTCGGCAATCGTTGAGGGAGATGAGCTGGTGGTGAGTCTCAAGGAACGCATCATGGGGCGGGTGGCTCTCGACAGTATTGTGGACATTGTGACCGACCAGAAAGTCGTTGAGGCGGGGGAAGTCATTGATGAAGAAACCGCTGAATTTATTGAACATCTTGGCATTGAAAAGGTGCGTATCCGCAGCGTCTTAACCTGTGAGGCTGATCGGGGGGTTTGTGTCAAATGTTATGGCCGTAATCTCGCGACCCAGCGTCTGGTCGAAGTTGGGGAGGCGGTAGGGACAGTCGCGGCCCAGAGCATTGGAGAGCCAGGGACCCAGCTCACCATGCGCACGTTTCATATCGGTGGAACCGCCAGTCGTGCCATCGAGCAATCATTTTACAAAAGCAAGAATGCTGGGATCGTCAAATATCATCAGTTGCGGGTGGTTGCCAAGGGTAGTGAATTTATCGTTTTGAATCGCAATGGTTCGGTCAGTATCAACAATGACTACGGACGCGAATTCGAACGCTATCAACTTCCTCAGGGCGCTGTGCTCAAAGTAGCCGATGGCACTTCTATTCTCAAGGACTATGTCTTCGTTACCTGGGATCCCTACACAGTGCCGATTATAACGGAAGTCAAGGGGCATGTTACTTCTGAAGACCTATTGCCCGATGTCACTGTTCAAGAAGAACAGAACCCCGTCACGGGTGTTACCGAACGTGTCATCGTGGAACACAAACAGGAATATCATCCACAGATCATTATTGCCGATGACAAAAAGGAGATCGTGGGTATTTATTCGATTCCTATTGGCGCCCATATTCTTGTTAAGGATAAGCAGCAGATTAATGCAGGGGATCTCATTGCCAAGATTCCGCGTGGTCTCGGAAAGACGCGTGATATTACCGGGGGTTTGCCGCGCGTGGCGGAATTATTTGAGGCTCGGCGTCCCAAGGATCCGGCGATCATCAGCGAGCTCGATGGGACCGTTGAGTTCAGTCAAGATAAAAAAGGCCGCAGGACCATTATTGTTAAAAGCCCTACAGGGATGGCCGCGGAATATACTATCCCTCATGGTAAACATCCCAACGTGTACAAGGGTGATCGTGTCTTTGCTGGCCAACAATTAACAGACGGTCCGGTCGTCCCTCACGATATCTTACACGTCTGCGGGGATAAGGTACTTCAGGAGTATCTTTTAAATGAGGTTCAGGAGGTTTATCGTCTCCAAGGAGTGCGTATCAACGATAAGCACATTGAGTTGATTATTGGGCAAATGCTCAAAAAAGTTAAGATTGAGGATTCCGGAGATACCGAATTTTTAATTGGAGAACAGGTCAATCGGACAACGTTTAAGAAGACCAATGAAGAGATTGTCAAAAAGAAGGGAAAACCCGCCCAGGCAACACCATTGCTCTTGGGGATTACGAAAGTATCTTTAACGACTGAAAGCTTTATTTCTTCTGCGAGCTTTCAAGAAACAACACGAGTGTTGACAGAGGCAGCCGCATCTGGTAAAATTGATCTCCTTTGTGGACTGAAGGAAAACGTTATTGTAGGACACCTCATCCCGGCGGGAACTGGCCTAAAAGAATACGAACATATTGAAGTGGTGAAACATGCCGACGATAGAACAACTCATCAGGAAACAGAGAATACAGAAAGTCAAAAAGAGTAAATCGCCTGCCTTGACCAACTGCCCATTTCGACGGGGTGTTTGTTTGCAGGTGAAGACCATGACGCCCAAGAAACCGAACTCGGCGTTGCGTAAAATTGCCAGGGTCCGTTTATCCAATAAATTTGAAGTTACTTCTTATATCCCCGGCGAGGGGCACAATTTGCAGGAACACTCCATCGTGCTGGTGCGCGGTGGTCGTGTGAAGGATTTACCCGGTGTGCGTTATCATATCGTCCGGGGTACGCTAGATACTACAGGAGTGGCCAAGCGCAAGAAATCACGATCTAAATATGGAGCCAAGAGGGACACAGGTAAATAAGATATGCGAAGACGTATGGCCCAATTACACCAAACTGCCCCAGACCCAAAATACAACAGTCCTTTGGTGACGAAGTTTATCAATTGCATTATGGTTGAAGGTAAAAAGACTGTTGCGGAAGGAATTGTTTACGGGGCCTTTGACACAATCGATCAAAAAAGTCACGAGACCGGTGCCCTCAAAATATTTAGCAAGGCAATCGACAATGTTCGTCCGAAGCTGGAAATCAAATCCAGGCGCATCGGAGGGGCGACCTATCAAGTTCCTGTTGAGGTGCCACTGGCGCGTGGGAATTCTCTTGCGATGCGCTGGATCCGTGATTTTGCACGTAAGAAAAAAGGTAAGTCCATGATGATTAAGTTGGCAGACGAGCTTATGGCTGCCGCTAAGGGGGAAGGACCGGCGCTTAAAAAGCGTGACGATACGCATAAGATGGCTGAGGCCAACAAGGCCTTTGCGCATCTACGTTGGTAATATCAAACTGCATCCGCTGGTAGTGCCTGTCTCCGGCTGACGCAGTTTTTAATTATTTAAAAAGAATATGACCCAAACACCTTTACGAGATGTGAGAAATATCGGTATCATCGCCCATATTGACGCGGGGAAGACAACCACGACCGAGCGTATATTGTTTTATACTGGAGCGATTCATAAGATGGGAAACGTCGATGATGGTAATACGACCATGGATTGGATGGAGCAGGAACAGGAGCGAGGCATCACCATTACCGCCGCGAGCACAACCTGTTTTTGGAATCAAAACAAGATCAATGTGATCGATACCCCGGGCCACGTGGATTTTACTATTGAGGTTGAGAGGTCATTGAAAGTTTTGGATGGGGCGGTTGTTGTTTTGTGTGGGACCAGTGGCGTTCAGTCGCAGACAGAAACGGTCTGGCGCCAGGCTGACCGCTATGGTGTTCCGCGTATTGCCTTCATTAATAAATTGGATCGTCTGGGGGCTAACTTTGAACGCGTCTTAGGCGAGATTCATGAGCGACTCGGCGCCAATGCGGCGGCCATTGAATTTCCAGATGGAACCGAAGACCGCTTTAAAGGGATCATTGATGTCATTAATCAAAAATATATCACATACGAAGATGCTGAGGGCATTAAGCGGGTGTATAGTGAAGTGCCTGCTGAATTAAAGGATAAGCTGCAACAGTATCGGCATGCCTTGATTGAGCGGCTCGCTGACGCGGACGATACCATCGCCGAGAAATTTTTGGATGAAAAAGAGATTAGCGTAGATGATATAAAGAAGTCCATACGTTCCAGCACCATCCGTAATGCCTTTTTACCGGTTTTGTGTGGATCGTCCTTGAAGAATAAAGGCGTTCAGATGATCCTCGATGCAGTCTGTGATTATCTCCCATCGCCTTTGGATGTGCCGATTATCAAGGGGATTGATCCAGCCACCAAGACCGAGATCACCCGTGAGACATCCTCTGATGTGCCGTTGAGCGCGCTGGTATTTAAGGTGGCGATGGATCCGTATGTAGGAAAATTGTTTTATACACGCATCTATTCAGGAAAACTAGTTTCGGGCGAATCGGTGTATAATTCCACGCGACAGACCAAAGAACGTATTTCCAAGCTAGTTGTGATGCATGCCAATAAACAGGAGATCGTCTCCCAGATAGGCGCCGGAGAGATCGTGGCGTTGGTCGGTCTTAAGGAGAGTAAGTCCGGCGACACCTTGTGTGATCAGGACAAAGCAATTCTCTTGGAAAATATGCGTATCCCTGAGCCGGTTGTCTCTATGTCCATTGAACCAAAGACCAAGGCTGACCAGGATAAATTAGGTCTTACCTTAAGAAAATTCTTGGATGAGGATCCATCGTTACGTGTCCACTATGATCAGGATACTGCCCAAACAATCATCTCGGGGATGGGGGAGTTGCATTTGGAGATTGTGATCGACCGCATGAAGCGTGAATTTAATCTGGAGACAAATATTGGACGTCCTCAGGTTGCTTACAAAGAGACGATTACCAGAAAGATTGAAGACATTGTAGGTAAATTCATTAGCCAGACCGGCGGCCGCGGTCAATACGGACATGTGGTAATTAATGTTGAGCCGGCAGAAGAACGTGGCAAGGGAATCGAATTCGTCAACAAAATAAAGGGCGGGGCAATCCCCCGTGAATTTATTCCTGCCATTGAAAAAGGCATTATGAGTGGTAGCACAACTGGTTTTTTGGCGGGGTACCCTGCAACGGATTTTATTGTCACCTTGATTGATGGTTCTTATCATGAAGTGGATTCCAGTGAAATGGCGTTTCAATTAGCGGCGAAGGCCGCTTTGCGAGAGGCCCTACAAAAAGGTAGGTCCGTTTTCTTAGAGCCTGTTATGGACATAGAGGTGGTAGCGCCAGAAGAATTTATGGGTACTGTCTTGGGCGATCTTCAGACGCGCAGGGCCAAGATTGTTAATATGGGGACACGGGGTAAGATTAAGACAGCACGCTGCGAGGTCCCTTTGGCAGAGATGTTTAATTATGCCAATGCAGTACGTTCCTTAACTCAAGGACGGGCAACGTTTAGTATGGAGCCCGCCTTTTATGCAGAGGTGCCCCAATATATCGCTGATAAAATTATTGGGGCCCATCAGGAGACCCTAACTAAAAAGAGTTAATAGAGGGGATATGGATAGGAAATGGCAAAGGAGACATAACAATGGCCAAAGAAAAATTCGTAAGAAATAAACCGCATTTGAATATTGGAACCATCGGTCACGTTGACCACGGGAAAACGACCTTGAGCTCGGCGATTACAACGGTTTTAAGTAAAAAGGGTCTCGCGCAGGCGCGTTCTTATGATTCCATCGATAACGCACCTGAGGAGAAAGAGCGCGGTGTTACCATTAATATTTCGCATATTGAGTACGAAACCGAGAAGCGGCATTATGCCCATATCGACTGTCCTGGCCACGCTGATTATATCAAGAATATGATTACCGGGGCTGCCCAGATGGATGGGGCGATCCTTGTTGTCTCGGCTGCTGATGGTGCCATGCCGCAGACCAAAGAGCATATCCTTTTAGCCAGGCAGGTCAACGTCCCCTCTCTTGTTGTCTTCCTTAATAAATGCGATCAAGTTCAAGATAAAGAGCTTTTTGAACTCGTTGAACTAGAAATCCGGGATCTTTTGACCAAATATAAATATGATGGGGACAAGACGCCCATCATTAAGGGAAGCGCTCTGGAGGCATTAAATAATCTCAACGATGAATCCAAGACTCAATGCATCTTGGACCTAATGAAGGCTGTTGATGATTTTTTTATTGAACCAGTGCGTGAACTGGACAAACCGTTTTTAATGGCCATTGAAGACGTGTTCTCCATCTCTGGGCGTGGTACGGTCGCGACCGGCCGCATTGAACGCGGTAAGATTAAGGTGGGTGAAGAGGTTGATCTGGTAGGGATGGCTAAGGAGATCAAAAAGACGGTTGTCACCGGTGTGGAGATGTTCCGTAAGGAGCTAGATTATGGTCAGGCAGGAGACAACGTAGGACTACTCTTGCGTGGCGTTGAAAAAGAAGACATTCAGCGAGGTCAGGTCTTGGCTGCAGGTGGTTCTATTACGCCGCACACGAAATTCAAGGCCAAGACATATATCTTGACCAAAGAAGAAGGTGGACGGCATACCCCATTCTTCAAGGGTTACCGCCCACAATTTTATTTCAGAACAACGGATGTGACTGGAGCAGCCAATCTCCCTTCGGGCGTTGAGATGTGCATGCCGGGGGACAATGTTGAGTTAGAGGTGGAATTAATTATGCCGATTGCCATGGAAAATGAGTTACGCTTCGCTATCCGCGAGGGTGGCCATACCGTTGGCGCTGGTGTTATCCATCAAATCGTTGCCTAGTATCTTAGGGCCGGAGAAATCATGCAGCAGCAAAAGATACGCATCAAACTTAAGGCTTATGATCACAGGCTGATTGATCAGTCCGCTCGGGAGATCATTGACACAGCGATCCGTACGGGTGCTAAGGTCTCAGGACCTGTCCCGTTGCCGACCAAGAAGGAACTTTATACGGTTCTTCGTTCGCCAGTGATTGATAAAAAATCTAGGGAGCAATTTCAGTTGGCCACTCACAAACGCTTAATTGATCTTATTGACCCAACGGCCAAGACGGTGGAGGCGTTGCGCAAACTTAACTTGCCCGCCGGTGTGGACGTTGAGATTAAACAGTAGAAGATAAACCCTGTCATGATTCGTGGATTGTTGGGAAGAAAATTAGGAATGACGCAGATATTCGATAAAGACGGCGATGTGGTTCCAGTGACCGTCCTTGAGGCCGGGCCATGCACTGTCCTTAGTCTTCAAGATTCTCCCTTACGAGTGAAGCTGGGGTTTGCCTCGATTAAAGAATCAAGAATGAAAAAACCTCTCCTGGGTTATTTTAAGAAATCGGGCATTGCTCCATTAAAAATTATTAAAGAGTTTGAATCGACTGACAACAAAAATTATAAGATCGGAGAGGAATTAAAAGCTGATATCTTTAAGGCCGGCGAATATGTGGATGTAGCTGGAACCTCCATTGGAAAAGGTTTTCAGGGTGGCATGAAACGGTGGAACTGGACCGGCGGCCCTGCAGCGCACGGCTCCATGCACCATCGGCGCGTGGGCTCCATTGGCGCTAGCGCAGATCCTTCCAGGACATTAGTTGGAACAAACATGCCTGGCCATATGGGCCATCGTAGGGTTACAGCGCAGGGGCTGCGCGTCATGGGGGTGGATGCGGTGGCGAATACGATCCTTATTAAAGGAGCTGTCCCCGGTCATAAAAATGCCTTTCTCGCGATTTATCGTTCTAAGAAAAAAGCCTTCCGGCCACTAGAGGAAGAGCGTAAGGCCATTGTCCGTAAGGTCAATCCAATGAAACAGAGCAAGGCAAAGGCAACAGGTAAAGGAAAATGAAGCAACCTCTTTATCAATACAGAACAAACGGTTCATCCTTCCGAGACTTTTCTGGTTTTTATTCAGCGAAGGAGAATAAGGGTGTCTAGTTTAACTGTTTTAGATAGCGAAGGCAATGAATCAACCAGCATTGCTCTCCCGCAAGAGATTTTTGGTGGCCGTATCAATCGCGATGTCCTTCATCAGACGGTATTGATGTACCGAGCCTGCGCACGACAAGGGACGGCATCAACCAAAGAGCGTGGATCTGTCCGTGGTGGCGGCATCAAGCCATGGCGACAAAAAGGAACCGGGCGTTCTCGTCATGGATCCATCCGTTCACCCCTTTGGAAGGGTGGCGGCGTTGTCTTCGGACCCCATCCTCGCAATTTTAGATATACTGTTGCGCAGAAAATTCGTGGGATAGCCTTACGGGAAAGTTTAAACGTAAAGTTTCAGGATGCTCATCTTGTCTGTATCGACGATTTAAAGAAGCAATTCCAGAAGACAAAAGAATTCGCCGGGGTTCTAAGAAAATTGAGCCTAAAAGGGAGCGTACTTGCCCTTTTAGATGGATGTGATCCCAGCGTGCGCAGGGTCTCGCGTAATATCCCATTATTTTGTTTGATGCGCTCGCAGGATGTGAATGCCTATGATATCTTACGTTACAAAATGATTTTAGTTAGTAAAACGGCCTTAAACAATCTGCTGGAGCGGATACAAAAATGACCAGTGCTTACGATATCGTCAGAAGTTTAGTCCGTACCGAGAAAGGGACCAAACTAGAGCCACAGCGTAAATATCTTTTTCAGGTTTCCATGGGGGCTAACAAGGTTCAAATCCGCAAGGCGGTAGAAGAGATTTATAAGGTAAAGATTGAGTCGGTCAATACGGCAATTATTCCAGGAAAACTAAAACGCGTCCGGCAAGAGCTGGGTAGTACAACACCGTTGAAAAAGGCGGTGGTGACCCTTAAAGAAGGGCATAAGATCGAGGTTACCTAATCTATGGGAATCAGACGATTCAAACCAGTGACGAGCACACTACGCCATACGGTAATTTCTGACTTCGCTGAGATTACGAAGTCTAAGCCGGAAAAGCAACTCTTGCGGCCTTTAAAGAGTAGCGGTGGACGCAATATGTACGGACGGATTACGTCCCGTTATCGCGGCGGTGGACATAAGCGCATGTACCGTCTGATTGATTTTAAGCGCGACCGCATTGACCAGGAATGCACCGTGCTTGCTATTGAATACGATCCCAATCGCAGCGCACGTATTGCCCTAATTCAGTATCCAGATAGTACGAAATCTTATATTATTGCCCCCTTAGGGCTCAAGCCTGGAGACAAGGTGATCAGTACCCTTGACAAAGATGTTGAAATAAATCCTGGCAATGTCATGCCACTTCGGCGTATTCCTTTAGGCGCCGCGATTCATAATATTGAAATTAGGCCAGGCCAGGGCGGTAAGATTGCCAGGTCCGCAGGGATATCAGCCCAGCTAATTGCTAAGGAAGGCGAATTTGCCTTTATCCGCATGCCATCCAGCGAAGTGCGTAAGATCTTCATTGATTGCCGTTCTACTATCGGACAAATTGGTAACGTTGAGCATGAAACACGTTCCATAGGCAAGGCTGGAAGGATGCGCTGGAAGGGGCGACGCCCTCATGTACGCGGGGTTGTCATGAATCCAGTCGATCATCCCCACGGAGGCGGCGAAGGCAAAGCCCCTCAGGGGAACCCACACCCGGTGACACCATGGGGACGACCAACCAAAGGGTATAAAACACGGAAAAAACGTAAGTATTCCAGTCAATTTATTATTCGAAGAAGAGGATAAGTTATGCCGCGTTCGATAAAGAAGGGCCCTTATGTCGAGGGGGTATTACTGGAGAAATTAAGGCGTATGATCAATTCCGGACAACGCCAGCCTATTAAAACTTGGTCAAGACGTTCTACCGTCACGCCGGATTTTGTTGGATACACGGTTTCTGTTTACGACGGACGTAAACATGTTCCAATTTTTATTACCGAAAATATGGTGGGATATAAGTTCGGTGAATTTGCCCACACACGTACATTTAGAAAACATGGCGGAGTAAAATCCAAGAAGGCTCCAGATAAGACGTAAGGGATATAAGGATAATAGAAATTTATGATTGCCTACGCAAAAGGAAGATATTTACGCGTTTCACCCATGAAGGCCAGGCAGGTCATTGATTTGATCCGTGGCAAAGATGTGCCGACCTCGCAGGCTATCTTGACTCATGTACAGAAAGGGTCGGCCCAGATTATCGGTAAGATATTGAACTCAGCGGTGTCCAATGCCAAACAAAAGGGGCTAGGGGAAGAGCAGTTGTATATCTCCAGGATTTCAGCGGATCAAGGACCTTCTTGGAAGCGGTACCGGGCCGCCTCATTCGGGCGCGCAACACCAATTTTGAAGAAAACAACACACTTAACTATTGAATTAGACCTAAGGACTTAAAAGAGGCGCCATATGGGACAAAAAGTTAATCCTATTGCTTTACGTATCGGATACATCGAAAATTGGAGGGGTCTCTGGTTTACAGATAAGAAACAATTTGCACAGAATATTTTAGAGGACTACAAAATTCGCCAATTTATTAAAAAGCGGTTTGCGCAGGCAGCTATTTCTAGGATTGTCATCGAGCGCTTGGGGGATAAAATTAAAATCATCATCTATACAGCACGGCCAGGGGTTATTATAGGACGCCGTGGTGCGGATATCGATAAATTAAAGTCCGAGTTAGGGGATATCACACCTAAGGAAATGGCCATTGACCTTCAAGAAATTAATAATCCATCAACGGATGCCCAGTTGATTGCTCAGAATATTGCCTTTCAACTGGAGAAGCGTGTGGCGTTTCGCCGTACCATGAAGCGCGCTATTGATCAGGCGATGTCCTCAGGGGTAAAGGGAATTAAGATCAAATGTTCTGGCCGTTTGAATGGTGCTGAGTTGGCCCGCAGTGAATCGTATCGCGTTGGCAAGCTTCCCCTACATACGTTGCGTGCCCAAATTGATTATGGTTTTGCCGAAGCCTTGACTACCTACGGGATAATAGGTATTAAAGTCTGGGCGAATAAGGGAGAGGTCATCAGGGAAATTAAGCGTCAAGGGGAACCAGGTATTCAGGGTCTACCCGCAGGGTCCCTATTTGAGAAGAAGGCATTGGCTAAGAAAAATTCTTTTAGACATAAGGCCGAATTCACCAAAGAGGGACACAAGCAATGACCTTGATGCCGAAGAAAGTTAAATACCGTAAGGCCCAAAAAGGCAAAAATCGCGGTCTGGCTACATCGGGCAATGCCTTAAATTTTGGTGAGTTTGGCTTGAAGGCCTTGGGAAATGGCATTGTTCGTTCAAACCACATTGAGGCCTGTAGGGTGGCGGCGGCGCGCAAGATGAAGGGGGTGGGTAAGCTTTGGATCAATATTTTTCCTTACAAGCCGGTTACCAAGAAGCCAGCAGAAACACGTATGGGAAAAGGGAAGGGAGACTTGGATCATTGGGTCAGCCCCGTGCGTCGTGGAAAGGTCCTTTTTGAGATGAGTGGTTTGCCGGAGGAATTTGCCCGATCGGTGTTTCGTTTTATTGCCTTTAAACTGCCGATCAGGACAAAATTTATTTCGCGTATGGGAGTTCAGCGGCATGATTGATAAGAAGTTACGAGAGTTGAATAAAGAAGAATTGCATCAGAAATGCAATGATTTAAAAAAAGAACTGTATACGCTCAATTATCAGCGTAGGATCGGCAACGTGGAAAAACCAGCCCGCTTCAAACGATTAAGGAAAGATATTGCCCGTGCGATGACTATTATACGAGAAAGAGAATTGGAAGATGAGCGAAGCAATTAAAAGAATTAATAGGCGTAAATTTTTAGAAGGCATTGTTATTAGCGATAAGATGAACAAGACCCGCGTGGTACAGGTGCGCTGGACGACAAAACACCCAAAATATTCAAAGGTAACCAAAAGGCTATCAAAATATAAAGCCCATGATGAGAAGAACGCTGCCAAAACTGGCGATATGGTGCGGATTATGGAGACAAGGCCCATTTCCAAAGACAAACGTTGGACAATTGTGAACATATTAGGGCATACAGTCTCCTCTTCCGGGCAGCCATTCATTCAGGATCAGAAAGTTGGCTTATGATTTTTTTAAAAACAATATTAGATGTAGCGGATAATACAGGGGCACGAAAGGCCTCTTTGATTGGTGTCCTTCATGTCAAAGGACGTTTGTGCGCTCACGTTGGCGATTTGGTGCGTGTCAATATCAAAGAATCAGCACCAGACGCCGCCGTTAAGAAGGGCGATAAAGCCAAGGGGATTATTATACGTACCAAGGCGCCCATCCGTCGCCCAGATGGTACGTATGTACGTTTTGATACCAATGCTGTCGTGATCGTGGATGATACCGGCAATCCTAAAGGGACACGTGTCTTTGGGCCTGTGGCGCGTGAATTGCGGAACATGGAATATATGAAAATTGTATCTCTGGCACCTGAGGTGATTTAATGTTAAGGATTAAGAAAGACGATCTAGTGAAGGTCATCACTGGTAAGGATAAGGGGAAGACAGGCAAGATTATGAAGGTCTTTCCTGAGGAGCAACGCGCCCTGGTAGAGCGCATCAATCTCGTTAAAAAGGCGCGGCGCCGTACGCAACAACAGCAGGGTGGCATCGTTGATATCGAGGCCCCGATTCATCTGTCGAATATCATGCTGATTGATAAAAAGACAAGTCAGCCGACCAGGTTTGGGAGATCCATCCTTAAGGACGGTTCCAAGGTCCGTTTGGCCAAAAAAGGCGGGGAGGTCATCTAAGGATGATCGCGCGATTACAAAAGATATATCGAGAAAAGACGATACCGGCCATGCAGGAGAAGTTCAGTATTAAAAATACAATGGCTGTTCCACGTCTTGACAAGATTGTCATCAACATGGGTGTTGGCAAATCGGTCGCGGATATAAAGATCCTCGAGAGTGCGGTTAAAGATCTGGCAACGATCAGCGGACAACAGCCGGTCGTCACGCGCACAAAAAAGGCGATCTCTAACTTTAAGATAAGGGCTGATATGCCTGTTGGATGCAGGGTGACCCTACGCCGATCCCGGATGTATGAATTTTTAGATCGGTTGGTCACGGTGGCCCTTCCACGTATCCGGGATTTTAATGGTGTGTCCACGAAATCTTTTGACGGGAAGGGTAATTTTTCTATTGGTATCTCTGAACAGGCTATTTTCCCGGAAATTGATACTGGTAGGATTGCCCATACGCAGGGGATGGATATTACATTTGTGTTCAACCGTGGTCCACAGGAGCAAACGAGAGAAGTGTTAAGGCTTTTGGGAATGCCGTTTAGCAAGAGATAGGAAAACGCAATATGGCTAGAAAGGCTTTAGTATTAAAGGCTGCAAGAAAACCAAAATTCTCGAGTCGAAGTTATCATCGTTGTCAGATCTGTGGGCGGTCAAGGGCGTTTTTACGCCGGTTTGGCGTATGTCGTATTTGTTTTAGAGAATTGGCCTGGAAAGGTGAGATCCCAGGTGTCAAAAAGGCGAGTTGGTGAAGACCTACCCCAGAAAGGGTATGTCTGAATCCTAAGTCGCGTATTGGCTTCTCAATAGGCGTAGGATGCAGCAAGTTTATCAGCTGGTGTGGGTTGAATCTAACAAGATATAAGAGGTTTATCTAATATGTCACTCAATGATTCGATTAGCAATCTGTTAACGATTATTCGTAATGGGGTTCGGGCAGAGAAGGAGACGGTGGATATCCCTGCCTCACGTTTAAACGGCAGGATTCTTGATATTTTTAAGAAAGACGGCTACATCGAGGACTGTCGTCTTATGAAGAATAACGCGCAAGGGACGTTAAAGGTTTATTTGAAATATCAGGATAAAAAGCCAGCGATCATCGGAATCCGGCGTATCTCGAAATCTGGATTACGGATTTTTCGCAAAAAGGATGAACTGCCTCGTGTACTCAATGGCCTTGGAACTGCAGTTATCTCAACCTCAAAGGGGATCCTCACGGATCGTGAAGCGAGAAAACTGCAGGTTGGTGGTGAGGTCTTGTGCTATATCTGGTAATTTTAAGGAAAAGGGACCGCGTTTTATGTCACGGATAGGGAAAATACCCGTTACTGTACCCAAAGAAGTTAAGGTCAGCATAGAACCTCACTGTGTTCATTGCCAAGGACCCAAGGGAAAACTCGATTTGACCATTCCTTCTCATGTAAAAGTAGAATTAAAGGATGGGTCATTGGTTGTGACACGCTATGGCGAGGACAAAGAGGCGAAGGCAGTACATGGGACGATCCGTGCACGTCTGGTCAATATGATCGAAGGCGTCACCAAAGGACATAGAAAGGACCTAGAAATTCAGGGCCTTGGATTTCGTGCGCAGCTCCAGGGAGGAAAAATTCTTTTTAATCTAGGATTAAGTCACCCGGTTGTTTTCGAGGTGCCTGCTACGGTCAAAGTCGCTGTCCCAACACAGACCTCGATTAGTATCGAGGGCGTGGATAATATTGCCGTGGGTCAGGTGGCGGCGAATATACGGGCAATCAAACCCGTTGAACCCTACAAGGGTAAGGGAATCCGCTATGTGGGTGAATTTGTCCGTCGTAAACAAGGAAAATCCGTCACAAAATAATAAATCATATTATGGTCATCTTACGCAAAGAATTAGGCAGAATTTATAGGCATAAAAGGATACGCCAGAGGTTGAATGGGACCAGCGACCGTCCGCGGGTCTGCGTGCATCGCAGTATTAAGAATTTCTATGTCCAGGTCATCGATGATGCCAACGCCAAGATTATTTTTGGTCTGTCCACGCTGACTAAGGAGGTGCGTAACAAGCTTAAAGATGGTGGTAATGTGGATGCCGCTGCTTATTTAGGAGAGGTCTTTGCCACTGAGGCCAAGAAGAAGGGCATTAAGAAGATTTGTTTTGATAGGAGTGGTTATTTGTATCACGGTCGCGTTAAGGCCTTTGTGGAGGCGGCGCGAAAAGGTGGTTTAGAGTTTTAAAATATATATTAATCTTTGAGGATGGAAGGCATGACGCCAGAAGATAGCTCCTTGGTGGTAAAAAAGGGCGCAGAAGAGGGTTCCGATCTTACCAAGCAAGTCATTACCGATGAGGATAGGCCAGTTCCTATGCGCAAGAATAGATCTGGCGGCGAAAACGACAGCGATATTAAAGAAAGATCGATTAATTTAGAGAAAGCAGTTGACTCGGAGCTCATTGAGGCCGTCATTTCCATCAACAGAATTACCAAGGTAACCAAGGGCGGCAAAAAACTTTCCTTTAGTGCCTTGGTGGTCGTGGGCAACGCCAAGGGTAGAGTCGGTTACAGTCTAGAAAAGGCAGCGGAAGTTTCTATCGCTATACGTAAGGCTATTGCTACAGCTAAAAAGAACATGATAAACGTGACATTAAATGGTTCCACTATTTCTCATGAGATTATCGGCCGCTGCGGCGGGGCCAGTGTTTTATTGAGGCCTGCTGCTGAGGGGACCGGCGTTATCGCGGCTGGGCCCGTGCGGGCGGTTTGTGACGGTGTCGGTATTCGCAACATATTGACTAAATGCCACCGTTCGAACAATCCTATTAATGTTGTCAAGGCGACGATCGATGGATTGAGTCATTTGAAGCCAATGAATAACGCCAAGAAAGAACAACCGTTATGTACCTGCACGAATTGACATCCCCGCCAGGGGCGAGGAAGCGAAGGAAGATTGTTGGCCGAGGCGCTGGTTCTGGCCATGGCAGGACCAGTTGTCGGGGGCAAAAGGGACAGAATTCTCGTAGTAGCGGTCGAAAACTCGTTGGCGCCCTCGAGGGTGGTCAGATGCCTTTGGTGCGGCGTCTGCCCAAGGTCGGGTTTCGCAGCAAACGTCCAATCCTTCATCAGGTCGTTAGTCTTGAGCAATTGAATCGCTTTGAGAATGGGACCATCGTGACAAAAGAACTTTTAAAGTCCCAGGGCCTGATTGAGAGTCTTTACAAGCCTTTTAAAATTTTAGGGGATGGTGAATTAAAGAAATCTATTGTTGTCACTCAAGGGGCCGTCTCTCAAGTGGCGCGGGATAAAATTTTGAAGGCTGGCGGACGCCTGGGGACCGCTTAAGACGACATGGGCCTTGCTTCTTTCTCAAACTGTTTTAAGATACCGGAACTCAGAGGAAAGATACTTTTTACTCTCGCTGTTATTGCTGTTTATCGGATAGGATGTTACCTGCCGACACCTGGAGTCAATGGCGCTGTCCTGGCGGAATTTTTTCAGAAGATGATGGCAACGGCTGGGGGGAGCATATTCGGCATCATGAATATGTTTTCCGGTGGGGCCTTGGAGAAGGCAACGGTTTTTGCATTGGGGACAATGCCGTATATCTCCAGCTCTATTATTATGCAGCTTTTGACAGCCGTTATTCCTGCCCTGGAGCGTCTGGCCAAGGAAGGTCAGGCCGGCTATCACAAGATCAATCAATACACCCGCTATGGGACATTAATCCTTGCCCTTATTCAGTCGTTTTTTATTGCTCTTTGGCTTGAAGATCAATCAGGAGCTGTATTTAAGGGGTTACAGGTCGTGGATAATCCTGGCTGGGGATTCCGCCTAGTCACTGTCTTAACATTATCGGCAGGGACACTTTTATTGATGTGGCTCGGTGAGCAGATCCAGGAAAAGGGAATCGGTAACGGGATTTCGCTTATTATCACCGCGGGGATTCTCTCAGCGGCGCCTTCCGCGATCCAGAATCTGATATGGCTCATGTCTCCAGCAGGGACTGGTCGTTCCGTGCAGTTGCAACCCTTGACGTTATTAATGATGATTTTATTTCTGGTTGGGGTCATTGTCTCCATCACCTTGATTACGCAGGCACAACGAAAAGTTTCAGTCCAATACGCACGGCGTATCGTTGGCCGTAAGGTTTATGGCGGACAAAATACGTATATCCCGCTTAAGGTAGACACATCCGGTGTCATTGCCATCATCTTCGCGCAGAGCATCATTCTTTTTCCGGCAACATTAGCCAGTTTCTTCCCGCACCAAGGGTTGCAGGCGGCGGTGAGCGTATTTACGCGTGGAAATTTTTGGTATTACCTGATTTATGGACTCCTTATTATCTTTTTTTGTTATTTCTACACGACCATTGTGTATAACCCTATTGATATGGCCGACAACATGAAGAAGCAGGGAGGTTTTATACCGGGGGTAAGGCCAGGGACGCAGACATCTGATTATCTTGATTTTGTGATCACGCGTCTTACACTGGCAGGATCATTCTTTATATGTATCATCGCCATTATGCCGGATGCCATCATGGCTTTTTTTAAGGTACCATATCTGGTGGCATCGTTTTTCGGCGGGACAGGAGTTCTCATCATTGTGGGGGTAATGTTAGACACAATGAAGCAGATAGAATCGCATCTTTTGATGCGTCATTATGACGGCTTTATGCGCTCTGGCCAAACAATCAGGGGTCGTCGATGAGATTGGTGTTGCTGGGACCGCCAGGGGCTGGTAAGGGAACATTAGCTGCGTTATTAAAAGAGAGCCTTAAGTTGGTGCATATTTCTACGGGTGATATGTTCAGAGAAGAAATAAGGAACAAAACGCAGCTGGGCTGTGGAGCAAAATTGTATATTGACAAAGGTGAATTGGTCCCTGATGAGATCGTCATCCAGATGATTGAGCAGCAATTGACCAACAATAGCGCTGTTGGGCATGGTGGGTATATGCTAGACGGCTTTCCTAGGACGTGTAAACAAGCTGAAGACCTTGATCGGATATTGGAGAGGATTCAACAGCCGCTCGATTATGCACTGTATATGACTGCAACGCTTCCTATTATTGTCCAGCGCTTGGGAGGTCGAAGGGTGTGTCGTAAGTGCGGGGCGCTCTTTCACATCCGCAATAAACCGCCCCTTAAGGAGAATGTATGCGACAATTGCGGTGGCGAGATATATAAGAGGGCTGACGATAATGAAGCGACTATTCATACGCGGATGAATGTCTATGTGAATAATACTCAGCCCGTCAAAGATTATTATAAAAACCAGGGAAAACTCAAAGAGCTCGATGGCGACAAGGAGTCTGACGAGGTCCAGGCAATTCTAATGAAGATGTTTAGGGATAAATGAAGACCGTAAAGTCAATCACTATTAAGCTGCCCGGAGAGATTGAGATCTTACGTGATGCTGGGAGAATATTGGCAGAGATCGTTGCGCAATTACAAGTCTCTTTAACATGGGGGATAACGACACGGCAGGTTGACGAGAGGGCCGAACAGTTGATACGTGAAAGAGGCGTCCTCTCAGCCTTTAAGGGATACCGAGGTTTTCCAGGATCTATTTGTATGTCAGTTAACGAAGAAGTCGTTCATGGCATTCCAGGCAATAGGATTCTTAGAGAGGGCGACATCGTAAGCCTCGATGTTGGGATTATCCACAAAGGTTATTATGCCGACATGGCCATTACGGTAGGGTTGGGGAAGATCAGCCCCGGATTGAACAAGCTTTTAGATATAACCCGGCAGTCTTTGTACAAAGGTATTGAGCAGGCTCGCACGGGTAATCATCTGTCTAATATATCTCATGCGATTCAGACATACGTGGAATCTCATTATTTCTCAGTAGTACGGGATTTTGTGGGTCACGGCATCGGCCGAAGTCTTCACGAAGAACCTGAAATACCGAATTTTGGGGCACCGCATGAAGGTCCTATTTTAAAGGAAGGCATGGTTCTTGCTATTGAGCCGATGGTCAATACCGGGACATGGCATACAAAGATTCAAGAAGATAATTGGACGGTTGTAACACGGGATGGCAGGCCGTCGGCACATTTTGAGCATACAGTAGCAGTCACTGCGAGTGGCCCAGAGATTTTAACTGAAGTATTGTAATAGCAATAGGATATGGCTAAAGAGGATTTAATTGAAGTCGAGGGTGTTGTCAAGGAGGCATTGCCTAATGCCATGTTTCGTGTTGCGTTAGGTAATGGGCATCTGGTCTTGGCACATATATCCGGGAAAATCCGGAAAAATTTTATTCGAATTCTTCCGGGTGATCAAGTTAAGGTGGAACTATCCCCTTACGATTTGACGAGGGGTAGAATAACATTCAGGGTATAAATTTATGAAGGTGAAATCATCAGTTAAGAAAGTTTGCGGTCACTGCAAGGTAATTCGCCGCAAGAGAGTCGTGCGGATCATTTGTTCAAACCCAAAACATAAGCAAAGACAGGGGTAATAAGGCATGCCAAGAATTTTAGGGGTAGATATTCCAAAAGCAAAACGGATTGAGGCCTCTTTGCCGTACCTTTACGGCATTGGACCAAGTCGGGCACGCGATATCTTAAGGCAGGCGAATATCGATTGTAACCGTCGAGCCAAGGATCTCTCCGATGGAGAGATCGCACGGATTGCTTCAATTGTCCAGAGCACCTACGTGACTGAAGGGGATCTGCGTCGGGAGATAAGCCAGAATATCAAGCGTTTAATGGATATTGGGACCTATCGGGGCATAAGGCATCGCAAGGGACTTCCGGTGCGTGGACAAAGGACGCGAACCAATGCTCGTACGCGAAAAGGTCGTAAGTCTATAGTGGCCGCTAATGTCCGCAAGCCAGAAAAATCACCGGTAAAAGCGGCATAATTTTAAATCAAGGATTTTAAAATATGGAAAAAGAAAATACAGCACCAGAGACACATTCGTCATCAGAAAAGGTACAGCGGTCCAAAGAGAAGATTAAGAAAAAAGTCCTCAAGGGAACCACATCGGGAGTAGTGCACATCAAGGCCACATTTAACAACACGATCGTGACGATTACGGATACTACCGGCAATACCCTGGTATGGTCTACACCGGGGGTGGTCGGATTTAACGGCTCTAAGAAATCAACACCGTTTGCTGCTCAGGTTGCTGCGGCAGATGCCGCTCGACGCGCCAAGGACTTGGGGTTAAAGACTGTTGAGGTCCTTGTCAATGGGCCAGGTTCTGGGCGGGAATCGGCTATTCGGGCCCTGCAGGCCAATGGTCTTATGGTCACTTCTATCAAGGATGTGACGCCGTTACCGCATAATGGATGTCGTCCTCGGAAAAGACGTCGGGTTTAAGTTAGAAAGGTAAATTATTTATGGGAAGATACACAGGTCCTAGTTGTCGGTTATGCCGTAGGGAAGGAGAAAAGCTTTTTTTGAAGGGCACGCGATGCATGACGCATCGTTGCGCCATCGAGCGCCGGGCCTATGCGCCAGGCCAGCACGGTAGCGCACGCAAGGCAAAGCTCTCCAATTTTGGCCTTCAGATGCGCGAGAAACAAAAGGTTAAAAGGATTTATGGTCTTTTTGAAAAACAATTTAATAACTATTTCGTCAAGGCGGGACGCACCAAAGGGGTCACCGGGACTGTTTTACTTCAGATGTTGGAACGCCGTCTGGATAACGTTATTTATCAGCTTGGCTTTGCCACTTCCCGTAAGCAGGCGCGACAGATCGTCGGCCACGGGTTTGTGCACGTCAATGGTCGCTTGGTGAATATCCCATCGTTTCAGGTTAAAGAGAACGATGAGATCACCTTGGAATTTAAGAAGACGGGCAAGAAGATCGTTGATGAGAATATTAAGGCTTCGGAGAATCGCGCAGTGCCGTCTTGGTTAGAGGCCGATCGCACTCATTACAAGGCTAAGGTTAAACACTTGCCGGCACGCGAGGAGATTAATTTCCAGGTCAAGGAACAATTGATCATCGAGCTTTATTCAAGATAAAAGATGGTGTAGCTATGGAACGATAGCGAATTTTGTATAAATCACCTTGCCTTATTTCGTTCCAAAAATTATACGTTCATACAACAGTTTACCCCCACTAATTCGTCCTGAAGAATTTGAGAGTGCGGGACGAATTAAAACGCAGGAGTTACCCACCGCGACTAGCGGTGGGCCAATAAATCATATTACTCCAACTCATTCATTTCGTAGTATTTGATAGTTCGGAATGAATTAAAGCGTTGGAGTTCTTCGCTGCTAGTCGCGGTGGAGAAGGAGGAAGACACATGGGAGTGAAGTGGCGAGATTTTCAGATGCCCAAAAGGCTTGATTGTGATGAAGCAAGCTATTCCGAGAAATTTGGGAAGTTTGTTGCAGAACCATTTGAGAAAGGTTACGGAACAACTCTTGGAAATTCTTTAAGGCGGATTTTGTTGTCCTCTATTGAAGGCAGCGCAGTTACCTCCATTCGAATAGAGGGTGTTCACCACGAATTTTCCACGATACCCGGCGTCTTAGAATCGGTGACCGAAATTATCTTAAATGTTAAGAAACTGGTCATCCGGTCGTATTCTAAAGTTCCCAAGATGATTCATATCAAGGCAGAACAGAAGGGCGAAATCACCGCCGCTGACATTGTCTGCGACGAGACGCTTGAGATATTAAATAAGGATCAGCATATTGCCACCATCACCCGAGATACGCATTTTTATATCGAGATGGAAGTTTCCCGTGGGCGTGGGTATGTCCTTGCTGAGCAGAACAAAAAGGAAGGGATCGATACAATCGCCATTGATTCGATTTTTACCCCGATCTCCAAGGTCAATTTTAAGGTTGAGAATACGCGCATCGGACAACGTACTGATTATGACCGCTTGATTATTGAAATTCAGACCAATGGCGGGATAAATCCGAAAGAGGCGCTTTTGTATGGCGCCAACATCCTTCAGCGCCATCTGGATGTATTCGTGAGCTACGGTCAACTTCCCGAAGAAGAGGAAGAAGATGAAGAGATGTCTGCGGAAGAGCAAGCCATGTATGAGAAGCTGCGCCTGCCGATTTCTGAGTTGGAGTTATCGGTGCGTAGTGCCAATTGTCTTAGAGACGCTAATATTAAAACGATCACTGAGCTCGTTCGTAAGACCGAGGCAGACTTGCTCACTTTTCGCAACTTCGGTAAGAAATCTTTAACCGAGATCGATGATCTCCTTAAGGCTATGGGGTTAAGTCTTGGTATGAAGGTGGACGCCAAGAAATTAAAATCAATCAAGAAGGAACAATAAATGCGACACGGTATGGCGGGTAACAGATTAAGTCGAAATTCTAGCTTGCGCAAGGCAACCGTCCGGGATCTTGCCAAGGCGACATTGATAAGGGAGCGTATCTGCACAACCCATGCCAAGGCCCGGGAGACGCGTAAGATCGTTGATCAATTGATTACCCTGGGCAAGGGTGGGACGCTCGCCGATAAGCGTCGGGCATTTGCTATCTTGTGTGATCATAAACTTGTCCATGATTTGTTTGCTAAGACATCGCTGCGCTTCAAGGCCCGTACGGGCGGCTATACGCGCATCATTAAGCTGGGGACACGGCGTGGTGATAACGCTGCGCTGTCCTATTTGGAGCTAACGGAAAAAGAGGAAATCATTCTTAGTAGGCCAAAATCAGCGGCGGGTGCAAAGAAAAAAGATACACCTGCGGTAACCATAGATCAGCAACAGACCCAGGAACACAAGCACGACGAGCAGGTGTCTACCTTGAAACCCAAGACCGTTATCCAAGAACCTGTCAAGAAAGATGCGGTAAAAGATCAGGGAAAAAAACGGCCAGTGGATCAGAAAGATAAAAAGACCCGAGGGTTCATGGGTGGCATACGTAATATGTTCAACCGGGGGTCAAGCTCGTCAGGAAAGTAACGCTGCAATTATTCAATCTGATTTCTTGGTGCCTAGGAAATTTATCGAGCATAGGTATTAAAGAATCCTCGCTTTTCTAAAAAGAATAGGTAGGGAATTCTTTTAGGGGAGAAGATTGGGCGCATTGACATTCAATATAAACCACCGCATTAAAGATATTATCGGATCGACCACATTGGCTATGACAGCCAGGGCCAAGGAATTAATGGCTAAGGGTTATGATGTCGTTAATTTTGCCGCTGGTGAGCCTGACCTTGATACCCCATCCTCTATCAAGACCGCAGCTATTAAGGCAATCGAGAAAGGATTTACCAAATACACCCCCACCCCCGGTACTCAGGAGTTGCGGGAAGCCATTGCCGCCAAATTTAAGAAAGACAATCGTTTGGAATACAAATCCTCTCAGATTGTCGTTTCCTGTGGGGCCAAGCATTCTTTATTTAATATCATTCAAGTCTTAGCTGATATTGGAGACGAGGTATTAATCCCAGCCCCTTACTGGGTCAGTTATCCTGAAATGGTCAGGATCGCTGGTGCTGTGGCAAGATTTATCCCAACCAGCCCTAAGGTGGATTTTAAAATAACAGCTAGCCAATTACAAGAAGCCGTCACTGACCGCACTAAGATCCTTATCCTTAATTCTCCTTCCAACCCAACAGGAATGGTGTATACGAAAATGGAGTTGGAGGAAATCGCCCGTATTTGTGTACAACACAATATTTTTGTCATTAGTGATGAAATTTATGAAAAACTCATTTATGATAGAGAGCATATCTCGATCGCCGCGCTGGGAAAAGATATTCATGATTTGACGTTTACCGTTAATGGTGTCTCCAAGGCCTATGCGATGACTGGTTGGCGTATTGGGTATGCTGCTGGACCTGCGGAGATTATGGAATACATTAAAAAGTTTCAAGATCACTCCACCTCAAACCCAAGCTCTATAAGTCAGGCAGCAGTTCTGCAGGCCTTACAGGACCCGACAGATGAGATAGTGGCAATGCGTGAGGAATTTCACCGACGTCGGGATTTGATGACCTCGGAACTGGCGGTGATTCCGCAAATTAGTTACACTAAGCCCCATGGGGCATTTTATGTACTGTGCGATTTCTCAAATTTAGGGCCATCACAGCAGATTGCCCAGCAGATTCTTGATAGCGTCAAGGTGGCGGTCATCCCTGCTGACAGTTTTGGTGCACCAGGGTTTTTGCGTTTCAGTTTTGCCACTTCTGCTGAACGGATTCAGGAAGGTATCCGGCGTATCAAAGAGTGGATTCGTCAGCAAGGGGATGTCTCTTAAAAGCTAAGGAAAAATCTTAGATGGATCTCAAAGAGTTATTAAGTATAGCGATTAGCCAGCGGGCATCAGATCTGCACCTGACGGAAAACAGCTCACCTGTCCTGCGCATCAACGGTAAGCTTATTTTTCTGAACCAATACCAGCCGCTATTGCGCGATGACCTTAAAAGAACTATCTACAGTGTCTTAAGCGATCTCCAAAAAGAGAAGTTTGAACGCGATCGCGAGTTAGATTTTTCTCTGAGCATGGAAGGATTCGAACGTTTTCGTGTCAACGTGCACATTCAGCGAGGTTCAGTGGAAGCGGCTTTCCGGCGGATTCCGTTGTATGTGCCATCGACCGAAGACCTCGCGTTGCCCCCCGTGATCACCGAGTTGGCGCGGCGGCCGGATGGACTGGTCCTCGTTACTGGGCCGACAGGGTCAGGTAAGACAACTACCCTCGCGGCCATGATCGACTTGATCAACCGCGAACGTTCCTGCATGATCGTTGCCATTGAAGACCCTATTGAATATCTTCATAGGAATAAAAAAGCCGTTATCAAGCAGAGGGAGGTTTATAGCGATACGCTTTCGTTCTCCGAGGCCCTCAAGCGTTGCCTGCGCCAGGATCCGGATGTGATTGTCGTTGGAGAGATGCGAGATCTGGAAACAATTGGAACAACATTAACTGCTGCCGAGACGGGACATCTGGTTTTGGCGACCTTGCATACTCCCGATGCGGCTCAAACCATTGAACGTATTATCGACGTCTTTCCCGCGCACCAGCAGCAGCAGGTACGTCTCCAGCTTTCAGCATCGCTACAGGGGGTTGTCTGCCAGAGGTTGCTGCCGTCCGCTCGTGGTGATGGGAGAGTCTTAGTCACCGAAGTCTTGATGGCGACACTGGCGGTTCGTAATCTTATTCGCGAGAAGGCAGTCGAACAGATCCCAACCGCCATGCAGACCGGAATGCAATTTGGTATGCACACCATGGACTCCTGTCTACGGGATCTTTTTGAACAAGGTCTAATTACCTTTGAAGATGCGTTAGCCCAGGTCAAAAATGTTCAGGAATTTCAGCATTTAGTGCAACATAAAAACCCTAAGAGACGATAGGTCCATCTTGCCTTGATGTCAATTATCATGTCCCAAGAGCTCATTGAACCGGCACAAAAGAAATTCGCCCTCCTGCTACAAGGCCAGCTTAAGCGCATCCTAGAAATGAAGAAGGCTGGTTCATGGGTTGATTACGCAACGCTCAAACCGATTATAATCGGTATCTGTTGGGGCGACGGGATCGGTGAATTTATTTCTAAGAACGCAACCCAGGTTCTCATGCATGTTCTTGAGGAGGAAGTCAAGACCAAGAAGATCGTCTTTCGAGAGATCACAGGACTTACCATTGAGAATCGCGTCAGGCATAACAAGGCCATCCCTGATGATATCTTGGAAGAATTGAAAAGTTGCCACGTCATCCTTAAAGGTCCAACGACAACACCGCAGGCCGGTGACCCGTGGCCCAATATCGAGAGCGCTAATGTCGCGATGCGCCGCGCCTTAGACTTATTTGCCAACGTCCGACCGGTCAAAATCCCGCAGGAAGGAATCGATTGGTGCTTTTTCCGGGAGAATACGGAAGGTGCTTACGTCTTGGGGTCTCAGGGTTTTGATGTTGGTCAAGATTTGAGTGTGGACTTTACCATTGCAACGCAACAAGGCTGCGAGCGGATTATCCGCACTGCTTTTGACTACGCACAGAAAAACCATATTGATCGGGTGAGTGTCATTACAAAATCTAATGTGGTCAAGACAACCGATGGGCGTTTTTCGCGTACGGCCAAACGGATTGCTCAAGAGTATCCACAGATCCATTGCGACGAGTGGTATATCGACATTATGACGGCGAAATTGATTGATCCAGCCCGACGCAAGGAATTCAAGGTCATGGTCATGCCCAATTTATATGGAGATATATTGACCGATGAGGCAGCTCAATTGCAGGGCGGCGTGGGTACGGCGGGTAGCGCCAATATCGGTACACGCTGGGCCATGTTTGAGGCCATTCATGGGTCTGCCCCGCGCATGGTGAAAGAGGGCCGTGCCCAGTATGCCGATCCTTCATCCATGATACGTGCATGTGCGATGCTATTGCGTCATATGGGATGTGCCGATCAGGCGGGTAAGGTTGACATGGCGCTCGAGGTCTGCGGCCAGTTCGAGAGAAAAATCGTGATCACTGGCCACGACAATGGCGCAACGGGTGACCAATACACTGATTATATCTTATCCTGGATCGATAATCCGAAGCTCAAATCCCGTTGGGAGACTGAGGTGTATCATTTCAAATGAATTGGTGCCCGGGGGTTTTAAGCATCGTTGGTAATTGATCAGCCCATCATCTGCTTTCCATGGTCGTTTTGCGATTATTAGGGATTTCATACCGCAGGAAAATAGCCTACGATCATTTTTGGTCATCCTTTCTCTGGCGGCAGTCTCGTCTAAAATTAAATTTTGAATATGAAGACATTCGTTATTGGTGATATCCATGGCACGTACCAGGCCTTGACGCAGTGTCTAGAGCGCTCAGTCTTTGATTATGCGTGCGACCGCCTCATCGTCTTGGGTGATGTTTGTGATGGTTATCCCGATGTGAAGCAGTGCATCAATGAACTGCTTAAGATCAAACATTGTGACTATCTTATGGGCAATCATGACCTCTGGGCCTTGGCTTGGGCGACTCATGGCATCAAGGAAGAGGTGTGGTTAAGCCAGGGTGGTGAAAATACCCTCGCCTCTTACGGTCATCAGGGGATGCCACCATCGCACGTCACCTTTTTAAAGAATGCTCATTGCTGGCTGGAATGGGACAATCGTTTGTTCATTCATGGCGGACTAGATCCTAACAAGCCTTTATCCGAACAAAATCTGGAGATGCTGGTTTGGGATAGGACGCTTATCAATGCCGCCTGGCAAAGACATCTCTTGCAGGAAGATTTCCATTACACGCAATTTGAAGAGATTTTTTTGGGACATACGCCTACCCAATTATTTAATTCCTCAAGACCTTTAAAGTTGTGCAATGTCTGGGACCTGGATACAGGAGCGGGTTGGGCTGGTCAATTGACAATTATGGATGTTTGCACGAAGGAGTATTGGCAATCGGATTCGGTACATTCTCTCTATCGAGATGTTATCCCACGTCGGATGGTTACGGGCGAACCATTCCAAAGGAAGATGTAATATGCAATCCTCCATTCAAACCCGAACATGGGAAGTGCGGGATTTAGGTTTAATCGATTACGATGCTATGTACCAGATTCAAAGACAGTGTGTGGATGAGGTGCTGCAGGGCGGTAGACAGAGACTTCTTCTGTGTGAGCATCCAGCAATCATTACGCTGGGTCGAATGTCTAACGAGATGCACATTATAGATCGCCAAGGAATTAAACAGGCAGGTATTCGTGTTGTTTCTATTGACCGCGGTGGCGATGTGACCCTTCATGCCCCGGGTCAGTTGGTCGTTTATCCTATCCTTGACCTGGTAGTCTATGGCCGCGATTTGAAGCGCTATTTATATAAACTAGAACAAGTTGCTATTGATTTATTAAATAGTCTTGGTATAGTGGCTAATAGAATTTCAGGAAAGACAGGTGTTTTTAGCGGTCCGGATAAAATTGTTTCCTTAGGGATAGGGGTTCGCCGATGGATTGTATTTCATGGAATGGCTATTAATGTGAATACTGATTTGGCATTATTTGACCTGATCAAACCCTGCGGTCTGGATGTCCGGATGACTTCCATCGCGGATATCAAGGGTGAAAGGATAGCTATCGAAGAAGTTAAAGAAAATTTCATTAGGTGTTTTGGTCATAGGTTTGACGCACCCGCCCAAGGGCTGCCGCGATGAGCATGTTAATACTCCCTGAGCTGGGTGAGGGCATTGAAAAGGCGACGGTCGCCTGCTGGCATTACAAGGAAGGTGATGGTGTTCAGAAAGGTGACGACGTAGTGGAGGTGGTTACTGACAAGGCTAGTTTTAACATCGCTTCTGAGGCCTCCGGAATTTTGCGGAAAATCTTAGTCAAAGATGGAGAACAGGCAAATATTGGCGCGGCTTTAGGAATCATTGAATCGTCATAAGCAAGATGACAAGAAGACGCGTTCTATTGATGTATATCTCAAAAGTCTCCGGTCACCGGCAAGCGACGTTGGCCATTCGGCAGGGCTTACGCCAGCTCGATCCAACGGTCAAGGCACCAGCCGTCAATGGGTTTGGCTACACTTATCCCCTTTTAGAGAAGATCATCAACAAGGCGTACTTGAGCGTCATCAAGCGCACCCCCGCGGTTTGGGATTACCTTTACGACAATCCTGATGTTGTCAGGCGTTCAAAATCCATCCAGAATTATCTCTATAAGGCCAGCCACACTAAGATCGCTAAACTTCTCAATCGCTATAAACCGGATACAGTGGTGTGTACCCAGGCGTTTCCCTGTGGGATGGTCGCTGATTATAAGAGGACACATCACCTTGACTTACGTTTGATCGGTGTCTTAACAGATTTTACCCCGCATGCCTATTGGATTAACGCAGGGGTTGATATGTACATCGTACCCTCCGAGGAGGTCAAGGACCAACTGGTGGCGCGAGGTGTGCTAGCAGAAAGTGTGCGTGTCTACGGAATTCCGCTTCGGGCACGCTTTGCCTTGGCCGTGGATCGTTTGGCCGTGGCGGCAAAATTAGGACTAGACCCAGATATACCAACGGTTCTTGTTATGGGCGGCGGGCAGGGATTAGGGCCCATCAAAAGAATCGTAAAATCGTTAATCATGATCGATCGTCATTTCCAGATGGTGGTCCTGGCTGGCGTCAACAAGAAAATTGTTCATAAGTTGCGAGAGTATGCGCAAAAGGCCAGTAATAAAGTTCTCATCTTTGAATTTGTGGACAATGTCGAAGAATTGATGGAGCTGGCGAGCCTAGTGATCACGAAACCCGGCGGCATGACGACCGCCGAGAGTCTGGCCAAGGGGTTACCGATGATTATTGTCAATCCTATCCCCGGCCAAGAGGAGCGCAACGCCAACTTTCTCACCAGTCATGGAATCGGTATCCGCGTAGACGACATCAAGGATATTGGTGCACAGGTTGAGACGCTCCTTAAGTCGCCCGAACGCCTGGCTACCATGCGCAAGGCAGCCTATATCTATGCCAAACCCCAGGCCTCTTTGGATATTGCTCGGATGATCTTAGGATCGTCCCAAAAGCCTTCGTTAGCAAGAGAGTCGACCGCAGATAATCATGTTTAAATACTGTCTCTACAGGTTTGCCCAGTTTTTGGTCCGGTGGTTACCATTGGATTTGGCGTATCGGTTGGGCGTATGCATTTCGGATCTGCAGTATATATTTTCGTTCCGGGATAGAAGGGCGGTACGCAATAACCTAAAAAGGATTTTGTCCAATACCGACCATTTGTCCGCCATGACACGCGAGGTCTTTCGCAATTTTGGCAGATATCTTGTTGAATTTCTAAAGATGGACAAGATGGTGGATCAAGACTTTATGGCGCACAAGGTCACTGTTGATGGCATTGAGCACCTTGGGCAGGCATTGCAGGGGCGCAAGGGGGTCATCCTTGTCACGGCGCATATTGGTAATTGGGAAATAGGGGCAGTTTTATTGAGCAAGCTGGGATACGCTTTAATGATTATTGCCCTTCCTCACAAGGAGCGACCTGTTAATGATCTTTTTAATCACCAAAGGGAGGTTCATGGGATAACGGTTGTTTCGACCAACAATGCGATTCGAAAATGCATGGAACATCTAAAGAATAACAAAATCATTGCCATCGCTGCCGACCGTGACTTTACGGTCAAGGGTGGGGAGCTAACGGATTTTCTAGGCGCTAAGGCGATGATCCCCCGCGGGGCTGCGATATTTTCCCACAAAACGGGGGCACCCATTCTCCCAACATTTTTGATTCGCCAAGAGGACAAGACATTTCGTTTATCTATCTTGGAACCCTTGCCTGAGCTAATTCAACGAGAAGATATCTCTGAGGAAGAAGCCGTACGGGATATTATGCGCCAGTATTTGCGGGTAATTGAACAAGAGATCCGTCGTTATCCAACACAATGGTTGCTTTTTAGAGAATTTGTCGTTCCTTTCATTTCTCCTGAGGCGCAAGGAACGGTAAATACTCAAAAGAATAATTTATGTCCAAAATCTGCGTCCTAATTCCTATCTTTAATGAGGCCCCGGCTATCGGTACGGTCGTGCAGTCTGTGCGGGGGCGGAATCTAGATGTGGTCGTGATCGATGACGGTTCTACGGATAATTCTGGAACGATCGCGTGTCAGGCTGGGGCGGTCGTGATCCGGCATGCCACCAAACAAGGCAAGGGGTATTCGCTACGGGATGGTTTTCGCTATGTCCTGGAGCATGATTACACCACTATTATCACTATGGATGGCGATGGCCAGCATGACGTTGGTGATATTGATCAATTTCTTCTTGAAAGCACGAAACCAGGGCGGCATCCTGGCATCATTGTCGGTAATCGCATGGCGAATCCGAGAGGTATGCCACCCTTGCGGTATTGGACCAACTACCTGATGTCGTTTTTAATTTCGATAGCCTGTCGTCAGCGCATTCCCGACACGCAGTGCGGTTATCGGTACATTGAGCGCCGCGTCCTTGAGGATGTAGTCTTGTCCTGCGATGACTTTGAAATTGAGACCGAGATATTGATGAAGGCTGCCAAAAAGGGGATTGTCATCGCTTCAGTCCCAGTCCTGACCATCTATCGTGATGAAGAAAGCAAGATTCATCCCTTGAAGGATACCATCCGTTTCATCCGGTATTTTGGCAAGGAGATTTGTTCCTCCATCTTTTGCCAGGCCCGCGGGAATTCCTCCAAAGAGAACTGCTGTCATGATGATGACAATCGATCATAAGCTTTTTTGGGGCGGGCTGACAGCCTCTTTCTTGATCCATGTGGGAGCGATCGGATTTTTATCCCGCGCAGCATCGATGGTGAAGATAGTCGTTAAGACCTCACCACCAGTTGAGGTGATGTATGCGGTAGCGGTAAAGGATCAAAAGAGGCAAAAAAACGTTCTCCCTAAAGCAGTTGCGGTCTTAAGATCAGAACAATCTTCAGCCTCGTTACCGCAGGTGAAGACCTTATTGCGTCACGATGAGGTCTTCCCTTCTTCGGAGAGTAGTCTGCGAGAGATAGGTCAATCGACACGGGAGATGACGTTTGGTCGGGAGAAGACCCTGCCTATTAAGGCCTTGATGGGTGAACGCAAGATCACGGTGCCGATGCTTCAGTCAGAAAAGATTACCAACCCCCAATATCTCAGTTACACTCAGCATATACGCCAGAAGATTAAACAGTGGGCCTCTTATTATGCGGATTATCCTAATTTTCAATCGGGAGATGTATATTTGACATTTGTCTTGTCTTCAGCGGGGGTCTTGCAGGACGTCCAGGTCATTGCAAACAAGACGCACGCGAGTACCTATCTGCAGGAAGTCGGCGTGCGCAGTATCCGGGGATCAGCCCCATTTCCATCGTTCCCTGAGGATTTTCGGTATCCAGAGTTAACCTTTAATGTGATTATTTCCTTTGAATTAATAAAATAAAAGGCAGCCATGGCCGTGACAGCCACCCACCAAGCCGCGTGGGTGACGATTGACAAGGTCCGACCAAGGTGGTATTCTAAAATTCTATGGGAATGAATCGAGAAAAATTTATTGATGAATCATGGAAGGAATCGGCAGCCCAGGAAAAGGAACGCCTTGAGAGCGTAACACAGAAGGCTAAGTCCGCTTCAGTAGGCGCGTCATCAAAAGAGACGGGACCCCGCACGGCCGAGGGGTCTGAGTTGCAGCCTGCATCAAGAGAAACCTCTTCGGCCGCCAGCGAGCAAGATTTTATTCAATACATTTCCAGCCTTGCCTACCAGGCCATGATTTTCTTAGGAGAAATCTCTAATCCCGTTACAAATCAACTCCAGAGGAATCTGGAGCAAGCTAAGTTTATTATTGATACGCTTATCCTCCTTCAGCAAAAGACGAATGGCAATTTAACTGAGAAAGAGAGTGATATGCTTAATACTGCCGCGTATGAATTGCAGGTGAAATATGTTGAGATTGCTAAAAAAGAGTCAACAAATGGATAAGGATCTTCTGGACATCTTAGCCTGCCCAGCGTGTCAAGGGGGCGTTGCTCAAGAAAACGGACAGATCGTCTGCCTGATCTGTAGACGACAGTATGCGCTACGCGATTCGATTGCGGTGATGATGGTCAATGATTAGGGGTGGTAAGTTAAGGAGGATGCGTGTCTAAGATTTTAGTGATTCACGGCCCCAATTTGAATCTTCTGGGGGAGCGCGAACAAGATGTTTATGGAAAGATAACCCTAGAGGAAATCAACCGCACATTGGAAAAGAGGGCACAGGCCCACGGCCTTCAGCTAGAGATTATTCAATCCAATCACGAGGGTGAGATAGTCGATACAATCGGTCAGGTCAAGAGACATCGATTCAAGGCAATTTTAATTAACCCTGCAGCTTATACCCACACGAGTGTCGCCATCCGCGATGCCATTGCGGCGGTGGATATTCCAGCGGTTGAGGTCCATCTCTCTAATATTTATGCACGGGAAGATTTCCGAAAGACCTCTTTGATTGCCCCGGTCTGTCGGGGTCAGGTCACTGGTTTTGGTCCCAAGAGCTATGTCTTGGGATTGGAAGCCATCTTGGGTCTTATCGAATTGTAGTCTCCTTAAAGTGAATCCCCGAATCAAAAAATTGGTTGATACGTTCGCTAGGCATCATGTGGACGCTTTTTTAGTGACACAAGATGTCAATGTATCTTATTTAACGTATTTTCCGGCAGCGGAATCCTGGTTATTGGTGGGCGCCCGCAGGTCATTGTATATTACTGACGGCCGTTACCTTTTAGATGCACAACAGAAGCTCAAAGGGATCAGGGTCCTGTGTTACACCAAGAGCCGCCATGCCGTCTTGTTTGCGGCCGCCTGCCAGCAAAAGATTCGTCGCTTGGGGTTTGACCCTCACCATATTACCCTGGCCCAGTATGCAGCCTTGCGCCAAGATTGTCCTTCGTCTATTGAGTTGATTGAGGCGCCCCGTCTGGTCGAACATTGGCGGGAGGTCAAAGACGATCTGGAAATAAATAAGATTCGGCAAGCGCTCGCCATTCATAAAAAGGCTTATCAGCTGGCGCATAAGGCGATCAAGCCAGCCTCTACAGAGAGAGATGTCCTTAAGTCTTTGGAGAAATTCGTGCAGGACAATGATGTTCGGTTTTCATTTCCTCCCATAGTGGCATCTGGGCCTAATTCGTGCCTTCCGCATGCCCAAGTCACAGCACGTAAAATTCGTTCTAACGATGTCGTACTCCTCGATATGGGAATCGAGGTGGATGGCTACAAGTCCGACTTGACACGTATGTTCTTTTTAGGTAAAATACCGCCATTTGTTCGGCAAGTAAATGACTGTGTAGCAGTTGCACAACGCCGGGCAATAGAAAATATCCGTCCTGGGGTGACTGTTGCCGAGCTTGACCGTGCGGCACGCAACTATTTAGCCCAAAATAGATTGGCCAAATATTTCACACACTCCTTGGGCCATGGCGTTGGACTTGAGATCCATGAGTCGCCGCGCCTGTCGCAGGCAAGTAAGGACGTTCTCCGGGAGGGAATGGTGATCACCATCGAGCCAGCCGCGTATATCCCCCATCATTTTGGTGTCCGGATTGAAGATATGGTACTAGTAACCGCTAAAGGAGGCGAGGTCTTAAGTGACGATATCCATTAATGAGATTTCTTCAGAGACTGGGATCCGTATGGATAATGACATTTATACGGTACTGGAATATCACCATGTAAAACCCGGCAAGGGAAGCGCCTTTGTCCGCGTAAGACTCAAAAATATCCGCACTGGCCAAGTCTTGGAGAGGACGTTTCGCAGTTCTGAGAAGATTGATGATGTTACGTTGGAAGAAAAAAGACTCCAGAACCTTTACCTGGCTGGCGATTCTGTCCATTTCCTCGATAATACTACCTATGAGGAGGTCGTTGTCCCCAAGGATACCATTGGGGATAGTATCCGTTTCTTGCAAGAAAATCTTGAGGTTCGGGGAATCTGCCATCACGATCAGATTTTGAAAATTGTTCTTCCTACCTTTATCATCGCTACCATCACCCATACGGAACCTGGGTTCAAAGGCGACTCATCACGTGCCGGCACGAAGTCGGCAACGATTGATACCGCCACCACCATCCAAGTCCCTCTGTTTATCAATGAGGGCGATCGGGTTAAGATTGACACCAGGACCGGGGAATACGTTGAGAGGGTGCAAAAATGAATTTAAAAGAAATCCGCGAGATCATTCATCTCATGAATGAGCATAACCTATGTGAGATCGAGCTGGAGCGCGACGGTACAAAAGTCAAGATTAAAAAGACGCCCGGTGAAGTGACGGAATCCACACGACGGCAGCCGCGGGAATATGCTGTTGAAATGCAGGTTGCAACCAAGCCAGCTGAGGCCATTCCCGCAGGAAATTCAGGAGCAGAAAGAGTAGGCAGTGTCAACCGTAAGGAAATCAAATCACCTATGGTTGGGACGTTTTACCGGGCTGCCTCCCCGGAAGCACCTTCTTTCGTGGAAATTGGTCAAACCATTGAAGTCGGACAGGTGGTATGCATTGTGGAGGCCATGAAGCTCATGAACGAGATTAAATCCGAAGTCCATGGGAAGATTGTGGAGGTCCACATCGCCAACGCCCAGCCAGTGGAATTCGGGCAAACCTTGTTTTCTGTTGAACCCTTATAGTTGCCATCTTACCATTACTCCGATGCCCCGATTGAGCTGATAGGCGAATATCGGGAAACCGCCCTTTTTTAAAAAGAACATGTTTTCCAAGATATTGATTGCCAATCGCGGTGAAATCGCATTGCGCATTATCCGCACCTGCCGAGAAATGAACATACAGACGGTTGCTGTTTATTCCGAGGTAGACCGTGATTCCCTGCATGTACGTTTCGCTGATGAGGCCGTGTGTATTGGCCCAGCACCGAGTAAAGAAAGTTATCTCAATATTCCCGCCATTATCTCGGCTGCCGAGATTACCGATGTGGAGGCGATCCACCCCGGTTATGGTTTTTTAGCGGAAAACGCCCATTTTGCGGAGATATGTGAATCGTGCAATATTACCTTTATCGGCCCTGGTCCGCAGGCAATTCGCGCGATGGGAGATAAGGTCGCGGCCCGTGAAACGATGCGTAAAATTGGTGTCCCCATCGCATCGGGCGGAAAAGGAGTCATCCAGAGCAAAGAGGAGGCCATCGCCATCGCCAAGGAGATCCGGTATCCGGTTATCATCAAGGCGGCGGCAGGCGGCGGCGGCAAAGGCATGCGGGTGTGCCATAATGACGTGACGTTGGTTAGTTCTCTGACCGTTGCCCAGAGCGAAGCTGAGGCAAACTTCGGCAATCCGGATGTTTATATTGAAAAATATATTCAGAACCCGCGGCATGTGGAATTTCAAATCATGGCCGATGGCCAGGGCAATGTCATTCATCTGGGCGAACGCGATTGTAGTATCCAGCGGCGTCATCAAAAACTTTTAGAAGAGGCCCCCTCACCAGCTCTTAATGAAGAGCTACGCCGTAAGATGGGGGCTGTGGCTATCAAGGCCGCTCAGGCCGTAAATTACAAGAATGTGGGGACCATCGAATTTTTGTTAGATCACAATGGTAATTTTTATTTTATGGAGATGAATACACGCATCCAGGTCGAACATCCTGTGACCGAAATGGTGACTGCCATCGACATCGTCAAGGAACAGATCCATATCGCCGCAGGCGAGCCGCTTAAGATAAGACAAGATGACGTGCAGATTCGGGGGGCCGCGATCGAGTGCCGTATTAACGCTGAAGATCCCTACAACCATTTTATTCCATCTCCAGGAAAGATTGAAGAGCTTTATCTGCCGGGAGGGATCGGCGTGCGGGTGGACACCCATATTTATCCTGGATACAAGATCAGCCCTCATTACGACTCGATGATCGCCAAATTAATCGCCTATGGGAACGATCGTGCGCAGGCGATACGCATTATGAAACGGGCCATAGGTGAGATGTATGTCAGTCCTATCAAGACAACCATGGGGCTTCATCAGGAGATCCTCAATCATCCCTCGTTTCTCAAGGGTGAGATCGATACCCATTTCTTGGAAAAAATGAATAAAACGGAGGCATAGGTGCACCCATGAAAGAACCTTACCAGATTGACTTGGGCAGTACGGTTCATATCCATAAGAAAGTCCTGGCAGATATCATTGCCTCGGTCATTGCCGATATCGATGGCGTTAGCCTGGCTCCCAAGACGTTTTGCGAGAATCTTGCGGAGTTGTGGGTAGGGAGTGCTGCATCTGGCATTACGGTCACCATTGATACCAATACCGATGTGAGCGTTACCATTAAGGTACTTGTACGTTATGGGGTTAACATCCCGGATATTGGACGGCATATCCAGGATATGGTAACATCAGTCGTGCGTAAGACAGTCGATATCAGCCTTAAGGAAATCAACGTGCATGTTCATGGCATCCTAGAGAGGGGGGACAAATGAATCTTTTGACACGCATGATTATTTTGTTTTATGTGACTGTGGTCCTATTTCTCGGGTGCTTTGTTATCCTATATGCCTTTCATATCGTTATGTATAAAGACCTGTCGGACGTTTTATATTTCGTTTACAACGATGATCGTCTACGCATTGCCGTAGGGGTTGCGGCGGGGGTATTGTTACTGATTAATTATTTTTTATACCGTCAGTTTGATTTGAACACTTCTAAAGAAAAAACAATTGCTTTTGATAATCCTTCAGGTCGGGTCAGTGTTGCTCTGAGCGCCTTGGAAGATCTTATCCAGCGTTCGTTGGCACGGTTCCCAGAAGTCAAAGAAGGAAAAGTCGATATCCGGGCCTCCAAGAGAGGGTTAAGGGTCAGGATTCGTATGGTCTTATATGCACAAGCAAATATCCCTGAGCTGACCACCATGGTCCAGGCCGCGGTTCAAGAGAAGATCCAGGATATTATCGGTCTTGATGAGACGGTTCATGTGTCCATTGATATCGGAAAAATTCTTTCTGATCGGATTAAGGATAAAAAAGTCGGCAAGAAAGAGGATGGGCAGGAACAATCTGAAGTCAGCATCCCATTCCAAGGTTACCGGGCTTAAAGATTAGGTTAAACGCACATGCAGAAGATTGGTATTTTGACGGGTGGGGCTGATTGTCCTGGATTGAATTCTGTTATCCGCGCCGTTGTTCATAAAGCGATGCACGAGGGGTATGTAGTCACTGGCATTAAAAATGGTTGGATGGGTCTTGTAGAGAATGATATGCGCATCGTGGACCTACGGCTCATCTCGGGCATCCTTGACCGCGGAGGAACGATCCTAGGGACGAGCCGCATCATCCCTCCGCTGAAGGCGGAACAGACTAAGATCATAGAAGAAAATTTTAAGCGTAGCGGCATGGATGGCGTTATTGCCGTTGGGGGCGAGGATACCTTGAAGATCGGTCTGGATTTATACAAGAGATATGCGATCCCCATCGTTGGGGTCCCCAAATCCATTGACAATGCCCTCTCCGGCACCGATTATGCCTTCGGATTTGATACGGCAGTCAATGTGGCGACTGAATGTATTGACCGATTACATACAACGGCCGAGAGCCATCACCGCATTATGGTTATCGAGGTCATGGGTCGCTATACGGGTTGGATTGCCCTGGAGGCGGGCATCGCTGGTGGGGCGCATTATATTTGCGTACCCGAATTTCCCGTTAAGATTGATGATATTTGCGATTCCTTGAAGGAGCGTCATAAGCGGGGCAAGACTTTTAGTATTGTGGTTACCTCTGAAGGGGCGAAGATCAAAGGATACACAACCCCATCGACAGAAGAGAATCAGCACCGCCGGCATCACCTCGGTAGGGTTGGCGAATTAATCGCTAATCTCATTGAAGATAATACCGGATATGAGACACGCGTTAGTGTCCTGGGACATATTCAGCGGGGAGGAGCTCCGACAGCGTACGATCGGATCATCGGCACGCGTTTTGGATTTAAATCCGTTGAGATGGTGGTTAATAAAAAATTCGGGGAGATGGTTAGTTTACGTGACAACAAAATTCGTTCGGTGCGCATTGAAGAGGCCGTGCGCCAGCATAAGGCAATCGATGAAGATCTATACAAATTATCCCAGGCCTTTTCCGGATAAGTGGATGCGGGTTGTATGAAGGATCGGATTAAAGATATTTTTGAGGAATCCATACGCGTTAAAGAGAGGACCCTCCAGGATAACGCGGATAAGGTTGCTGCTGTCGTCAGAGAAATACAGGAAGTTTTCCGTCATGACGGAAAAATATTTTTTTTTGGCAATGGGGGATCGGCAGCGGACAGTCAACATATAGCGGCGGAATTCATCGGTCGATTCAAGAAAGAACGCCGCGCATTACCGGCAATTGCCCTTACGACCGATACCTCCATTTTAACCGCCCTAGGAAACGATTACAGTTTTGATATCATTTTCGCCCGCCAGATTGAGGGGTTGGCGAGGCGAGGCGATCTAGCCTTCGGCATCTCCACCAGCGGCAATTCCAAGAATGTTATTGAAGGAATAAATCAAGCCAAGAAGATGGGCCTTAAGACGGTTTCCCTCACTGGTTGCGGTGGCGGGCAACTGGCGAGACTGACAGACATCAGTTTGGTGGTGCCCTCTGTCGAGACGCCAAGGATCCAGGAATCGCACCTGTGCATCGCGCATACCATCTGTGAATTGGTTGAAGAAAATATCGTGGCTTAAGTAATCATCATATGAGGACGAACGAAAAGATTCTTGGGGTAAGGACACTGCAGCGTAGGATCATCCGCTGGCGCCAGCAAGAGAAAATCATCGCTTTTACCAATGGCTGCTTTGATATCCTTCATCTTGGCCATGTGTGTTATCTAGAGAGGGCTAAGGGGCGCGATCGGATTCTTATCGTGGGACTTAATAGTGACCGTTCGGTCAAGATGATTAAGGGCCCTGGGCGTCCCATTGTGCCCCAAAAGGCGCGTTCTCTCATATTGGCTGCCTTGGCGTGTGTTGATGGCGTAACAATATTTGATGAGGCGACACCACAAAAACTGATTGCTGCTTTAAGGCCAGATGTCCTGATCAAGGGTGCCGATTGGAAGGGCAAAGAGATAGCTGGTGCCGATACGGTCTGTCGTTATGGCGGCAAGGTGGAATATATCCGATATATCCCCGGGTATTCCTCGACGAAGATTATCGAAAGAATCTTGCGGGGGGCTCTTGCGCAGGGCAAAGGCAGCGCATGAAAGATCAGGCATTGTACCGTGTCATGGATGCTAATTTGAACCGTGCCAAAGAAGGCTTGCGTATCTGTGAAGATATCTGTCGGTTCATTCATAACAAAAAGCAATGGACTAGGGCCTTTAAGACGATGCGTCATCAGCTGACAGCGGCAGCCGTAAAAATAAATTTAGAGAAGTTAGTGGAGGCCCGTCAGGTAGAAGGCGATGTTGGCAGGAACACACTCGACAGCGAATTGGCACGCCGCAAGATAGAGGATATTTTTTATGCCAATAGTCAGAGGGTCAAAGAGTCGATCCGGGTCTTGGAGGAATGCGCCAAGTTAAGGCATAATCTCGTTGCTGAGGACTTCAAAGGGTTACGTTATCGGATGTATGCGCTGGAAAAAAAAATTATTACAGGAAGCTAGACTTTACCTTATCTTAGATCGTCAGGTCAATACCGATGATCAGCTCTTTAAAATCGCTGTACAGGCAATTGGTGCTGGCGTTGATCTTATCCAGTTGCGTGATAAGGTGGGCAATGCCCGTGATTTGTTGGGCTGTTTTCAACATATCGCATCGATTGTCCGGCACCGGGTACCGCTCATCATGAATGATCGTGTTGATTTGGCGTTAGCCGCCAAGGCCGAAGGCGTTCATCTAGGACAAGAGGATATGCCTATTAGAGAGGCCCGCCGGATTATCGGTGCGAAGGCCCTGATTGGCATATCCTGCCAGACATTGGAACAGGCAAGAGAGGCGCAGGACGTGGGTGCGGATTACATTGGGTTCGGCTCTGTCTTTAAGACACCAACAAAGCCCGAACGCTTCCCCCTTGACCTGAATTTCCTTGAGAAGGTCGTGCACAAGGTCTCAATTCCCATTTTTGCCATCGGCGGCATTGGATTAAAACAGATTGCAACGTTACGGGCTATTGGCGTCGAACGTTTCGCTGTCTGTCGTGCCATCTGTCAGGCCTCTCATGTCAAAGAAGCGGCGAGGAATATAGTAAGGGAAATAAGGGGTAGTGATCGGTGATCACTTTAGGCGTGCGAGGGTAATTCAATGGCAGAATGTAAGCTTCCCAAGCTTAATACGCGGGTTCGATTCCCGTCCCTCGCTTTATATAGTTATGTTTAAGGTATATAAGGCAAGCATAAAATATTTTTCTTGGATAACATTGATGTTATCCATCGCGGGTTGTGCTGGTGTTGGGGTCAAGCATGATTATTTGACGACTGGTTTTCCTGAAAAGGGCCGACCCGGCATTTACCACAAAGTCAAGGCAGGGGATACCCTTTGGCGTATTGCCAAGGCCTATGATGTGACGATGGATGAAATCGTTCGTTCGAACCGTATCTTCAACATTGCCCGCATTGAGGAGAACCAGCTTGTTTTTATCCCAGGCGTCCATTCCACTAAAGAGATCACACCGGACAAGGAGGGCAGAGATAGTAGTTTTGTCTGGCCGGTTCGCGGAAAATTAGTTGGATATTTCCATGAACGTAAAGGCGATTATTTTAATAAAGGAATCGATATCCAGGCCCAGCCGGGGGCTGCGGTCCAGGCGGCACACCGTGGACACGTTGTCTTTGCTGATTATCTCACCGGTTATGGATATACGGTGATCCTGGACCACGCAGATGAACTTTATTCTGTTTATGCACGCAACGATCGTCTCTTGGTACGGTTGAATGACTTGGTCCGTCAGGGGCAGGATATTGCCCGGCTCTCAGGAGCGGGCGATACGCCCTCTTTGCATTTTGAAATTCGCAAAAGGGCGTTGGAAGACAACCCCCTTTATTACTTGCCCTAAACGGATATCAAATATACAATGGCATCTTTAAGGAATACGATCTAAGGTTCAACCATTTTGGGGTCAATGACTGCTTGATGTGATGAATGACTCGAGACAAGATTTTTTTGGCCGTACCGCCACCCTGGAGTTGCTGAAAAAACGGGTCCTAGATATTAAAGAAGGATATCGGCAAAATATCGCCATCCTGGGCAATCGTTATATCGGCAAGACGGCGCTCCTCCACCATTTTCTCTCTAATCTCGATGAAGAGAACGTAACCACCATTTATCTGGATATCGAAAATAAAGACTTCCGACTCTTTTTGGAAAAGTTCACCGGTCGACTTTTATATAATTATTCGATAAGTCAACAGCTGCCGGCGCATGAAGATGTGGATCTCCTCTTGGAGACGACGAAGGATTCCATTCCCCACACGGTTCAGGTGATTCGTAAAATTTATAAAGACTATCAGGCCAAGAAAATGAGCACGTGTTTCTTGGGACTCCTGGCGTTACCGGAGATCTTCACCAACGAAACGGGCCGTTTCTGTGTCCTTATCTTGGATGAATTTCAACATCTGGAAGAATTTCCGGTGCCTAATGTTTTTCAGCATCTTGGCAAGAAAATCATGACGCAGAAAAGATGCCTATATGTGGTTGCGAGCTCCTGTCCAGCAACAGCCAAGAAGATTCTTTCCGAGAAATTGTTTTTACTTTTTGGTAATTTTGAGGTTGTTGCCCTGGAGCCATTTGACCCGCACACCAGCCGTCAATTCATTGAAACCGCATTGCAGCAAATTGAAATAAACGGATCGTTGCAGGATTTCCTAGTCGATTTTACAGCAGGGTATCCGTTATATCTGCATCTTATCTGCGTTGAATTGGTACGCCTGAGCATGGTGCATCAACAGCGTGAGATTTTTATTCCCCTTTTGGCTAAGGCCGCGGAGAACGTGATCTTTAACCGTTGGGGCGCGATTAGTCGGCATTTCGAGCTGATTGTAGGAGAACTGGCTAGTATCAAGAGCAGCCGCATCATGACAGCTGTCTTAATGGCATTAGCCAATGATTGCCACAAGACAGAGGAAGTCTGCGCAGCGCTGGGGTTAGGGAAGGCCCAGGTTAATAGTAAAATCAATCGCTTGATGGAGGCAGGGTTCATCGCGAAAAATGGCAATTTTTATTATTTCCGTGATAAATTATTCAAATATTGGACGAAATACGTCTTTCAAGAGCGCTTGAGATATATTAATTTGGAGCCGGAAAGACGCCGCGAACAATTCCAGAAGGAGTTTTGTCGGCTGATGGAAGGCTTCAAGATCAATACCTGTAAGGATTTGTCCTCTAGGATTATTGAGCTCTTGCATTGCTTTGATCATGAGGCCTTTGATCTCAATGGCCGTAAATACAAGCTGCCGCTTTTCCGTGAGATCGTGGCGTTACCTAAGACACAAACCCAGGATTGCTCTTTGGATATGATTAAGGCATCCACGATCGATGATGTGTGGCTCATTGCCGTTAAAGATAAAAATGTAAGCGAGGCAGAGATCAACACCCTTCTGGAAGAGTCTCGCAAAGATATCCAGAAGCCGCAGCGCTGTCTTTTGATTTTTATGAAGACCCTCGATGAGAATGCCCGGCTGCGGGCCATGCAGGAAAGATTTTGGATATGGAGCGAAAAAGAAATCAACACCTTATTAACTCTTTTTAACAAACCCTCCATTGCCCGATAGAAGATGAGGATTGGTGTCTTGGCAGATACGCATTCTCTGAACATTCCTTTAGAGGTGCTTGAGGACTTTAAGAAAACAGATTTGATTATTCATGCGGGGGATTTTTGCAGCCTCCAAGACTTAGAGTTGCTGCGTCGGATAAAGGAGGTCAAGGGTGTTTACGGCAATATGGATGGGGCCGATATTCGACGGATATTGCCACGACGGAAAATATTCAATTTAGAGGGGGTAACCATTGGTCTGTGCCATGGGGAAGGATCACCAAAAAGATCTTGGGAGGTTGTTCAAGGTGAATTTAAGGGCGATAATGTACAAGCAGTCGTCTTTGGCCACTCGCATCAGCCGTTTAACGAGGTGATGGATGGAATTTTATATTTTAATCCTGGCAGCCCCAATGATCTGGTTCGTGCCCCCTTTTGTTCCTACGGCATCCTGGAAGTAAAATCTGGCTGCATTAAAGGCGAGATCATCAAACTTAAAAAATAGTTATGGACAAACTTTGGGCGCCCTGGCGGGTTACCTATATAACCAATATCCTCAAGAAGACGCGGGGCTGTGTCTTTTGTAGGATTTTTAAACAAAAAAAGGACAAACAGAATTACGTGATTATGCGTTCTGCGCACGCCTATGCGGTCCTGAACATTTATCCGTATAACAATGGCCACCTTTTGATTGTCACAAACCGCCACGTTGGGGATTTTGATCGTCTTAGCTGTGATGAGCGTAAAGATTTATTTGATCTTATGTTGACGACAAAGACACTCCTGTCACAGACGTTGAAGTCTCAAGGATATAACATCGGCATTAATCTTGGCCGTGTCGCAGGGGCTGGTTTTCCCGGACATCTTCATATTCATTTGGTGCCGCGATGGAAGGGGGATGTCAATTTTATGCCCGTCACGGCCCACACCAAAGTCCTGTCTCAGTCCTTGCGGGCCCTGTATGAGGGATTGCGCCGTGCGCACACGAGAAGACTTTGAGACCATTGAAGAGAAGATCCTGGCGCCGTATGCCATGAAAAGCCGGGACACGGCTGGAAGGATATACGAGGAGCCGCCTCACGATATCCGTACCTGCTACCAGCGCGACCGCGACCGCATTGTCCATTGCGAGGCCTTTCGTAAGCTTGAATATAAAACACAGGTGTTTGTTATTTTCGAAGGCGATTATTACCGTACACGCCTGACGCACACAGTCGAAGTAGCGCAGATTGCCCGGACTATCGGTCGGGCGCTGCAGCTCAATGAAGACTTAATCGAGGCGGTCGCTCTAGCCCATGACCTGGGACACCCACCCTTTGGTCATGCAGGAGAAGGGGCGCTCAACGAGATCATGCTCGCCGCGAACGTCCCGGGATTTAATCATAATGTGCGTAGTTTTGAAATTGTCACCCGATACGAGAAACGTTACCCCAATTTTGATGGGTTGAATCTAACCGAAGAGGTCTTGGTGGGGATCCTTAAACACCGCACCGTTTATGACCGCCCCGGTATCATCGGTGAGTATGTCGACAAAGGTCAGACCCTCGAGGCGCTGGCCGTTGATATCGCAGATTCGCTTGCGTATCTTTCGCACGACATCGATGATGGCATCACCTCCGGCTATATAAGCGAAGATGACCTATGCATCAACACGCTTTGGGCCAAGGCTTACAGCCGTGTCGATCCGGCGCTGGAGACCAAGGATCATCCGATGTTTAAGTATCAAATTGTCAAGGCCTTGATCGATATTCAGATGAAGGACTTGCTGGTCAATTCTGCCGAGCAGCTTAAGAAGTTTCAATTTCGCTCTTCCAGTCAAGTCAAGGACTATAATCTGCAGCACCCACAGAATTCTGTGATCGATTTTAGTCCTACGATTCGACAGGAGCGGGAACATTTACAGCAGTTATTGAACAAAAAGCTTTATCATCACTACCGCGTTGTACGCATGACCGATAAGGCCAAGCGCATTATCCATGACCTCTTTGAGGTCTATAAGGAAAATCCGACACAATTGCCGTATTCAGTCTATCAAAGGGACAGGCAGTACACCGATATCGAGCACTACGAGCTGATTGGCAATTACATTGCTTCTATGACAGATAGGTTCGCCCTTGATGAGCATAAAAAGTTATTCGACCCTTATCAAAAGGTATAAACAGACCCTTTCAGCAGTACACATGATTTACCGGCTGGTCAATTCCACGTATAACGTGCGAGAATTGACCCTGCGATTAACTCGCCTGGTCTGCCAGTTCATTGCGGCGGATTCCTCCAGTATTTATCTCTTGGATCGCCATCGTAAGAAAATTCTTTCGATTGCCATCTTTAACAATAAAATTAATATCTTTCTTGATAAGAAAAAGGACCTTGGAAAGATATCCGTCAAGGAAAAAAGAGTGACCAAGGGATATGCCGTACTAGAATCACATTTTTTAGGGCTTCCCTTGGTGGCAGATGAAAACATAGGAGCAATCGTTGTCCAACGTCAAAGACGCGCACCTGCCTTTGGCGAGTTTGACAAAGAAATATTAGGAGTCGTCGCTGAGCAATCGGTTACCGCTATTAAGAATATCCAATTGTGTGAAGAGCAACAAAAGATCATTTTGGGTAGCATCCGTTTCATTGGGGATCTCCTTAGGCGTCAAGGGAATGCCGCGCTGACATCGTCCCATACGCCGGTGTATTTTAAGATTGTGAAGACCTTAGCCGAGAATTTGGCCGTAAGCCAAGAGGAGATCAATAATTTGTATTATGCGAGCGTGCTGCGTGATGCAGGGGTAATTGATGTCCCTTATAATATCCTGGCCAAGACAAGCCAGTTGACATCCGAGGAATTTAAGGTCATCCGCGAGCACCCGACGCGTAGCGCTGAACTGATCAGGCCGGTTGATTTCCTGCGACCAGTGTTACCGATTATCTTGTACCGTCGAGAGCACTATGATGGGACAGGATATCCATCGGGACTAAGGCGAGAACATATCCCCATCGGCGCACGCATCGTGGCCGTGATTGATGCCTTCGAGGCAATGACGCGCGAACGTCCCTATAAGACGCGGTTGTCCGTCGATGAGGCTATGAAAGAGTTGCGGGTCCATAGCGGCACCCAATTTGACCCGCGCGTGGTCGAGGCATTCATGGCATGCACCCATTATAAAAAATTTAGAAATTACTTGAGTTCTGGAAATAAATAAACATATAATAACCGATACTATGTCTTGCGAGAATACACAATTTGAATTATTTCCATTTCTACGGGGTCGTTATGCACGGGTTGCGCCGCCCCGCTACCTATTAAAAGACTTGACACTTTCAGTAGAAAATACTATTGTCTTAGCGATCGTTGCTATCATGGTCGTGGTCCTGTTCTTTTCATTTGGGGTGGAGCGCGGAAAGCGCATCGTCCGTAGCGTCCTAGAGGATAAGACGAACGGCCAGACCAATGCCGCGGCATTGCCCGTTACCCCCGAGCGGCCCGATCTCAAGGTCTTTCAGGAGATCACCCCTGACCAAAAGAAAGTTACGACTCAAGGCCCGTCCCCTGATGAGAGGCTTCCTGGGGGCATGGAGGTGGTGCCTGAGTCTGTGTCTTTGGTCGTATCGAAGACGCAGGCAAAGCAACACCCAGCGCTTGGCACCTTTACTATTCAGGTAGCTTCATTTAAAGAAAGAGAAAACGCCCAGAAAGAAGCTAAACGTTTAGAGAAAAGAGGCTACCCCATATTTGTCCTGCCGAAAGGCAATCATTCCATTGTGTGTGTGGGGAAGTTTGCGTTCAAAGATGAGGCCACTGAATTCTTCCATAAATTAAAAAAGTCCTATAATGATTGTGTCATAAGGAGACTATGAGATGTCGCTCCATCCTTCTTTAAAAATTGATTCGTCCACGACCCAGCAACGCACTGTATTAACGAGGATTGAACGGATCAAAGACCTGATGAAGAAAGGTCTTTGGGATGAAAATCGCTGCGTGACAGCCCTGCCCAAGACAAAGATCCTTAAGGTCAAGACGTCTAAGGCCAAGAAGAAAGAAGAAGGCGCCGCAGCTATTGGGGCAACGGCCCCAGCAGCAGCCACTGCCCCAGCAACCAAGGCAGCAGCGCCAGTAAAGGCAACAGCAAAAAAGGCCTAGCACCTCATCAGATTAAGTCTGATGAAGTGCAAGCAAGGGTGCCATGAAAGTGAGACTAATTTTTGCAGTTTTTGCCATCATCTACTGCGTTGATGTCCCTGCCTTAACTGCCGAGGAATTTTTCCCTTTTGTTGCACAATCGATAGCTAACCGTGTCAACGTCCGTGCTGGACAAAGCCAGAACTTTGAAAGGTTGTGCATGCTGGAAAGTGGCGAAGAGGTGCTCGTCCTCGACAAGAATTTTGGCTGGTATAAGATTCAATTGCCTTTACGGACGCATCTGTATGTCAGTGATAAGTATGTCCATCCCCTGAGCGATCTGGAAGGCGAGATCACCGCTGATCGCGTGAATGTTCGCGCTAAGGCCAGCATCGAATCGAGCATCATCAGTCAACTAGAAAAAGGTGCGCGGGTGCGCATCGTCGCTAAGAAAGAAGGGTGGTATACAATCCAACCGTCAGAACAGGCGAGTGGATGGGTTGCCGAATCGCTCTTAAAATTCAAATCTGAGGACGTCAGTACCTATCATCTTCGTCAAGACAACCTCATGGCCCAGGCGCAAGAAGCATCCGTTCCTATTGTGTCCGTCACGCCCCAGGCGCCACCAGCCACGGCTGTGGCTTCTCCCAATGAACAGTCAAAGATAATTTCGGCCTTAGGATATCTAAAGCCATGTACGCCATCGCCTGATCGTGGTTTATCGTATAAATTGGTCACCGTGAAGCCTCGTTCTGCCCAACAGAGCTCTGAATCTACTGATAGGCCCAGTCAAGTCAGCGCGCCCGTCTACTATATCCGCGGTCTTAAGTCGATCCTAAGAGACTTCGTCGGTTATGTGGTCACGATCGATGGAACTTTAGATGCGCAAGTTGGGACCCAGTCCCAGCAGCCTGTCATCTTTATCTCCAAGATTCAATTAGTCTTATAAAAAGCCCTCATTGGGCAACGCCGTTTGTCGAAGCAATGCTGATTGATGCCTTCAGTCTGGTTGTCGTCTTGTCCAGCGCCGTTGTGCTGCATGAATATGCCCATGGCTGGGTCGCAAACCGTTTGGGAGACCCAACAGCTAAGCTGGCGGGGCGATTGACACTTAACCCCGTTAAGCATATCGATCCCGTGGGGACAATCTTTGTGCCAGGAATTTTGATTGTCTTGCGTTTGCTGGGCATGAATACGTTCGTCTTTGGCTGGGCTAAACCCATCCCCGTTAATTTTTGGAGATTGAATAATCCTAAAAGAGATATGATATGGGTGGCGTTGGCGGGGCCGCTGCTGAATATTTTTTTAGCATTTGCCTTTAGTCAACTGGCACGGGTGGTAGAGGTTGCGGCCATCGATCATCTAGCCGAGGTTGCGGTATTTATCAATTTATTGTTGGCGGTATTTAATATGTTGCCCATCCCGCCATTGGATGGTTCTAGGGTGGTGATGGGGTTGCTGCCGGATCGATGCACTGCCGTCTATAGCCGTCTGGAGCGTTATGGGATTTTGATCGTGGCCGTATTGGTTTCTGTCGGGGCGCTTGATACGGTGGTCTTCGGGGTTGTTCAACTGCTGGGGGCCAGTCTAGGATTCGATTTCTAATGAAGATAGTCAATGTTGCCTTAAAAGAAAACTCGTATCGTATCGTCATTGGTCAGCATATCTTGCCGCGACTAGGTCAGGCGCTCAAAGGCCTCAATATTGGACGCGACGCCTTGATTATTACGAGTCGTGTCATCCGGCGGCATCATGGAGCGGCCTTGGCGAGCAGTCTTAAAGAGAATGGCTTCTGTGTTAAATTCTTTGAAGTTCCTGATGGGGAACAAAGTAAGTCGGTCAAGACAGCCTTTTCTCTGATCGAAAGAATCGCCTGCTATGATTGTGGGAGACAGTCCTTTATCGTAGCATTTGGGGGAGGCGTTATTGGCGACCTCGCAGGGTATGTCGCTGCCGTATATAAGAGAGGCGTCCCCTACATTCAAGTGCCAACCACTTTCTTGGCGCAGATCGATTCAGCCATTGGTGGCAAGACGGCCATTGATCTAGTTGCAGGCAAAAATCTGGTTGGCGCCTTTTATCAGCCGAGGATCGTCTGGAGCGATGTGGCCGTGTTAGCGACATTGGACAAGCGACAGATGCGTAATGGCTTGGCCGAGGCAGTTAAGTATGGCATGATTGCTGATTCCAAATTGTTTACCGACATCGCCAGGCACTACCAAGAGCTGATCGAGCGCCGTCTTGGGGTCTTGGAATCGGTGGTTATCCAGTGTAGCCGGATCAAGACTGCCATTGTCACTAAAGACGAGAGAGAGACACAAGGGATCCGTACTATTTTAAACTTTGGACACACCGTAGGCCACGCAATTGAGGCCGCCGGCGACTATCGGCGTTATCATCATGGAGAGGCCGTGGCCTTAGGGATGCGGGTCGCTGCAGCAATTTCCTATCAGCGCGGGATGTTAGGAAATAAAGATTTGGACGCCCTTAATCGTTTGCTTTCTGATATTGGTCTACCGCAAAAGATTAAAGGGTTATCGGTGGCTGATATCATTGCCGTCATGAGGCATGACAAAAAGTTTAAGGGGGGCAAAAACCGATTTGTCCTCGCGCAAAAAATTGGACAGGTCAAAATTGTTACTGAGATCCCGCCATCCGTCATTCGCTACGCCATCCATCGCTACATGGATTAAACCTGTAAAGCCCTTTATCTCTCAATAATAACAATTCAACCCTCAAAAATGCTTGGTTTATAGCGGGGAAATATCATGCCGAGGCGCGAAGCGCCGAGGCAACCTCTTACGATTTCGCAAAAAGTGCGACAGTCATAACCCCAAAAAGAATCCTTTTTGGGGTCCTTGTTTCTTTTCTAGTAATTACGTAAACCTTTTCCCGTTCGGGTTAAAAGGTTTACGTTTAAGGTAG
>SBBO01000003.1 GCA_005239675.1 Planctomycetales bacterium
ACTAGCGGTTGGGTGTAAACATTATCCCTACTGATTCATCCAGGAGAAATTGATAGTTCTGGATGAATCAAAGCGTAGGGATTTCTCACCGCTACTGCGGTGAGAAAGGAGAACGATATGTTATCAAAGAAAATAGAACAAGCCCTCAATAGTCAGATTATCAAGGAGGCCCACGCCTCTAATTCTTATTTATCCATGGCAAGCTGGTGCGAGACACAAGGGTTAAGAGGATCGGCGTCCTTCTTTTATGCCCAGTCGGATGAAGAGAGGCAGCATATGCTCAAGTTGGTCAGATACATCAATGAAACTGGTGGGCATGCCTTAATTCAGGACATCAAGGAACCAAAAGAGACGTATAAATCGATTAAAGATGTCTTTGAGTTATCTTTAGAGCAGGAAAGAGGCGTCACTGAATCGATTAATGAACTGGTTGAATTAACGTTTAGCTCGAAAGATTACGCAACTTTTCATTTCCTGCAATGGTATGTCGAGGAGCAGCATGAGGAGGAAAGTTTGTTTAAGTCTATTCTTGATTTGATCAATGTTGCCGGAACACAAGAAAAAAATCTGCTTTTTTTAGACAAGGAGATTGCAGGCCTAAGAGGAAAAACAGAATAAACCTTTAAAAATATTTCAGAATGACAGAGGAAATTTTTATCGAGAGGCAAGGTATATGATGCGTTTAATGAGTAACTGGATTTGTGCCGCTATCCCGATCACCTTTCTCGGGGTCTGCACTAGCGAGGCTCAGGATGATCTGAGGCATGATCTCGAGAAGGCATGTTTTGATTTTGTGCAAGCTTGCAAAGCGGGAGATTTGGGGCTCATTGAGAGACTCAGTTCTGCCATTGGTTTGGTAGCGTCAAGAATAATCATGTTTTTTCGAACATAGATTTTACCGGAGAAAGGCTCAAAACGATGGCCACTCATTTCCCGGATCTTGGCGTTAAAACTTTTGTCAAAGTTATTCAGGAGGGACCAACGGCCGGTCTTGTGTACGTAGACGATTCGAAGGAGCGCGATGCGACCAACAAACCGCGTGTTACTTTTACCTTCATTGAATTTATCAATGAGAAAGGAGATTGGAGATATCATGGCCTGGCGAATGTGGGAGACCTCAAGTATAAGGAGGATGGTACCCTAACAGAATTCAGACCAAATGAACTTCCTGCTAAGCTGGCGATTGACGGGAGAGTCCTGGAGGCGCCTGCACCTATCGAGAAACCTGATGTCGTGGGCATGCTTGATATCTTCTCCTATGGCTACGCGACGCAGGTATATGTCAACGACGTAAAGCAAAGCGTCGCCGCAGACATCAGCTCTTCTGGTTTGCTTCAGGGTGGTCTGCGCAAGGGAGACAATGCCCTTCGTGTCATTATCCAGCGCACCAGCGGTGAGTATTTTCAGCCCCCTACCGTTACCATCCGACTGGTTCAACAGGATGAGGAAACAGCTAAAATCTTTACGTTTAAACCGCCTCAAGATGTCGTGGGCACGCACGACTTCAACTTTATGGTTGAGGACAAGTGAGATGGGCTCCTATTCTAGTCATCCATCTTCAAGAATGCACTGATCTGCGAGGAATTATTGAGATTAGAACGCTGGGGGAAATGACAAAGGCGCTTAGGGGTAATACGTGTTAATCTCGCTGATAAAATAATTATGGATATTACTCGGCCAGCTCATTGCCATCTGGTAGTTTTTCTGAACTATCCGAGAAGGGGCCGTGGCCCGATTATATTGAGCATTATTTTGAATGCATTAGTTGTGGGGTGAAATTTTGTTTAGTTGTCGATACCTATCATGCGCCGGAGGAAGATGGGAGGGTGAAAAGGATGGAGGGAGTTATGCAAGAAACATTTGATAAACTTTATGGGCATTTGATTGCGTATGGGATGAATTTAATTGCCGCCATCCTGATTTTGATTATTGGTAAATGGGTGGCGAAGGTAGTCTCCAATTTGTTGAAACGGGTGTTATTGAAATCGAAGATCGACGCTACCCTGGCCGCTTTTGCCGAAAACATTTGTTATTGCGCGATTCTAGTCTTTGTGGGGATCGCCGCCCTCAATAAGATTGGTATTGAAACAAATTCCTTTCTGGCGGTCATTGGCGCGGCGGGGCTGGCCGTTGGTCTGGCCCTTCAGGGATCGCTATCTAATTTCGCTGCGGGGGTTATGATGATCCTTTTCCGGCCCTTTAAGATCGGGGATGTTGTGGAGGCAGGTGGGGCCTTCGGGAGAGTTTTAGAGATCCAGATTTTTAGTACGATCATCATGACCGATGACAAGAAAAAGATTATTATCCCCAATTCTAAGATCACGGCAGATAAGATCATCATCCATCCTAAATAGTCTAACTCCTAGATACAGAATGAACGAGCGCGTAACGATTTGTCAAATCCAAGAAAAAAAACGTAGGAAGGAAAAGATTGTTGTCCTTACCGCTTACGATTATTCCTTGGCAACATTGATTGACCGTTGTGGGGTGGACATTGTTTTAGTTGGTGATTCATTGGCAAACGTGGTCTTGGGGTTGGAGTCAACCGCAGAGGTGACCATGGCTGAGATGCTGCATCACGCTAAGGCAGTGCGCCGGGCGGTTAAAAGGGCGTTTCTTGTTGGTGACATGCCTTTTGAGTCCTACCAAAAGGATCCGTCTCAGGCAGTTGCCAATGCGATACGATTTATCAAGGAGGCTGGTTGTGATGCAGTGAAGTTTGAATGGTTTGATCGGTGTCTGGAGGTGGTGGCAGATTGCGCGCGTGCTGGCATCCCCGTGATGGGCCACGTCGGCTTGACCCCTCAGACTGCCGAGCGCATGGGAGGGTTTAAGGTTCAGGGGAAGAGCGCCGCTTCAGCACAGAAAATTTTGGAACATGCGCTGGCATTGGAAAAGAAGGGGGTTTTTAGTCTTGTCTTAGAGTGTGTCCCAGCACCTTTGGCTGCAATGATTACCCGGCAGATTAAGATTCCAACGATCGGTATCGGCGCAGGCAAAGATTGTGACGGTCAGGTTTTAGTCACTCACGATTTATTAGGGTTGTTTGATCTTTTCACGCCGAAATTCGTGAAACGCTATGCCGAGGTCGCTGAGGTGATGACACAAGGCATTAGTCGTTTTTGCGATGACGTAAGAAAAGGACACTTTCCGGACAAGGAGCATAGTTACTCGATGGCCCCAGAAGAGCTGGATCAGATTAAAGAAAAGATGTGGTGAATCGCATTTTCCGTAATAGGTTTCCCGAATAGGTTTGACAAAGATGGGTTTCTATAGTAGATTGTTTTTTATTATATTTGTAATTTGTAAGAGGAGGAATTGTTGATGCATCGAATTGTAAGTAGCGTCCTTAGCATTTTTATTGTAACGTTGTTCCTTGTCCCCGCCTACGCCGCCTCTATTTCGGGGGTTGTCAAATATGAAGGGGCAGTCCCTAAATTTAAGGAGATTAAAATGGATGCGGATCCGTTGTGCTTGGAAAAGCATAAAGAATCCGTTTTTCCCCAAACCCTCATCTTGGGGGAGGGAGACACCATGGCCAATGTCTTTGTCTATGTCAAGGGTGGGCTCGCTAACAAGCCTTATACGGCCCCTACTGATCCGGTTGTCTTAGGCCAACAGGGGTGTATGTACGATCCCCATGTCTTTGGTGTTATGGTGGGACAGCCACTTAAAATCTTAAATCCGGATGGTACGCTCCATAACGTTCATGCCATGAGTAAGGTGAATCCAGAATTCAATCTGGCCATGCCGAAATTCCGGACCGAGGCAATCAAGGTTTTTGACAAGCCTGAATTTATGTTTGCGTTTAAATGTGATGTCCATCCCTGGATGGTGGCCTGGGCCTCGGTTATGTCTCATCCGTATTTTGCGGTGACCAAAATAGATGGCAAGTTCACGATCGACAATTTACCGCCGGGTACCTATGAGATCGAGGCTTGGCACGAGAAGCTAGGGATTAAGACATCGAGCGTCACCGTGGCTGACACGCAGATGCAGACAGTTGATTTTACGTTTTCCAAGCCATCCTCGGAAAAATAAATTTCTAATCCATGACGCACCACACCCCTTCAGGCCATCACCCAAGCCTTTCTCAATTGGGTTTTTGGCGCAAATATATCTTCGCGACCGACCACAAGATAATTGGCCTGCAGTATGGTATTACCGCACTTTTTTTTCTCCTATTCGGATTTTGTCTAATGCTTTTGATGCGTTGGCAATTGGCGTATCCAGGAGAACCGATTCCTTTTATTGGAAAATTTCTAGGAGAGGGCCGCGCCCCGGGTGGGATTATGCTCCCGGAATTCTACAATGAGCTGGGGGCCATGCACGGCACGATCATGGTTTTTTTGGGTATTGTGCCGTTAGTATTCGGGGCCTTTGGCAATTATATTGTCCCATTGCAAATTGGCGCCCCTGATATGGCCTTTCCTAAATTGAACATGATCAGCTATTGGTTGTTTTTCGTGGGTGGCGTTGTCATGCTGGTAAGTTTCTTTTTGCCAGGCGGAGCGGCGAGTTCTGGTTGGACCTCTTATTCACCTTTGGCCAATATTGCCTCGCTTGGCCAGACCTTCTGGATTATTGGTATGTTCTTTCTCATCAACTCATCCTTGCTGGGCGCTATTAATTTTATTGCAACGGTGATTCAACTACGCGCCCCGGGGATGACATTCATGCGCCTACCGTTTTTTGTCTGGTCACAGCTGGTGACGGCATTTCTTTTATTATTGGCATTCCCACCCCTGGAGGCGGCGGCTGTTATGCAGCTCTTAGACCGCGTCGCTCATACAAGCTTCTTTCTCCCTAGCGGATTGGTGGTAAGTGGTGAGCCGCTACAGGTCAGCGGCGGGGGGAGTGTTCTTCTCTGGCAGCATCTGTTTTGGTTTTTGGGACACCCAGAGGTTTATGTGCTGATCCTGCCGGCCATGGGCATCATTGCTGAGATCATTGCTAATAATATCCGCAAACCACTTTGGGGCTATCGTTCGATGGTATATTCGGTTGTGTTTATTGGATTTATGTCGTTTATCGTTTGGGCACATCATATGTATCTGACGGGAATGGGTACAACGATCAGCGCATTTTTTCAGGCAACGACCATGATTATCTCTATCCCGTCGGTTATTATACTTACTTGCCTTTTTCTTTCGCTGTGGGGAGGCTCGATTCGTTTTAATGTCCCTATGCTCTTTACCTTGGCCTTTTTGCCGATGTTTGGTATAGGGGGCCTGACAGGGTTGCCCTTAGGACTGTCGGCACCGGATATCTATTTGCATGATACGTATTATGTCATTGCACATTTCCATTATATTGTGGCCCCAGGAACCATCTTTGCTATTTTTGCCGGAATTTATCACTGGTTTCCTAAAGTCACGGGTCGACATCTAAACAATCTCCTTGGGCATATCCATTTCTGGCCATCATTTTTTATGATGAATTGCATTTTTATCCCGATGTTCGCCCAGGGGCTCGCTGGTGTTTCTCGTCGGCTTTATGATGGAGGCGAGCAGTATACGTTTGCCCAGGGGGTGTTGCCGCTGCATAAAATGATCTCGATGTGTGCTTGGATTTTGGCGCTTGCCCAACTACCGTTTATTATTAATCTTTTGTGGAGCATGTTTAATGGTCGGAAAGTGTCCTCGGATAACCCTTGGGAGGCAACGACGTTGGAATGGGCCACACCGACGCCTCCGGGGCATGGCAATTTTGTCAAGGTCCCCACCGTGCATCGGGGGCCGTATGAATACAGCGTGCCAGGCGCTGCTAAAGATTTTACCCCACAGAACGAAGAGTGATATTTATGGAACTCATGCCGTACATTGTCAAAGAGCGGCCGGACACAGGCCTTTTTAACGCCAAGCTCGGCATTTGGTTATTTTTATCCTCTGAGGTGATGCTCTTTGGAGCCCTTTTCTCCGCTTATGTGTTATTGCGCACCGGCGCACCCCATTGGCCGCATGGGTCTTCCATATTAAACGTCCCTATCGGTGCGTTTAATACCGTGGTCTTGATTGCCTCAAGCGTCACTATGGTTTTTTCCTGGGCGGCATTGAAAGAAAATAAATTCGGTAAATTCAAACTCAATTTAGGCCTCACGATACTGTTAGCCTTTGTCTTTTTGATCGTCAAGGCCATTGAGTATGGGGCCAAGTTTGAGCACCACCTGTATCCTAAGACAAGCACCTTTTTGGCGATTTATTTTACATTAACGGCCCTACACGCCCTCCACGTTATCGGCGGGATCGTTGTGAACGGCTATTTCTGGGGGCCAGGGGCCAGGATGTGGCAGGCAGAACCAGAGCGATTTGTTAACCGTATTGAGATCGCGGGCATTTATTGGCATTTTGTGGACTTGGTGTGGATATTTCTATTTCCCACGCTCTATCTTTTATAAAAAAATGAGCCAGGCGCACGATATTAAACAGGAAGTCCGAAAGTATTGGAAGGTCTTTGTGGCATTGTTGATCTTAACCATAGTAACGGTCGCCATCAGTTATTTGCAGTTTGGTCTCGCCGTTGCCGTTATGGTGGCCCTCTCGATTGCCATGGTCAAAGGTTCTTTGGTCGCGTGTTTTTTTATGCATCTTATTTCTGAAAAAAAGGCAATCTTTGTCCTCTTGGGGTTTGTGGTTTTTTTCTTTCTTTCTTTAATGCTGTTGATTTACGCGTCGTATTTCAACCTGCCGCAGGGGACAACCTATGTCTCTTAGGGATTTCCATATTGTCTTTATCAATGCGGCAGCGTTGTGCAGCATTTGTTTCGCATGCTGGGCTATCAGGCAATATGCCTCTGAGCCTAGGGTGGGGTATCTTATGACTGCATGCGCTGCGTTTATGGTGGCGATTGGTCTGGGCGTGTATGAATTCCTCTTCATCCGCAGGGTTAAGGAATAATTCTCAATGAAAACCAAAACAATGCCAGGGCTTTGTTTATTTCTACGCCGGTGCCCAGGAATAAAAATATTTTTCAACAAAGCACAATGATCATAATGATTATATTAAGTTGGCTAAGTTTAACGTTTGTATGGGTGGGGGGTGCCTGTGCCTGCAGCGTCTGTTTTGGCGGGCCATCTGATGACCTAGCCAATGTCAGCCTGCGTTATGGAGTGATGTTTTTACTGGCGGTTGTCTTGGTCGTCTTGGGTTTATTTGCCAAGTTTTTTTTCAGCATCTATCAGAGGACACGGCTGATTGGATCAACCTCGTTAGAAGAAGATGGATCTCATTAAATTATTAAATCTGCCCATCGTTGCCTCAGCCCATGGCCATGAAATAGACATGATGATCTATTTGGTTCATCTGTTGATGCTGATTTTAGGGGTGGGATGGGGAATTTATTTTGTTGTTGTCTTATGGCGGTTCCGCCGCAAGAAAGATATTGCGGCCAATTACCATGGGACGCAGACCCATGTCTCATCGATTATTGAAATCGGGGTCATTATCGCGGAGATAATTTTATTGGTCGGTTTTTCTATTCCTTTCTGGGCCAAACAGGTCAATGCATTTCCCAATCGCAGAGACATCGTGGAGGTAAGGGTCGTGGCGGAACAATTTGCCTGGAATATCCATTACCCGGGTCCTGACGGCATTTTTGGAAAAACAGATATAAAATTTTTGGATAAACAAGCTAATCCTTTAGGGTTAGATCCTAGCGATCCTTATAGCAAAGACGATATACATACCATTAACCAGCTCCATCTTCCCATAGGACGCCCTGCAGTTATTTATTTGACCTCACGGGATGTTATGCACTCTTTCTCTTTGAATACCATGCGCGTCAAGCAGGATATTATCCCTGGGATGAGCATTCCAACCTGGTTTATTCCTACCAAAACAGGCCAGTCTGAGATAGCCTGCGCCCAGTTATGTGGCCTGGGCCATTATCGGATGAAGGGATTTCTGACCATTCACACCCAGAAAGAATTTGATCAATGGCTTAGTGAACAGGCCGCCCCTGCAGGGGAAGGGCAGGGGGCAGATGACTTCTGGGGCTCTTGATGAAAGTGAGTAAAAGGGATCCGGTAATATTTGACTTGTCTAGAGGTTTAAGACAATTTGCTAAGCTAACCTGCGGTGCAACGCTTTTCTTGATCTTTGCTGGAGGAATGGTTACTAGTACTGGCTCGGGGTTGGCTGTTCCGGACTGGCCATTATCCTACGGGACCTTGTTCCCGCCTATGGTGGGAGGTATTTTTTATGAACATGGACACCGCATGGTCGCGGCAGCCGTGGGATTGTTGGTCCTGTGCCTGACTATCTGGCTTGGGGTCAAGGAAAAAAGGAGGTGGCTACGTTGGTTGGGGATTGCTGTCTTGGGGATTGTTGTCTTGCAGGGAGCCTTGGGAGGATTAACAGTTTTGTTTTTATTGCCCACCCCGATTTCAGTCGCCCATGCCGTGCTAGCTCAGACCTTTTTTGTCTTGACGATCATTATCGCCTATAGTTTATCTCTGGAGCGACAGAGACGAGAATTGGCACCCGATCATGCCCCACCTTTGTTTCTTAAGGCAACACTCTTTCTTGGGGTGCTGATTTATCTACAACTTATCCTAGGGGCCCTAATGCGCCATACAGGTTCTGGCTTGGCGATTCCTGACTTTCCGACGATGGGCGGATATTGGCTGCCGCCTTTTAATGAGACGATGCTACGCCATATTAATGGTTGGCGCTTTGAACATGATTTGCCTATGGTGAGCATGGCTCAGGTGGTCATTCATTTTGTGCACCGGCTGGGAAGCCTCGTTATTGCCTCGATGGTTATTTTTTTGAATATCATCGCACGACGTGATCGGGGCCCAGATAAGACGATTATGCAGACGATGAATATGCTCAATATCCTTGTTGTTGGGCAGATAGCTTTGGGGGTAGCGACGGTACTTTCACAGAAATCGGCATACATCACCAGCACCCATGTGATGACAGGGGCGGCAACGTTGGGCGTTTTTGTCCTGCTTTTTTTGCGCGTTGCCCCGCTATCCTCTGGTGATTTAAAGAAGGCCTTAGCGTTATGACTCTAGCCTCAGGGAAATCGTTGATTGCCCCTTACCTAGAATTGACCAAGCCGCGGATCATTTCTCTGGTGGTGGTTACATCTGCCTTAGGATTTTTTCTAGGAAGCCAGGGGATCCATTCTTGGTCAAGGTTTTTGTATTTGCTCTTAGGGGTGACCTTAACCTGCGGAGGATCAAGCGCCCTCAATCATTATTTAGAACGCGAGTTTGACGCCAAGATGCTGCGTACGCGTCATCGTCCGGTCCCTGCTGGGATTATCCCGCCCGCCCATGCCCTCAACTTCGGTATCATCCTGACCTTGGTTGGAGTTTTTATTCTGTACGTTAAGGTCAATATCTTAACCGCCTTCTTAAGTTTATTGACTGCATTTTTATACATTATGGTCTATACGCCGATGAAGAGGGTAAGCTGGCTTAATACAACGATTGGGGCGTTCCCGGGGGCAATACCGCCTTTGGGGGGATGGGCCGCGGCGACGGGACACTTGAATTTTTCCGCCGGAATCTTATTTTTGATCTTATTTTTATGGCAGCATCCACATTTCTATTCAATCGCCTGGATATTAAAAGACGATTATAAACGCGCTGGGTTTAAGATGTTACCGACAATTGAGCCGGATGGGAAAAGGACATTCGCGCAGATTGTAATGTTTTCCTGGCTTTTACTGTTGGTATCGCTGGTGCCAACCATTATCGGTTTATCCGGCGGGATTTATGCGGTGGGCGCCGCGGTGGCGGGGATGGCGCTCTGTTGGGCAGGACAGCGGTTGACTTTAACCAAATCGGTTGCGGATGCTAGAAATCTATTAAGGGCAACGGTCCTGTATCTTCCCCTATTGTTTGTGGCTATTGTACTCGATATTTACTTCTAGACCATGATGACTATTCATTTGCCGACACTTAATGCATCTTTGAATCTAATCGCAGGCATTTTGTTGTTATTGGGCTGGTGGGCTATCCGGCATGGCAAAAGTGTTGTGCATAAAAGATTTATGTTGACAGCCCTCGCCACTTCGCTTTTATTCCTGATTTCTTATTTGACATATCACCTGACAACGGTGGGTCTGACCCGTTATGAGGGGCAGGGGATCGCGCGTATTGTGTATTTTGGCATCTTAGGGACGCACACACCGCTTGCAATTATGATCGTGCCCTTTTGCCTCGCGGCTGTCTATTATGCCCTGCGCGGGGATTTCATACGGCATGTGCGCATTACCCGTTGGCTTTTGCCGGTGTGGTTGTATGTCTCAGTCACTGGCGTCCTTGTCTATGTGATGCTCTACGTGTTTTGACGCACCCTACACACAAACCTCCAAAACCTCTTTTCTTTTTCCCAGAAGAAATAAAATTTTCCCAATAGAAATCCGAACACCAGAAGATTGATTTGATAGAAGGGTACCACGATCACCAACCATGCCAGGAGCCTTACCAGCCATGGCGTTGTATCCGCGATACCTAAAAGATGGAACACCGGTTTCCTGATCCATACCGTGGCCATGCCGGCCAGAGAAAAGACGAACATAATGATCCATAGTTCGTTAGTAGAGCGCAGGTTATATCTTTTCTTCATCGATTCAATAATTTTAAACGGGCGCATCGTATCACTTTCCTCAAAAGGTGATGATGAGAAAGACGCTGCCAGTAATAAGGACAACGATGGCGGTAAACACCAAGACATAAATCATTGCCTTAAAACCATCAGCACCAGTATCAAATTTAAGAATTGTCCTCATGCGTATTTTAATATTTAAGCATAAAGCGTTGCACAATCCAACCCAATAGAAAAAACATGATCCCTGTCCCCAATATCTTTGGATTCATCAAACGGGGAAAATCTCTTAAGAAACCAATAAGGATGATGGTCAATCCAGTTGCCTGGGCAATCTTTGCGATATAATACATGTTGGAGTCTGCTATTTAATTCCTGCCATATCCAGGATAATCCGGGTGTTATCACGAAAAGATCGGTGCACCGTGATTTTGGTTTTTAAAAAATGGATAAGCGTGCCCATGAAGATCAGTTGATAGACGCCAACGGGTAGTCGATGGGTGTCTGCCGCTCCTACCAAGACAAAGACGATCATCATTAAAAGGATATTGAGAAGAAGAGGTGGGTAGACACGATATTTAATGGCAAGAGAACGCCGATGGTACTCGGGGCTTAATTGGTGTGTCTGGGTGTATTCTTTGATGCTGACACCGGTACCAACGAAAAAAAATATAATCAGCGTCTCGGTCAATAGATACACGATGCTGGTCAAGAGCATGAATGTCAGGTGTCCGGCCTTGAAGACTGGAAAGTGCACAAAGCTTTGGGCCAAACCAATCAGGAGTAGGACTAGGGTAAACAAGCTAAGGCCATAACAGGTATTCATAAAAAACCACATACGCTTATCTCTTTAGAGGGTGTGGGGATGGAGGATCCGTGGGGACCCATGCGATATGAGTCGCGCAGGACCTTTTATACGTTAGGCCTTGGCGCCAGCGGTTCTTTTTTATCTGTGATAACCGGCAGATCTTTAGATTTATCTTTGTTGAGATCTACGTAGCTTTTCCATTTTTCCGGGACGTCTTCTTCCACGTAGATCGCCTGGACCGGGCATTCAGGGATGCAGGCGCCGCAGTCAATGCAGACCTCTGGATCAATGACGAGCATTTCTTTGTCTTCATGGAAACAGTCCACCGGACAAACGGTAACGCAATCCGTGTATCGGCATTTCACACATGGTTCACAGACGATGTGGGGCATAGCATCTCCTGATTAATTTAATAACTGACTTTTATTTAATACGGTACAAATTTAATATAATGATATTTTTTGTAATTGCAAGTATTTTTATCCGTAGAGCAACACGGTAGAACACGGTAGAGCAATGAGTTGACTTATTAAAGGAATTTTATATAATACAACCTACTCAATTGGCCGCGGCAAAGAGACTCATTATGGATAAATCGTTTAGTCCAAAAGTTGTTCAAAAGACCTTTAAGACGTCCCATGGGATGTATGCCATCTTCTCTCTGGAGAAATTAGCTCGCCTAGGGATGGGGGATCCGTGGCGTTTGCCATTTTCCATTAAAATCCTCCTGGAAAGCGTTCTGCGTCGTTATGACAATTATCAGATTACCCTTCGGGACATAGAAACTCTCTTGGCATGGTCTACGCTCTCTGGGGACCCTAAGGAAATTGCCTTCAAGCCCGGACGGGTTATTCTGCAGGATTTTACTGGCGTTCCGTGTGTCGTGGACTTGGCCGCGATGCGCACCGCCATGAAACGCCTTGGCGGTCGTATTGATAAAATTAATCCGCAGGTACCATGTGATCTTGTTGTCGACCATTCGGTTCAGGTCGATGCCTTTGGCGCCAGGAGCGCGTTCAATAAAAATGTCGCGATGGAATTTAAACGGAACAAAGAACGGTATCAATTCCTTAAGTGGGGGCAAAAGGCCTTTAAAAATTTTCGCGTGGTTCCACCGGCAACTGGGATTGTCCATCAGGTTAATCTTGAATATCTGGCGCAAGGTGTCTTGAAAACAAAGGCAGGGAGGACCACCGTCCTTTATCCTGACAGTCTTGTAGGGACCGACAGCCACACAACGATGATTAATGGTTTAGGGATCTTAGGCTGGGGGGTGGGTGGTATTGAAGCGGAGGCGGTCATGCTGGGTGAACCGATTTATATGCTCATGCCAGAGGTGGTCGGCTTTAAACTGACTGGACAGCTTAAGGAAGGAGTAACGGCGACGGATTTAGTCTTGACGGTGACCCAGATTTTACGTCAGAGAGGAGTTGTCGATAAATTCGTTGAATTTTACGGGGACGGGATGACGTCGTTAAGTCTCCCGGATCGGGCGACGGTTTCCAACATGGCCCCTGAATATGGCGCGACGATTGGCTTGTTCCCTGTTGATGAAGAGACACTGCGTTATTATCGACTGACCGGACGATCACGACATCAAGTTGATTTGATTGAACGCTACATGAAAGAACAGGGGATGTTTTATAGCGGGAAAGATAATGATTTGATTTTCACGAGCACCTTGGAATTAGATTTAGCAACTGTAGAATCTAGTCTGGCCGGACCCAAGCGTCCGCAGGATCGTGTGTCGCTCGCCAATGTCCAGCGGGGTTTTCAGCGCCTTTTAGTCGCGCCGGTCAAGGAGCGCGGTTTTGGATTGAGCCCGGAGGCTGTGGGTAGAACAGTCGCGGTCAAGGAGGGCTCCATCATTACACACGGCTCGGTTGTCATTGCCGCACTGACCAGCTGCACCAATACTTCTAATCCTTCTGTTCTTATTGGCGCGGGCCTGTTGGCTAAGAAGGCGGTGGAACGCGGCCTAGATGTTAAAGATTATGTCAAGACCAGTTTCGCGCCAGGCTCGCAGGCGGTCGAGGAATATTTACGTAGTTGTGGTTTGCTAGCCTATTTAGAGAAATTAAAATTTCATATCATCGGATACGGCTGCACTACGTGCATCGGTAATAGCGGGCCTTTACCGGACCATGTGGTTAAGGCAATCCATGAGGGCAATCTGGTCGCGGTCAGTGTCTTGAGCGGCAACCGCAATTTTGAGGGACGAATTAATCCTGACACCAGGGCAAACTATCTGGCCAGCCCTGCACTGGTTATAGCATACGCCTTGGCCGGAACGGTGAATATTGATTTAACAAAAGATCCGCTTGGTTATGACCGAGAAGGGGAAGCGGTTTATTTAAGAGACCTCTGGCCGACGCCCGAAGAAATCAACGGCCTTGTCAAAAAATTTGTTGTCGCCGATGCCTTTCGCAAGCGCTACCGTAATGTTAGTAAAGGTAATAAAAATTGGAATGCGATCGACCCCATCCGTTCCAATCTCTATCGTTGGGATTCTCGCAGCACTTATATTCAGGAACCACCATTTTTCCTTGGGATGTCCCAAGAGGTTGGAACGATAAGAGAGATACGGGATGCGCGCGTCTTAGTCTTGGTGGGGGATTCGATCACGACAGACCATATCTCGCCGGCTGGGGCGATTTCCTCGCAGAGTCCAGCAGGTCAGCATCTGATCAGCCTTGGTGTTAAGCCCGCCGATTTTAATAGTTACGGTTCCCGTCGGGGCAATGATCAGGTGATGACGCGCGGTACCTTTGCGAATATACGTTTACGCAATCTATTGGCGCCAGGGACGGAGGGGTCATGGACGATCCATTTTCCATCCATGGAAAAGATGAGTATCTATGACGCGGCAATGAGATACAAACAGCAGAATACACCGCTAATCGTCTTGGCCGGCAAAGAATACGGCACTGGTTCTAGTCGTGACTGGGCGGCCAAGGGGGCAGCGTTGTTGGGGGTTAAGGTCGTATTGGCTGAGAGCTTTGAACGCATCCATCGCAGCAACCTTGCCGGCATGGGCATTTTACCTTTAGAATTTAAAAGCGGTGATTCGGTTGAGTCATTGAATTTAAAAGGTGATGAAATTTTTGATTTCCGAGGAATTGATAACACCCTGAAACCGCGTCAGGATATTCGCGTCGTTGCCCGGGGTCCATCGGGCGCATGTAGGGAATTTCAGGCAACGGTCCGGCTCGACACCCCGGTTGCCATCGATTATTTTCGTAATGGCGGTATTTTGCAGACTGTCCTACGTAAACTGATGTAGTCTAACATAGTAATGCATAGTAATGCTTGAACGAGATGCTGGACAAGACGAAATATAATGTTATGATATGTTCAGAATCAGGAGATAATATCAACGAATATTAGAGATATATAGAAAGGAGCAAGTGATGGCTGCAAAATCAACACAGAGATCTATTTCTTCGCTGGGCATACGTAGAGGTGTCTCAGCCAAACGTTATTTACCAGAAGCAAATTTTAAGACACCTTCCCCTTCCTCCATCACTAAAAAGAATATTGCCACGATCGATGAGTCAACACTGCGTCAGAGGATTGAGAAAAAGGCCTATGAGCTTTTTGAGAAGAGAGGATGGGCCAACGGTTGCGACCTCCAAGATTGGTTTGAGGCCGAACAAATCGTTGCCAGAGAATTGCAAAGGCCGCAGGGTAATCGTGGCATTTAGCATGACGCGTAAATAATAGAGGCAGGCGCGACTCTGTAATCTCACAGGAGGAAGACATATGGTTCCGGGATCTTCACGACAATTAGGCATAAAGATTGTGTTTATTGTCTTTTTTCTTTGTGGCATTTTTCCTCAGGCAGGGAGGGCATGGGACAAGGCTGCACGAGAAGAGCGCCGTCAGTTGGAGATAGATGAGACGCAAAAGGAATTCGAATGGTGGCCAACGGATGCGAAGCCTGGCCCTGTTAAAGATCCACAACGCGGTGGTTATTGGTGGATGCCTAGTGAACCCGGCACGATGCGCCCATGGGGGAATCGTGGCTATCTTTATGTGTATAAGGTTATCTATGATTACAAGGCCCAGGATGACGAGCCCATTACTCCCGGAGTCAAACCCTCTCTTTTGATCAAGCGGATTATCAAGAACGTTAAGATTTACTTTGATTATAATAAGGCCGAATTGCGCGATGATCACTTGCCGATTTTGCAGTCAGCGGTTAAGGCGCTGCAACGCAATCCAGGGGCAGATATTTTGCTTACGGGAAATTGTGATGTGCGCGGTTCGGTTGAATATAATCTCAAGCTTGGCAAGAAACGCGGGGAAGCAGTCCAGCAGTTTCTGTTGGATAATGGCATTGCTGAAGAACGTATCAAGATTATCAGCCGGGGCAAGCTGGATGCCGTCGCACCGATCACAGATTTGGTCGGCATGCAAAAAGACCGCAATGCCCAGTTTATGGTCGCAGAAGTAGAAGAGGTCCTTATGCCCGGTCCCGAGGCTGTTCAATATAGTGAAGGCGAGGAAGTTCAGGATGGCAAAATAGTGGTGGAGGAGCAGGAAAGCGTCGAAACACAGGTTAAGGTATCCACGCGGGAATATGTGGTACAAAAGAATGATTTCCTCTCCAAGATCGCCAAAGAACAACTGGGGGCTGGCCATCGTTGGAAATATTTATATGAATTGAATAAAGATCGAATTAAAGATCCCAATAAGCTTCGCGTTGGACAAACAATCTTGATTCCTGTTGAATAGTTGCATGGCCCATCTATGGCACCCCATCACGCCCTAAGTGTGATGGGGTTTTTCTTGATACATTTATTACCCTGCCATTGAGACAATGATCGATTCCGCATACATCGTTAAACTGATTCAACAATTAAGTCATTACTTTGAGACATTGCTGTGGGCTTTTGTCAGTTTGATTGTAGGCAGTGCATTGCTCTTTCTTCTTCTGAAGGTACAAGAGGTAAGTTTTAAAAAGATTTTATCGCCAGCCTTTAAGAATATTTTAGGTGTACTCGTTGCCATCGGTCAGATATTTCTATTGGTCGTTGTTTGTCTTTTCTTTTGGGTCAATTATCGATATCCTCAACCGGCCCTGGAGATCCCCCAAGACTTCTTAGCAGACACCTCATGGGTTCGCGACGACCTTCGTCTTTATTTTATTGATGGCAATCAATTGCGCAGTATCCAGATTAACGGTAAGGAGAAGCAGGATGTCCTGGTCGCATCCGATCCAATTAAGGAGTATCATTTTTCTCCGGATGGTAAGTATCTGTTGGTGGTAACGACCCGCGCCATCTATCTCCTAGACCGCAAGACACATGCGCAATTAGAACACATTGACTCGTTAGAAATGATAGGACCTACGGCCCAATGGAGTGGTAGTGTTAGCGGCATCCGCTGGTCACCAGACAGCCGTCGTTTTTGTTATGAAATTGCGCGTTGGTCGATGTATGCTGTGCACAATAGTATTTATGTCTACGACATCCCAACAAATAAAAAAAGGCCTATTGAGGCCTTGAGGCGCCGACTCTCTTCATTGTATTGGGATCGCAGTGGAGAAAATCTATACTATCTGCAGACGGCAGTAAAAGATACCTCTGTTCATACCTATCCTTTTGAGGTGAATGTCTTTCGCATACCTTTACTTTCATTGCAGCCAGAGTTTGTGACCAAGATTCCTCGTGATCAATCACAGATTCCTATTAGCAACTTACGCCTACGCGGTATTGACCTTGATTTTAAAACGGATGAATTTGTGTTTAGACAGGGTCGGACAATTGATGTGTTTGTCTCTGATGAGGGGCAGCATCTTGGGATAGATAAGGATGATTATCTGTATTACGTGCCCAATCGATGGTTTCGCAACCGTCTATTGAAGATATCCCGCGAACCACGTATCAGTGACATGCCCCGACACTCTTACCGGGGCGGTGAGTTGACCATTGCTCAAATTCGCTGGATTCCTGGAGGGCGTTATGTTATTATGCTTCATCGCTATCTAGGGGTATTGATCCTTGAGCCAGCGACACGCAAGTTGGGATTGCTGGTGGCAGCTCAAGGGAACACCTTTGGTTGGTATGTTAGAGGTATCGATCGTAAGAAGCGAGATTTTATTCCATTATTGGAAGAATCTCCAAAAGGATCTCCTGCGGGAGAATCAAGTAGAGAGGGGACCAAGACGAGGCATTAGAGTAGTTGATTCTTAACATAGGAGATGGAGAATAATGAAAAGATCATGGTTGGTATGGGCGCTCTTGGGGGGAATTGTGTTAACGGTATTAATCGCTTTCAATTATGAACGCAATAATGAAACAATCCCTTTAAGCGAGATATTCCCCGAGAAAGATGCTGTGATAGGAGAGGTCGATTACGAATTTGTTGATACCGAGAGACAAGATTCGAAATCCAGTCTTGTTGTTCAGATGCCAGCATTGAAGCCAGATGTCTTGGGCGTTGCTGTTCAGGATCCTGTGCCTGCTGTGGCCGTTCCAGACTCGAATATTGCAGCCAGTAAGACCAGTGGTGCCTCTGCTGCATCCGGTTTATTGGGAGCCGCCCCTTCCAGCAGTCCAGGCAATGGAAAAGTTTATACAATTCAAGCTGCTGCCTTTAAGAAAAAATCATATGCCGATAAGGCGGTGAAAGAGGCCGAACAGAAAGGATACCCCGCCCACGTTGATACGCGTACCCATAAGGATGGTACGACGTGGTATCAGATGTGCATTGGAAAACTCGAGGACAAAGAATCAGCTAAAGAATTATTGCTTAAAGTCAAACAAGATTACAAAGATGGATTCATTAAGGTGTTATCCGGACACTAATTTTACAAATAGTTATTACAAGTGAGGTGGATATGCATAAGACAGCATCGATGGTAGTTATAGTTTTAATGATCAGTGGTTGTACAACAACGCAAAAGGCAGCAACCGTAGGGGGGTTAGGGGCTGCGACCCTGGGTGGTATTATTGGCCACCAGAGCGGTCATGGAGTTGCCGGGGCTGCGATCGGTGGTGCGATCGGTACGGCCGGTGGCATGCTTGTTGGAGAAAAGATGCAGAAGAAGTTTTGTCCAGTCTGCGGTGCAGCTCACACGGAAGACATTATTTATTGTCCTAAAGATGGCACGGAATTGAAGTACCGTCAATAATCTAGAGGATAAGAAATTTGAACGAGGCTAAACTGCGTGTTCTTTTACGCTGGATCCATATCATCCTCGGTTTGGTCTTAATGTGTTACGTGTATTCCCCCTTGGGGCAAGTCAAGGAGTTTCAGATCACTGTTAAATTCATTGTGTTACCCGCTATTGCCTTAACCGGCGTTTGGATTTGGAAATTTCAACTACTCAATCAGGCCTTGAGGATAAAAGGGCGTTTTAAGTCTTAATCGGACACTAGCTAGTCACAGCCCATGGTTGCTATGTCTCGACAATCCAGATTAACGATCACGATAGTAGTCGTTATCTGTGCTGTAACCATTGTCCTGATAGCAAAGTTCCTACCAAAACTTTTTGCGTCTTCTCGGTGGACAGCCGTTGCGGCACGGGTTAAGGGAAATCCTCGAGCCCCCATTCAGATCACAGAATTCATTGATTTCGAATGTCCTGCCTGTGCGCTGGGGGCGCGGTATCTGGCGCAATTGATGACGGAACACCCAACGGTAATCCGCTTGGAATTGAAATATTTTCCGCTACCGAGCCATCGTCATGGCTTTGTGTCGGCCCGTTACGCAGAATGCGCCGCGCGCCAGGAGAAATTTTGGCCATTTCACGATCGACTAATTGAGCGCCAGGCCAATTGGAGCCGTCTCGTGGATGCAACGCCAGCGTTTATGCTCATCGCCCAAGATGTCGGGTTAGATGTAGATCGTCTGGGGGCGTGTCTTAAGGACGCATCTATCGATAGCTTCATCGCGCAGAATCGTGATGAGGGAAACAGGCGTGGCGTTAAAAGCACTCCAACGTATTATGTGAACGATAAAATGGTCGTTGGATCAAAGCTCCTGGAGTCGGAACTTGGGTCCTTGCTGGCTACGATTCAATAGTAACTTGTATTTCTTGGTACGCATGGCACTAGGGTGCCTATTTATTTTTTCGGGATTTGAAAAACTGATCAGTCCCTACCAGAATTTTCTTTTCATCATTGAGAGTTACGCCATATTGCCGTCGTGGGGAGAAGAGATTGTTGCCAGGGGTTGGCCATGGATTGAATTCTTCTTAGGGGTCTTCCTTGCGCTGGGCCTGTGGCTGCGATGGACACTGGTCGCGGTTATGGGGATGCTCTTTTCATTTGTTGTGGTTGTGGCGCAAGCCTTAGCACGGCATTTACCTATTGATGAGTGCGGTTGTTTTGGGGACATCTCTTTTCCCTTGCCGGTGGTGTTAGTCTTTGACATCGCCCTTGCGTTGATCGTAGGATTTTTGTACCTGCACTATGAAAAAACAGTTTTTTTTAGTCTAGATGAGTATTGCGCACGGCATGAACGCCAATGAATGCACCCATTACTTTAACATTAGTTATATTACTATGCCTAACGTCCATGGGCTACTCAGATACGAATATCAAGCGGCCTAATGTTAGCGGTCAGTTTTATACCGCGGATCCGAAGAAATTATCGGATGAGATCGATGATTTTCTAAAGAAAGCAGACCTTAAGGCTACAGATAAGCGTGCGCACGTCGTGATTGTCCCCCATGCTGGTTACCTGTACTCAGGGGCAGTTGCCGCTTATGGATTTAAGGCAGCCAGTCATAATCCTTATCGAACGGTCGTTATCCTGGCGCCGAGTCATTATCATGGGTTCGATGGCATCAGCGTGTGGCCACAGGGAGGGTTCCAGACGCCGCTAGGGATTGTCGACGTTGATCAGGAATTCGCCCAAAGACTTATCCAAGAAGACGCAAAGTTTTCATTTTCCTCCCAGGTCTTTGAACAAGAGCATTCTCTTGAGGTCGAGATTCCTTTCCTGCAAAAAATTTTTCAGAATTTTAAAATTGTGCCGATTATCATGGGGCAGCCCTCGTTTGCGTTGTTGGAGAAGTTTGCCATCAGTTTGAATAAAATTATCGGTGATCGTGAGGATGTATTGATCGTTGTCAGTACGGATTTGTCTCATTATCATCCTGATAGTAAGGCCCGCGTGATGGATGCCGCAGCTATTCATGCTATTGAAGCCTTTGATGCCCGGACCATTTGGGATCAATGCCAGAGTCGTACCGTCATAGAGATGTGTGGATTTGTGCCAACGACGGCCGCCCTCTTGTATGCCCAGCACAGGAAATTCAAGGATGTCGAGGTGCTTCGTTACGCCAATTCAGGGGATGTGACCGGTGACCGCGAGCGGGTAGTAGGGTACACCTCGATTGTTATATACGATCATTTGTCTACCACCCCTTCTCGCCTCGAGGATAGGGCAGCGACGCAGACAGCCTCTCTTGACGCATTGACATTACTGCAGAAAAAGCGTCTCTTGGCAATTGCCCGACAGACTATGGAAGAATATGTTCGGACGGGGAAAGTCATCGAATTTGAGGAATCCGATGCGCGGCTTATCCGCGATGATGGGGCATTTGTCACTATTCATGACCGAAGAAAGCAATTACGTGGATGTATCGGCAACATTATCGGCCGTGGGCCATTATATCAAACGGTCCGCAACATGGCTATGGCCGCTGCAACCCAGGACCATCGCTTTACGCCGGTCCGCCCGGAAGAACTAAATCAACTTGAGGTGGAGATATCCGTTCTGTCAAAGCCCAGAGAGATTCAAGATATTGCTGAGATTGTCCTAGGAAAACACGGTGTCATCCTCAGTCAAGGCCCTTTATATCAAGGCGTCTTTCTACCGCAGGTTGCAACCGATACCGGATGGACCAAGGAAGAGTTTTTGAGACAGCTTTCTTCTCAGAAGGCCGGTCTTGCGCCTGACAGCTGGAAAGATCCTCAAACAAAGATAGAGATCTTTACCGCTGAAGTTTTTTCCGAGAATGACATTCGATGACATGCCCATTTCCTTTTGCCAAATTCTAGGATTATTGGTCTTTTTTACTGTATGGGCTATTTTAATATTTTTATTTCCCGCCTTTCGGATTTACACGCTGACCATCCCACCGATTCTCATTGTTAATTTTGCCAAAGAGCAAAGATTGCGTGATTGTTTCATTAACTATTTTGTCGTTATCTGGCTTTTTTTATTTTTTTATTATAACACCCGGTCTTTTCTTCTAGAGCCGTTTCTAAGGGGCGCATTCCGCAATCCTACGCTTACCCTCGAGGGGAACAAATTTCTTTTCCCGCCTGCCGGCCCCATCATGTTTTATAATGTCAATAGTGCCTTCGGACACCATCGAGTATTAGGCATTAAGAATGAAGAGGCGTTTGAATTGGACCCACACGACATTTATTTGACCCGCACGTTTTTTTATGACAACGTTCATCGCGGGGTACTTGGCGAGATAGGCGATCTAAGCAATGCCCCGTCTTTTTGCTACACGATGTACCGGCGCATGCCAGAGTTTGACGATTTTGTCGTGACGCTGCGCGTATATCCTTCTTTAACGACAAGTCGTTACGTGTATCGCGAGAAATTAATTTACCACTGCGGGAAGATTCTTCCGAAAGTGCAAGCGAAACCATGAACTTCTGGCGATTGTTATTCTTGGAAGAGCGTCCATCTATTGGCCTTGCTCTTTTTCGGGTAGCTGCGGCGATCGCAACGGGCCTACATGTGTTCCCTTCCTTTTTCCATTTACACGAACATTACCTAGCCGGTGCATTTAGGACCCACAATACAAACTTTTTCACGCCAGGATTTCTGGAGTTTATTGCCAAAAGTCCCGATGGGGTGGTGATTCTCTTTACGGTATTATTGATCTTCAGTTGGTTTTTCTTTTTGATAGGACTATTCACTCAGGCCAGTGGCATTGTCATGCTCAGCAGTCTTATTTATTTTTATGCACTTAATGATTTCTATATCGGATCGTCTTTGGCATGGGATTTACTGTTGGTGACGGTTTATCTTTTGTGCCTAACGGCCTATCCGGGGGATTATTTTTCTATGGACGCATTAAGGCGTAACAGGACCGATGCCTACAAAATCCGTCGGCCATTTTTTATCCAGCGATTGCTACAAATTAAGATTGTAACGATATTCTTTTTTACCGCTTTGTATAAAATTTATCCGTACGGGAATTGGCTATCCGATAACCCGCTGTATTATCTTATGCTTTCTCCTCATGAGGGATCAACCAAATATTTTTTACTGCGAGAGTTTCTGGTTGCCCATCCGCTACTATGTTATTGGGCGGGGATCTTTATCTTTATGATGGAATTTCTCCTGCCATTTCTTTTATTCTGGCCGCGGACGAGAATCTCAGCGATCTACCTGGGGACGTTTTTTCATATCTGTCTTTTGCTGACGCTCGATGTGCCGGCTATTTTCTTTTTTCTCTTTCCGCCGCAGCTTTTATTGTTCATCCATCCGGATGCTGTGGTTGGCTGGATTGAACGCCAACGTCGTTACCATCAGTCGGCTAACCGGCGCCAAATCGTTTATGATGGCAATTGCCGATTTTGCATTCATAGCCTGGCTCAGTTAAAGATCATGGATCTCTTTGATGTCCTAAAACCCGTGGACTTCCAGAAGCTGGAAGACCCTCGCATCTTACATCCGTTGCTTGCTAAAGATGCCGCCTTAAGCCAGCTTCATTTGATTGAGCCTGACGGAACATTGTATGGCGGGTTTGTGGCATTTCGTCGACTGTGTTTTAGTCTGCCCATGCTTTATCCATTGATCCCCATCGTGTATCTACCCGGCATGAGTGTCGTTGGCCCTTTTATCTATCGATGGATCGCCAAGAATCGCTATTTGTTCCATGCCAATGTTACCTGTCGAAGCAATGCCTGTTTTCGTTGAAGACGCAGAAGAAATATTTTTGAGAAAATATTTTTTAGAATATCTTTGAGAAAATGAGGGAAGCAGATATAATATCTATAATTAAATAAAATATTTTTATATTATTTCTATTTGCATTCACCGTATCGATGTTTCGACCTCATTTATTATTACCCATGTTTCATTTCAATAATTATAGATGGCGATTATCGTTGAACCTTTTTGGGGTGGTGTGTGTTCTTCTCTGGAGTGTAAATCAGCCCAGGGCACAGGAAGCGGATATCCCACAAGATATTCCCGTCACCCCTGTTGGCTCCAACGCTGCTGCCATTCGTCTTTTCGAAGAGGGCCGTTATGAGCAGGCACGGGAGTTATGGGAAAAGGCAATTAATGAAGTAGAAAGTCCT
>SBBO01000008.1 GCA_005239675.1 Planctomycetales bacterium
AACTTCCTCTGAAATGTTTAAAGCTAAGTTGGGGTTGGTCTTCCATAATTCCATAAGTCAAGGAAAAGACCAATAGAAAGATAGATTATCGATGCTGCCTATCGCCACCACGCTCGCCTGCATCATTTTAAAATTATAGAATAACATATTAATGTTATTTGGGAACGGTGGGTAAGAAATCTTTTGCTTTTTGGGGCGCTTTTGGCTAAAATAATTCTTCTATGTCAAAAGTTGCAGATTCTAGCTCGCCTGCCCCGTCTGGCATCCCGCACGGTGGGACAGAAAACAATTTAATGGAAAAGGTCGTTTCCCTATGCAAGCGCAGGGGATTCATATTCCCCTCTTCGGAAATTTATGGTGGGCTAGGGAGCGCTTGGGATTACGGTCCATTGGGCATCGAACTAAAGATGAATGTCAAGGCGGCCTGGTGGAAGTCTATTGTCCATCGGCGTGACGATGTGGTTGGTCTCGATGCCAGCATCCTGATGCACTCTAAGACCTGGGAGGCCTCGGGTCACGTTCACAACTTCAATGATATCTTAGTCGACTGTCGGCAATGTAAACATCGTGTCCGTGTCGATCATATAAAAGACGGTAAATGCCCCAGCTGTGGGGGCAAAGACTTTACCGAAGGTCGACCATTTAATTTAATGTTTAAGACTAATTATGGCGCGGTAGAAGACGGCGGTAGTCTCACTTATCTTCGTCCGGAAACCGCCCAAGGTATTTTCGTTAATTTTAAAAATGTCTTCGACGTGACTCGCCGTCGGCTTCCATGGGGTATTGCTCAAATAGGCAAGGCCTTCCGCAATGAGGTGACGACCGGTAACTTTACGTTTCGTATGCGTGAATTCGAACAAATGGAGATTGAATATTTTACGACTAAAGACGAGGCACCCGCGTGCCATCAAGAATGGATTGACGATCGCCTACAATGGTATATCGATCTGGGCATCCGTAAACAAAACCTTCAGTTACGTAAACACGCCGATAATGAGCTTGCGCACTACGCCGCTGCCTGTACAGACATTGAATACCATTTTCCATTTGGCTGGTCTGAATTGGAGGGAATCGCTAATCGTAGTGATTACGACTTAAGGCAACACAGCCAATTCTCTGGTGTTGACTTGCAGTATCATGACCAAATAACCGGCGAGAAATTCTATCCGCACATCATTGAGCCTTCCGGCGGGGTGGACCGAGCTGCGCTGGCATTTTTAGTAGATGCCTATCATGAAGAAACGGTCAAAGACCAGACCCGCGTCGTTTTAAAATTCAGCAAGCAATTAGCGCCGATTAAAGTGGCGGTCTTACCGCTCCTTAAGAAAAATAACGACATTGTGGCCATGGCCCGTCGGATCAAGAATGACTTACAAAAAGAACTTGTCTGTGTTTACGATGATACCGCAGCGATCGGGAGATTATACCGGCGTCAGGATGAGGTGGGCACATTTTATTGTGTGACCGTGGATGTCCAGTCACTCGAGGATGGACAGGTCACGGTGCGCGAGCGCGACACCATGCGCCAGGAGCGTATACCGGTAGATAATTTGCGGGTATATCTGAAGGATCACTTGGACTATGCACGATACTAAGAATTAACAAAGAGTCATTTACACCGTTCTTCTAATTAACAAGAAAGGAATACGTAATATGAGCAAGCAATTCGTTTATTTGTTCGGTAATGGGAAGGCAGATGGTAAGGCTGAAATGAAGAATCTCTTGGGCGGCAAGGGGGCAAACCTAGCGGAGATGGCGGGTCATAAAAATTTGCGACTTCCAGTACCTCCGGGTTTTACCATTACAACGGATGTCTGCATCTATTTTTATCAGCAGGGGAAGAAATATCCTGCGGGGTTAACCAAGGCGGTTGATAGTGCGCTTAAGAGTGTTGAGAAGATGATTGGCAAGAAGTTTGGTGATCCCCAGAACCCGCTTTTGCTTTCTGTGCGTTCGGGCGCCCGGCGCTCTATGCCAGGGATGATGGAGACGGTCCTTAATATCGGTTTAACTGAAAAGACCTTGCCTGGTCTGGCCAAGAAGTTTAATAGTGAGCGGTTTGCCTATGATGCCTACCGACGCCTCATTACCATGTACGCGGATGTCGTTATGGAGAAGGCCGCCGGCATCGAACCCGCTGAGGGCAAGGGGATCCGCCAGCAACTGGACAAGCTCCTACAGCAGACCAAGAAAGACAAGGGGGTAACAGATGACTCCAAGCTGGAGGCATCTGATTTAAAACAATTATGCGCCTTATATAAAACAAAGATTAAAGAGACGTTGGGTAAAGAATTTCCAGACGATCCGATGCAGCAACTTTGGGGTGGTATTGGCGCGGTCTTCCATTCGTGGAACGGCAAACGGGCGATATCCTATCGGCGTATTGAGGGTATTCCTGATGAATGGGGCACAGCGGTTAACGTCCAGAGCATGGTATTCGGCAACACGGGTGAGAATTCCTCAACGGGCGTTGCGTTTACCCGTAATCCTGGTAATGGGGAGAATAAATTTTACGGTGAGTTTTTAGTTAACGCCCAGGGGGAAGATGTCGTGGCTGGTATCCGTACCCCAGCGCCGATCAATCAATATTCCCAGAGTACACACAATAAGCAGTTAAAGACACTGGAGGAATTAAATCCTAAGGTGTACCGTGAGCTAGAAGGCATTCGTTGCCGTTTGGAGCGTCATTACAAGGATATGCAGGATATTGAGTTTACTGTCGAAGACGGTAAATTGTATATGCTCCAGTGCCGCGTCGGGAAACGTAATGGCCCTGCGGCGGTGCGCATGGCCCTTGACATGGTTAAGGAGAAAATGATTACCAATGCCCAGGCGATTGGCCGTGTGACACCTGCGCAACTAGATGAACTGTTGCATCCGATTATTGATCCTAAAGAAGAGAAGCAGGCGCATCTATTGGGTAAGGGTTTACCCGCAGGCCCGGGTGGGGCCAGCGGACAGGTTGTCTTTACCGCAGATGATGCCGTGATCTGGGCCAAGCAGGGTAAAAAGGTAATCTTGGTGCGCGAAGAAACTAATCCTGAGGATGTCGATGGTATGCGGGTGGCAGAGGCGATTTTAACGGCCCGCGGCGGGATGACCTCCCATGCGGCCCTTGTTGCCCGTGGCTGGGGTAAGTGCTGTGTGGTTGGTTGTTCGGATATCGCCATCGATCTTCATAGCAAAGCATTGAAGATGGATGGACGTCAACTTAACGAAGGCGACTGGATTACCTTGAATGGCACTAAGGGAGTTGTTTATGAAAATCGCCTGCCCATGATCGATGCGAGCGAAGAGGATGAATATCTCAGCGCATTCTTGAAGATATGTGATACCGTGCGCACCTTGAAGATCCGCACCAACGCGGATACCCCCGAAGATGCCGCCAAGGCTCGGGCCTTTGGTGCAGAAGGGATAGGGCTTTTTCGTACCGAGCATATGTTTTACGGCAAGAATTCGCAGGAGCCATTGTTTCTCTTGCGCAAGATGATTGTCTCGACCAGCGTTGCAGAGCGTCGCCGGGCGCTTGATGAATTGTTCCCCTATGTTAAAAGGGACATTAAGCAGACCCTGGCGGCCATGAGCGGATTTCCGGTCACGATCCGCCTATTGGATCCTCCTTTGCACGAATTCGTCCCTCAAAATCCAGAAATGCTCCAAGGCCTGGCGAGTAGTTTGGGTATTTCTATGGAGAATTTAGAAAAACGGGCCAGTGTCCTTCATGAAACTAATCCTATGATGGGTCACCGTGGCGTGCGTCTGGGGATTACCTATCCGGAGATAACCGAGATGCAGTTTAGGGCCATTCTCGAAGCCGCTGTTGAACTTGACCGTGAAGGTAAAAAGGTCAGCCCTGAGATTATGATTCCGGTCACGGTCACGGTCCGCGAGATCGAAGACCAACGGAAGATCTTTGAAGTCGTTTATGGTCAGGTGTGTCAAAAATATAATGTCCGCCGGATTCCGTATCTTTATGGGACTATGATTGAGACACCACGTGCCGCCTTGGTGGCCGACACAGTCGCTGGTGCGACAGATTTCTTTTCTTTTGGAACCAATGATCTGACCCAGATGAGTTTCGGTTTTTCGCGTGACGATATCGGGGGATTTCTTTCCGACTATCTCGCGAAGCACATCTTACCTGAAGACCCATTTCAGAGTATCGATGTGAAAGGCGTGGGACAGCTAATCGCAACTGCCGTTACTTTGGGCCGCAAGACGCGTCCTGATTTAAAGGTGGGCATCTGCGGTGAGCACGGCGGAGATCCCGCCTCGATTGATTTTTGTCATCGCGTCGGGATGAATTATGTGAGCTGTTCTCCCTACCGTGTGCCCATCGCACGTCTCGCGGCAGCCCAGGCTGCATTGAACACAAAGATTAAAGGAAAAAAGCAGGGTAGGAAGAATAAGAAGAAGTAAGCGAGGTTTTATTGCTATGACTGACTCAGTCAAGGCCTATCTCAAACAAGTGCGTCCTATTGCCCTTCTGACCGCTGCGGAAGAAATCGAACTATCCAAGAGGATTAAAAAAGGCGATAAAGAGGCGCGTGAACAGATGATCAAGGCCAATCTGCGTCTCGTTATCAACATCGCCAAGCGTTATGTGAATCTCGGCGTGCCTTTAAGCGACCTGATCGAAGAGGGCAATATTGGCCTTATAAAGGGGGTCGAGAAGTTTGACCACAAGAGAGGATACCGTTTTTCCACGTATGCGGTTTGGTGGATCAAGCAGAGCGTGTCGCGGGCCATCATTGATCAGGGCAAAATGATTCGCGTACCCGTCTACATGAATGAGGAAATTCTTAAATATAAGAAAACGGTAGAGAAACTAACACATCGTCTTAAACGTAAACCCCGCCTCGCTGAAATTGCTAAACGGATGAAATTGACTGTCGAGCGCGTCAACGAACTGAAAAACGCCGTTACCCGCATGTTGAGCCTGGATGCGCCTATTGGCGGTCAAGAAGACGGGGGACAGGTCATCGATGTTATCGAAGACGAAAATGTGGCTTCCCCTGATAGTGAACTCGAGAAATTCTTTGATAAAGAGCGCACTGCGGGGTTCCTGAATATGCTCGATGAACGGGAACGCAAGATTATTGAGATGCGTTATGGTCTTTTGGATGACGAACCGCGTACGCTCGCTGAAATCGCGCTTGAGCTCAATGTCTCGCGCGAACGCATCCGTCAGATAGAGGCCGCGAGCATCAAGACTATCCGTCAAATTCTTAATCAAGAGAAGCTAAAAAATAAAATCTCAGGTTAACCACCAACACCGTCCCAAGATGGCCATGAATAAAAAAGCGCTGAGAAAAAGTGATTTAAAAAATCATATCCGCGACATTCCTGATTTCCCTAAAGAGGGGATTATTTTTAAAGACATCACGACGCTCCTCAAAGATAAGGATGCGTTGCGCAAATCTATCGATCTTTTGGCCGCGAAATTCCGAAAAGAAAAAATCGATAGCGTAGTCGGGGTCGAGGCCAGGGGATTTATTTTCGGCGCAGCCCTGGCCTACAAACTGCGTGCTGGCTTTGTCCCTGTGCGCAAAAAAGGGAAGCTCCCCTATAAGACTAGAAGCATCACCTATGAATTGGAATATGGTAAAGATGTTTTAGAAATTCATGAAGATGCCTTTGGCCCCAAAGCGCGGGTCCTCATCGTCGATGATCTTTTGGCCACGGGTGGGACTATTCAGGCGGTTTGCCAACTTGTCAGGGAACAGGGGGCGACCATCGCAGGGGTGGCATTTCTCGTTGAATTGAAGTTCCTACACGGTAAAGAGCGACTCAAGGACCTACCCGTTTATTCTGTCATCAAATATTAAGAGTCTCTAAAAAATATAATGAAACCGCAGGTCTGAGGACCAACGAGAACGAAGCTGCAGCCGTTTGAAATCAGATCTTTATAGTGTTAGAGACTTCAAGGTTCATGCTGAATCAATCTGCTTTAAAAATTCCAACTATCACTGTGCTCGCTACGCTCGCTGGCATTCTGGTTGTCGCCTTCGCTTGTTATCTGCCTATCTTGAAAGGTGAATTTCTCCTGTGGGATGACGATGTGCATCTTGTTGAGAATACCCAAGTCCGCGGCCTCGATGCGGAGCATCTAAAAGAGATGTTCACCGCCACGATCAACGGGGTGTATATTCCACTGACCACTCTTTCGTTCGCCATTGAATATTATTTTTTTGGTTACAATCCATTTGTCTATCACTTGGACAATGTCCTTGGGCATCTCGTGGTTGTTATGTTGGTCTTTGCCCTGGGGGCACGGCTTGGGCTGACGATGCTAGGTGCTGGTATAGCTGCGTTGCTCTTTGGCGTTCACCCGATGCACGTTGAGTCAGTCGCGTGGGTGACAGAGCGCAAAGACGTTTTGTATGCGGTATTTTATATGGCAGCGTTGGTTAGTTATTTACGGTATTTGAGGGGGAAAAAGTATTCTTGGTTTTTATTTAGCATGGGGCTCGGGCTTCTGAGCATGTTGGCCAAGCCCATGGCCTTGAGCCTGCCGTTGATTTTCCTCTTGTTGGACTGGTGGGAAAAAAGGCCCTGGGACTGGCGGATCCTAACGGAAAAGATACCACTTTGCATTTTTATCGCTGTCCTAGGCTGGATCACGTACACGGCCCATGCCCGCATCCCTGGTGAAGGCCTTGCGCAAGGGATTCTGGTCTTGTCCTGGACGTTTATTTTCTATCTGCGACAATTTATTTTTCCCATTTTCTCGGTCGCCATATTTCGACTTCCCCAACCCGTTCTTTGGAGCAATCCTGAATATCTCCTTTCTCTTATTGCCTTGATCTTTCTTGTCATCGCGGTCATCCGCTGGCAAAGACACCGATGGTTTGCATTCGCTGTCCTTTTTTATTTTCTCTCCATATTTTTTTTGTTGCGCCTTGATGCCATGAAAGACACCAATGTGGTGGCTGATCGCTTTATGTATTTACCAAGCATAGGATTTTCGGTATTGCTCGGTTATGGCGTCGAACAATGGTGGAGAAAGTGGAATAAAAAAGTGTTGAGTCGCGGGTTGCTCATTTTTGGCCTTACCTTTGCGATGACAATTATTTCTTTAAAGACATTTCGGCAGTGTTATGTCTGGCAGGACACTATCTCGTTATGGCGGCATCAACTAAAATATTTTCCCAATGAACCGATCGCGCTCAACAATCTCGCAACCGCTTTAGGTAAGACCAAGGAATTTAAAGACGCACAACAAAGATATCGACAGATTATGAGTTTAAACCTCGCGGATATCCAGCAAGGTCTTTCTAAGAAGGCTGTTGAATCTGTCCGCAGGATAGATTATTTGCGCCATCTTTATCAGATTGCCATTCAAGCAGATTCGGATTTTAAGGATGCGCATTACAATCTTGGCAAGCTGTATGACGCGCTGGGGAGATACCCTGAGGCGGTCGCGGCATATCAAGCGGCCCTTGCGGTCGACCCATCATTCAAGGATGTCCATGTGGGCCTTGGCGATTTGTATGTGAACATCGCTGATGCGCCGAACGCCATTTATGCCTATGATCAAGCGATACGGCTTCACCCTAAAGATGAAGATTTGTATATTAACGTGGTCCGGGCTTATACACAGGCCATAGCGCAGAATCCCGCTCCTTTGTATGTTGACGCCAGGGCCAGTGTCCTGAGGCGTTATGCCGCCCTTATTCATAGCGAATATCCCTGTGCCCGATCCTATTTTAATTTGGGTCTTTCCTACGCCATGACAGGAGATCGCGAGATGGCCAAGGTCGCTTATCGCAGGGCCTTAGAAATAAACCCCCAACATGGCGCGGCATTGTACAATCTGGGCAATACGTATAAAGATGAGGGACAGCTGGCCGCTGCCCTGGTGTTTTATCAGAAAGCCATTGCGGCCAACTCGCGCCTGAGCGATGCCTATGTTAATATGGGAATTATTTATGGCCGCCAGGGTCTTGAAGATTTGGCCAGAAAATATTATCAGAAGGCCTTGAAGGTTGACCCCAGCAATAGTAAGACCTACTTTAACTTAGGATTTATCGAAGAGACGAGTGGACGTTTCAGTAGTGCGGTAGATTTGTACCTTAAAGCGGTCGCATTGGATCCAGAGAATGCGGAAGGGTATTATAATTTAGCCAATACCTATGCTAAATGGGATCGACCCAAGGAGGCTATTTCTGCTTATTTGAAGGCCATTGGCCAAAGCCCTCAGCATGCCAATGCCTTGGCCAATCTGTCGATTTTGTCATTTCGGTTGGGAGATTTTGAAAGTGCTGTTAAATATTGTGATGAGGCGATCTTGGCTGGATACAACGCCCCTCAAGAGTATCTTAATACTCTGGCACCGTATCGGGGCCATGACCACGGAACGGATGGATAGAGTGATGAGGGATAGCTCAATTTTGCGCCTGTAGCTCAGTTTGGACAGAGCGACCGCCTCCTAAGCGGTAGGTAGCCGGTTCAAGTCCGGCCAGGCGCATTGATATAGCCTAATATCAGCGGTTTTCCTTGGAAGGACCTGCAAAATTAGGCCCCAGAAATTATTGAAAAATTATTGACACAGATATAGGCTTGTGTAAAGATAATACCTGTCTTAATCCCTCGTGTCATAACGCTTTAATGGCCATGCGGCATTGTTGAGTCGCTTGGGACGCAGATTTATGTCACGAGGTGCTAGCCCCAGTGATGATTTCAAATGGACCGCCAAAGGAGGTGAGGAACACTGTTGAGGTCAGGGATCATCGATCATCTGGTCTATGGAAATCGATCATATCTAGGCATATAGACCTAGTTATATAATTATTATAAAGATATGGGCGCACATCTTTCGGCCCATAGTTTTTAAATCAAACCTTTTGGAGGGAAAAATGAGAAAAACCATTCTAATAGCCTTATTGTTGGCTGCATTTGTAGCCGCGCCGGCAATGGCCAGTGTTCAGAATGTCAAGATCAGCGGGGGCATTGATTCTACCTGGCTCTACCGCACCAATTTTGATCTCGGCCTGAATACAATTGGGGATGAGTCGCAAAACCTCTTCCTCACCCAAGCAACACTGCAGGCCGATGCGGACCTGACAGACAATGTTTCCACAACCATTGCCCTGATTAATGAGAGGGCATGGGGTGATGTTTCTACTACCAGTACCGGTGTCGATCTACTGTTGGCCTATGTCACTTTAAGGGAAATGTTGTATTCTCCCTTGACGGTGGTCGCTGGCCGCCAGGCATTCCATTATGGCAATAGCTTCATTGTGGATGCCGCCGGGGTCAATAACACCGCACCAGTTGATTCTGGCATCGATTCTATTGCCGAGGATCTGACAAAGCAGAAGGTGCAGGATGCCATCCGGCTCATATTTGATTACGAGCCACTCACCCTAGAGTTTTTGATTTCTAAGATCGATTCTAGGACCAACACCTTGGCTAACGATGACAAAGATGATGTTGATCTCTATGGCGCCAATGCGACTTATGAGGTCGGTGATAGTATGAATACACAGGTGGAGGCGTATTTCTTCGCCAAGATTGACAAGCTCAATCAGGCCCTAGATGACAACGATAAGTCAGACACGGTTTATGTGCCTGGTTTGAGGGCCAGCACCAACCCTATCGAAGGATTGAACGTGCAGGCTGAGTTAGCCTGGCAGAGGGGAAATAGGGTTGCCACGACAGCACAGACGAACGGTTCGCCCAACAATGAGCGGCGTGAAGCCTTGGGTGCTCAGTTCATCACCAGCTATGAAGTTCCAGTACTGGAAGAGTACGAACCCATGCTGCAATACGTGTACACGTATGTCTCCGGTGACAGTAACCCCGGTGATCGTGCAACCAATGGTCAGGCCTCTCCCAACAAATACACCGCCTGGGATCCAATGTTTGAGAATCAGGCCCGCGGTGCCATCTACAATACGTTGTTTGACTTGAGCAACGCTCATATTAATACATTATCTGCTCAGGTTAGTCCGATTGAAGATGTCACGACCAAGGTGTCCTGGACCAACCTTCAGCTAGATAAGGGGTTAAGTGGGAATACAGCAAATACAACACTTACCCTTGTTCAGCCTGATGGTACCGCAACAGGGACCATGGCTATTGTGGTTGACGAAAAAGAGATCGGGAACGAAATTGATCTCGGGGCTACCTATGATTACACCGAAGATGTTCAGTTTGGTGCTAACTTTGGGTGGTTTTTACCGGGCGATCTCTTCGCCGATGCCAATGATGCCGTTGCCTCACAGGCAATCATCCATGGTAACGTGAACTTCTAAAAGAGTTCCGTGATGTGTTATCTTTGTTTAAATAATCCCCCTGCCGTGTTTTCGTACGGCAGGGGATTATTTATGAATATTTATTAAAATCAATCTATTCCTGTTAAAATAAGTCTATGGCCCATCTTCTATTAAGGAAATTTATTATTTCCTTGGCCGTTATCTTCATCGTTCTTACTACCACCGCCATTTATCAACTCACCCAGAATTTGGAGGGATTGATCGCCAGGGGCGATGCCTTCTTGAAAGTCCAAAAAGTCCATCGGGCTATACCCTTTTATGAAGGGGCTTGGTATATGGATATGAGCAATGCGAAAGTTATCCTGTCGCTATTGTTCATTTATGAAAAAATTAATGATCGACACAACCTTAATATCATACTGGATAAGGCATGGGGACAGATTTCAACAATGGATCACTGGTCTGGGAAGGATTTGAAAGAATTGGGGCATCGCTATTATCATTTTCGACACTATGATCGGGCTCAGGTGCTTTATCAAAAATATTTAAGCCGAGAAAATGATGTGAAGGTAAAAAGGAATTTGGTCGAGGTCCTGGCCTGGCAAGAGAAATATAAACCGGCGATTCAATCTCTTGAGGGATTAATCCGTGAGACTACCCGGAGCGCTGAGAATATTGAGTTTCTGGCGGATTTATATAGCTGGGACAAGCAATATCTAAAGGCAATTTCTTACTATAAACAATTAGTCCAAAGACAGACTGTTTGTACAATGTTATTTTATAAATATGCGGAGGCCCTGCGTCTTTCTGGGCAAGATGAAAAGGCCATTACAATGTACAATGCCTCTCTAGAGTATGAAAAGAAACAAAATTATTAATCGATTTATCCTCTCGGTACCCCCGATGGCTTTGCGGCGCGAGTCTTTTGTCGCAATCCTTTTTGTTGTTTTTCTTGCCACCATTGGGTCTGCTGAATTGACTGAGCAGGAAAAGTCATTTTTAGGCAAGGCGATTAGTTTGAACAATCTTAAGCAGTTTGGAGAGGCCGCCACGATCTTGGAGGGGTTATACCGTCAATATCCTCAGGATAAACAAATCGCTTTGGAATTAGTGCGGGCCATTGGCTATGGGCCTCAATATCCAAGGGCCGTCGAAGTATTAAACGATCTGAGGAAATATTATCCCCATGATCTAGAAATTAAGGAGGTATATCTTTCCGTCCTGGAGGCTCATCAGGGACGGAAAGAGCCGCGCCTCTATCAGAGAGCCCACCATGACAGTATAGGCAATGACGAGGTGGATTTGATGTTGGCCCGGACATTGAGCTGGAATCATCAGCTCAATGAAGCCATTGAGGTCTATACACAGATTGCCCAACGATATCCTCATCGCATGGAGGTCCGGCGAGAACTGGCCCGTGTATTGGGATGGGATCAGCAGTATGAGCAATCTGTATTGGTATACACGCAGTTGTTAAAAGATTTTCCCAACGAGCGAACTCTTTACCTGGAGATGATGGCCAAGCAACATTTCTATAAATGGCATCATACGACCGCAATCTCTTTTTATCACCAGTGGCTTGATCTAGAGCCGCGCAGCATAGAGGCTACCTTTGACTTAGCGGAGACATACGCCAGAGAGAAATTATTTTTGCAGGCAAGAGATTATTATACCAAGCTCACTGAGCTCCTGCCCAAGAACGAGGTCAGCGCCCATGCCCTTGAGCGAATAGCGCATATATTGACCAAGCCCTCCCTGGGGCTTGGGTTTGATTTTAAAGACGCCAGCAGCGGTTCGCGTTCAACTGATTTAACCTATTATGAGATTTTTGAACGGTATTCTGTGCCTTTCCAAGATCACGTCAAATTTAACATCAAACAAGGTAATAAGGTTTATTATTTTTCCGATTTTCCAACATTGTACCGTAACCAATCCGCAATTGGATTGGATTATCTTGCTTCGGAATCTCTGAAGGGACGATTGGAGTATCGGCACCATGACTACACCGATGGGTTGGACAATACAGACCATCACGCAGCCGAGTTAACGGTTAAACCAAGTGATTTCTTTCAGGTGGGCCTTGGATTACAACGAGAAGAGTCTATAGAGAATTCAACGACACTGCGCTCAGGTCTTTATCGGGACCGCTATGAGGTCCGCTGGCAGATGACCCCTTCTAGAAAATTATATTGGGCCGGAGACTACACGTTTGCTCACTACTCTGATGGCAATAGCCGGGATGCCATCGGTTTTAATATAAATTATGATCTATGGAAGACAGAGAATCGACTGTCTTGGCTGTATCGTTTTGAACAGTATGGCTTTGATGATTCTCATAGCGATTATTTCTCGCCAGGGAGTTTTCATTCTAACCAAATTGGCCTTGAGTGGCAGCAGTTTCTTAAGGCCAAAAACAGCTGGGCCGCTCAGGATAGTTTTTATACCCTTCGCTACCAAGCCAATTTTGATGTCAGAGATAATCGAGCTCACCATTTATTCTTCGGTTTTAACCATGACTTCAAAGATAACCTTGGTGTTGACCTGCAATGGTCTAAGACAATTTTTGAACATCGCAGTATTTATAAGGAGGATCAGTTTAAGATCGCATGGCACTATCTTTTCTGAAATTATTGATTTATCGAAAGCTACCGCAGGGAATAGTGAAGGGTAGGACGTCATGAAGAAAAGATATATTTTGATTATCTTAATATTCCTTGCGATGGTACTGGTGTCTTTCTTTTTTATCGTCCGTGGGATATTTATCTTTTATGCAGAATACGACACGCTGGAAAAGACACTAGCGATTATTTTTTTATTGGTAGAATGCTTCTTTTTATTACATGCCGTGGGGTATTTGGGGGACATCTTTGTCCTTGCGTGTCAGAACAAAGAAGAAAATCCTCCCCCGCCGCTTGAGTCGTACCCCGCGGTGGCTATCCTGGTGCCTGCCCGGCATGAGCCCCGGGAAGTTCTCGAGATGACATTGATGAGTTTAGGGAATTTGGATTACCCCCATAAGAATATTTATCTTCTCGATGATTCCTCTGATGAGAAATTTAAAAGAGAGGCAGATGAATTAGCCCAATCGTTGAAGTTAAAGCTCTTTAGACGAGAGCCCCGCCATGGGGCCAAGGCCGGGATCGTCAACGATTGTCTTAAGGATTTGCAGGAGAAATACATAGCCATCTTTGATGCGGACCAGAATCCCCTCTCGAGTTTTCTGTCCCATTTAATCCCTTATCTCGAGGCTGATCCTGCGCTGGCCTTTATTCAGACCCCCCAATTTTATAGCAACATAAAAAATACCCGGCTTACCTATGCCGCCCAGATACAGCAGGCTGTCTTTTATGAGTATATCTGCGAGGGAAAGGGGACCAGCAACTCCATGATCTGTTGTGGGACCAATGTTATATTCCGCAAAGAGGCCTTAGTGGCCATTGGGGGGCTTGATGAATCGACGGTGACTGAAGACTTTGCGACTTCTTTTAAACTTCACCATCAAGGCTGGCGGTCTATTTATTACAATCATGTGTACACCTTCGGCATGGGACCGGAGAACATTGCCGCTTATCTAAGACAGCAATACCGTTGGGCCTTAGGCAATGTCGCGGTCTTAAGGATGATCATCAAGGAATTCTTTAAGAATCCCTTGGCCTTGAGGCCTTGGCAGTGGTTTGAATATTTTATTACAGGAAGCTATTATCTTATTAGCTGGGCCTACGTCATCTTAATCATGACCCCCTTTATTTACATATTCTTTAATGTCCCGTCGTTTTTTATGAATCCGCGTCTTTATTTCTTGAGCTATGTTCCGTACTTAGCCCTGGTCCTTTTTATCTTCTGCACCTGCATGACGAGACGGCATTATTCCTTCAAACAGCTTATTTATGGATACCTTTTATTTTTTGTCACCATTCCCATCTATATGAGGGCCTCGGTATTGGCCTTGTTGGGCGTTAAGGGTTCTTTCCAGGTGACTACCAAAGGGAAAGAAGGTAGGGTTCCCTATTATTCCTTAGGCTATCAATTGGCCTTATGGGGAATACACCTGGTGGCCTTGACTTGGGGTATTAATAGATTGGTCTATGAGAGAACGGGGGCTGTCATCTGCAATGTCCTGTGGGTTGGTTATCATTTCTTTATGTTTTCCTCCGTCTTCTTTTTTAATGAAGAAAATTATTTTGATATGGAAAAATGCAAAAGGATACTTGAAAAAATTAGGATTAAGTATAAAATTATAATTGATCCTTCTTGTCCAATGAATCTAGAGGCCGTTGACCCGGCAGAGTGTTGGGTCATATCACTGCAAGACAAGGTTCAAAAGGGGGCACGGATACTGTGTCAACTGACCCACTCCCCATTGGAATCTGTCGTTTTTGAGGGACAGGTGGTTCATGTGAGAAAATCTTGGTTTCAGGGTCACCAGGCGGCTATTTATGTAACCCAGATGGCAACGGCTGACAAGATGAGAATGGAAGAATGTTTCTGTCATGATTAAAAAAGACCGATTGATTCAAGATGTCGACCGCCTCATCGAACTAAAACAACGTTTCACCATCATACTCGAGAAGTGTATTGCGACCTCGTTTAATTTTAGGACAGGGGTAGACTCAGAACGACAAAGGGTGGATCATGTCTTTGAAGAGTTCGTGCATATGCAGAAAAGACATCATGAGCTCTTATCCGAGATAAAAAACGATATAGAACAGGTTGATCAAGATGTTTACTAAGAACGATTATTCACAATATCTAATCGAGTTACAAAATCTGATAAAAGATTCTGTCATGATCAACACGGATCTCTTAAATGAGCTACACCATTTAGAGATTCATAATAAGTTAGGCGTCGTCCTCACTGAAGATATGCGTTGTTTTAGGGAATTAAAGCTAGAGATCGAGAATTTAAAGCGATAATGGATAAGACGGTTGCGCAGATCAAGAGGTTGTTGCTTGTTGAAGATGACCCGGCGTTACAAATAATATTCGCGTCTCGTCTGGAGGTGAACGGATTTGACGTGATCATTGCCTCGGATGGGCAAATGGCCCTGGCCAAGGCCAGGGCTGAGAACCCGGACATTATCTTGCTCGATTTGATGATCCCCCAGATCAATGGATTTGAGGTCTGCCGCATGTTGAAGTTCGATGATCGTTATAAACGGATACCGATCCTTGTTCTATCCGCCCTAAGTTCGCAACGCGATCGAGAGAAGGCGACCCAGGTTGGGGCCGATGGATTTTTTATAAAGCCTTTTGATATGGATTTATTGCTGGTTAAGATTAATGATCTGATCAAAAAGAGGGCAGAGGCGATTGAGGCCTAGAGATTGGATCCTATTTGCCGCAGCTATTTCTTTCTTTGCATTTTCCATCGCTACGATACAATATCCGATCTATCTATCCAAGAAAATAACCAAGAATACTTGGTCGAGTTTTAAGAAACAATTTATAACGACCGATGGCAGGGTTATTCGTAGAAAAGATTGGCAAGACACGGTCTCTGAGGGGCAGGCCTATGCGATGTTGCGTTCCATCTGGATGGATGACAAAAATACCTTTGACGCATGCTATCGTTGGACAGAAAATAATTTGTCACGGGCTCAAAAGTTTAACGATTATCTTTTTGCCTGGCGGTATCAAGATGGCGTGGTAACCGACTGGATGCCGGCTATCGATGCAGATTTGGATTATGCCCTTAGCCTAATCTTCGCTGAAAGGAAATGGCCAGGCCAGACACCTCCTGATCTGCCTGGGTATCAAAAAAGGGCGAGGCAAGTCTTGGATGATATCTTAAGGCTGGCCACCGTGACGCAGTTGGGACGATTGTATTTAACGCCGTGGATTATCAATTCTCTTGAGGGGCCGATCCCTCAAAATCCTTCCTATTATGCCCCAGCCCATTTTAGAATATTCTATCAGTTTTCTCGTGACCAGCGATGGTTGGCCCTGATTGATACGACCTATTATCTTTTAAATAATCTGGGGGAATCTTTTCGGGGCGTTCAAGGGACTGGCTTAATTCCTGATTGGTGTCAGATTCAAGCCACGGGGGAGATCCGTGAGCTTCCGGGGAAATCCCTAGATTTTGGCTGGGAGGCTGTCCGGATCCCTTTTCGTGTTGGATTGGATTATGATTGGTTTAAAGATGATTCAGCTAGAGAATTCTTAGAAAAAACTTTTATGAGGTTTCCCGCTAATCAAGAAAAAGAAAGAGGGCGAATCTTTGCTGGATATACCTATGAGGGAGGTATCCAACAATCACAAGAAGATCCCTTATTTTATGCTTCTTTTTATTTTGTTGATGCCGCGATAGGCGGGAAAGACAATGATCGTTGGCTCAAAGAGGTGCATCGGTTTTTGGGTAAGACAGAGAATGGCTGGTTTTATAAGGATCGAGAAGATTATTATGTCAACAGTTTAGCCTGGATGGCGGATGGTTTAAGGGCAGGGATATTGAAGAATTTGTATGCACAATAAGTAATATCATCCTATTTTATAACCCTTTAATGACTAGCCACGCTATCAACGAGATCAAGGCGCAGCCTAGGGCAGCGTCTCCATTCCCCGAGGTCCGCGTTGTCGATGCCTCTGCCGGTTCAGGCAAGACCTATAGCCTCGCTAAGCGCTATGTTCAATTGCTTTTAAGTTCTTCTAAGCCTCAGGCCAACGAGGCCCTGCGCGATATCCTTGCCATCACCTTTACAAACAAGGCTGCCCTGGAAATGAAAGAGCGCATCCTGCATATCCTTAAGACAATCGCCTTCCAGGGGTTAACGGTCAGTGAAGAGAAGGAGATCCTCGCACCTTTAGGGTTAGAGGCATCGCAAGCCAGTGCCACGGCCTTGAGGATGATGGAGGCCATTTTGGGTCATTACAATCTTTTTCAAGTTCAGACCATCGACAAATTTATCAATGCCCTTTTAGTAGGGTGTGCCTTTAAGGTTGGCCTGACGGCTCGTTTTAGAATCAAGACCAATGCCCGGGAATATCTAGAATACGCACTCGACCAGACCATCGACCAGGCTGCGCAGGTCCTAGCAATCCGGCAGACCTTTGAGTATTTTGTGCACCATTATCTTTATCTGGAGAACCGTACTGGCTGGTTTCCCAAAAGGGATATGGGTGCCATCCTGTATGCGCTCTTTATGCAACATAATACCTACGCTGGGACATTCCAGGAGGGGTTATCCACGCCAGAAGATTGGATTCATCAAAAGAAGGCAACCTTGGAAGACATCAAGAAATTACGCGAACATCTGCCCATGGAGATCGAGCAGAGATTTTTAAAAAGCCTGAGCGCTTTTCTTGTAGACAATCAACAGTCTTTTGACATCGATAGCATCTCAGATTATTTCGCACGGGAATCTGTGCCGCTGCGCCCTGGGGCAGTTGTGCCCCAGGGTGCAGCTCGGTTATGGTCAAAGATCCGCCGCGGCCTGCAACAGATCTGCACGCAGGAGGCCTACGGTCTTTTTAATCCATATATTCGCGTCTTTCATATGATGGATCATATCCTTCAAGAGATCGCGGTGAAAGACGACGTCTTATTTCTTGAGGCACTCAATAAGACCGCCGCGCGGCTCTTTGATGAGGATTATGTAACCGTACCCGAGCTCTACTACCGACTGGCAAGCCGTTTCCGGCATTATCTCATTGATGAGTTCCAGGACACGAGCCGTCTGCAGTGGCACAATCTGGAAAAGATGGTAGAAGAGGCCCTGGCGACCGGTGGGTCGCTATTTTATGTTGGAGACCGTAAACAGGCGATTTATGGATTTCGTGGGGGGGATATTAGTCTCTTTGATGATATCCGTAGCCAATTTGGGGCCTTTAACGTGCGCGTGGATTATTTAACCCAGAACCGGCGCAGCCGTAAGGCGATCGTTGATTTTAACAACGCGGTATTTTCAGCTGACAATCTAAAGAGATTCATCATCCAGAAAGATGAGTACCAGCGCACGAAGAAAAAAAATAACACCGTTCAATTCAGCCCTGAGGATCTCGGTGCCGTGCATTATTTGTTTCAAGGCGCATACCAGGGTCATGAACCACAAAAAGAGGGAGGATATGTCCATATTGAGACAATCCCGATTGATAAGAAAGAAATGCGTGAGGAGATCATCCGTGAAAAGATATTAATCCTTATTAAAGAGCTGCATCATCGATACGCTTATGAGGAGATAGCGATCCTCACCCGCAATAACGCCCAGGTGGAGCAATTGACCCGCTGGCTTCTTGAAGATGGCATCCCCGTTTCTTCCGAGCGCACCAGTGATGTGACAAAAGATAGCGTGGTAGGAGAGATTATCGCCTTTTTAGAATTTTTGGATTCTCCTATTGATAACCTGGCGTTCACGGTATTTATCCTTGGTGATATATTTTCAAAGGCAACGGGAATCGCCGTAGAGGTGATGCACGCCTTTGTGTTGGGCCTGCGCGAGCGGTTAGACAGAGAAAAGGATTTTTATATCTATACGGAATTCCGCGAGCGCTTCCCCGGCATCTGGCAGGAATATCTGGATGAGTTTTTTCGTAATGTGGGGCTGTGTCCACTCTATGAGCTGACGGTGGGCGTGTACAACCGCTTTGGCATTCTCAGGCATTTTCCCGAGCATCAGGCATTTCTGATGCATCTCTTGGAGCTCATCCAACAAAAAGAAGAAGATCACTGTGACATCGCCTCGTTCTTGGAATATTTTGAAAAGGTTCAGGGAGAGGAGGTGTATGTGCACGCGGCCCAGACGGATGCCGTGCCTATCTTAACGGTCCATAAGTCCAAGGGGCTGGAATTTCCGGTCGTGCTCTTGCCCTATCTGGGTATCGATGTCCAGGTCGGCTCTAGCAGTGATGATTATGCGCCTTCGTATATCGTGCATCCTAAGGGGACCTCCTTGGAGCTTTTACGTCTTAAGAGCAAATATTTTAATTTCTGTGATGACCTTTATCAAATTTACGCCCAGGAATATAAAAAGGCGTTTGCCTGTGAACTTAACAATATTTATGTGGCCCTGACCCGGGCACAGGATGAACTCTATGCGTTCATCCCTAAGAAGACTGGCAATACCTTTAACCTCGTAAATTTTTTGATTCCGGAAGATATACGGGTAGTAGGGGTGCCGTTGGCCCGTGTTATTCAAACGACCGCAAGGCAGATGCCTCTTCGGCTTCCGGCCTCTCATTTCCACGACTGGATTGATTATCTCAAGGATGAATTTCAAGGTGTTGATGATGTACGACACAGACACCAACGCCTATGTGGCGAGGCCATGCATCGTATGCTTTCTTTTATTGGCAATCTGGATGAAGTAGACAAAAGGGCCTGTCTTGACCACGCGCTGCAGCAGACCCGTCTTCATTTTCCATTGCTCGCGGATGACAAGGTGTATCCAGCGATAGAAAGATTGCTGGGGCTGCCAGCGGCCAAACCATTTTTTTATTGCGGCCGCTCTGAGGTATTTACCGAAAAAGAAATCATGACTGCCCAAGGCCTTCATAGACGTCTGGATCGCTTGATCATTCAGGAAAAAGAGGCCTGGGTTGTGGATTTTAAATCTTCCAGAGATCCGGGCGGGACCCAGGCTGTCCAGGTCCAAGAATACATCGCTGTCATGACCGCCATGTATCCTCAAAGAATAATTAAAGGATTCTTGGTGTATTTGGATAAGATGGAAGTTGAACAGATAAGTAGTTAATGGTGAATGGTCATGTCCCGAATTTTTACCTATAGTCTTTGTGAGTCGTTTATCGACCGGTTGGTTGACCATATAATGCGGCAATACGTGTCCCATGCGACCGAGATACCGGGTGTCTCGCCGGGGGTAGTTGATCTAAGCCGTTTGGCTGTTGTATTCGGTGGCCGGCGTCCAGCTCTGTTTGTCAACCGTGAGCTGGCTCAACGTATTAAAAGAAGTTTCTACCCACCACGGTTTTTCACTATCGATGATTTTGTGTGTTACATTGTAGAGAAAAATGACGCCAAGACCTTGGCCCAGGACCTAGACCAATGTTATCTCATCTACCAGTTGGCTAAAGAACGCACCCCCCAGATCCTCAGAGGCCGCGCCACCTTTGCCAGGTTCTTACCCTGGGCGCGGGAGATCCTTAATTTTATCGACCATCTTGACTTGGAGGGCGTGGGTGATGAGTCATTGCGCCATATTCAGGCTAATGCCGCCATCGGCTATGATGTCCCCGCGGATATCAACTCTCTGTTGGAACATATGATCGTCTTACGTCAGGCCTATCACCAGCGGCTTAAGGCCCAAGGGCTGTATTCGCGCGGCTATCAGTACTGGCAGGCCAGTCAATGGATCGGGAAGACTTCACTGAAGGAATTTGACCAGATTCTTTTTTGTAACTTTTTCTATTTTCACCAGACCCAGGAAGATATCGTCAAGGCGCTTTATAATCGCGGTCAGGCAACCTTAATCTTTCAAGGAGATCAGCGTCAATGGCCGGCCCTAGCAAGGATCGCAACCCACCTGCGGTTTTCTGTGCAGGAACAGGAGGCTATCTCTGCGCCACGGTTCCAGTCTCATCTGTATCGGGTCTTCGATAGACATTCGCAGGCAGCAACGGCGCGAGAGATTCTCAAGACCATTGCCGATCCGACCCAGACGGTTATTGTCTTACCCAATGCCGATAGCCTAGTACCACTGGTCTCAGAGATTGCGGGGTTGGTTGAGGAGTTTAATGTCTCTATGGGTTATCCTTTGCGGCGCAGCAGTCTCTATTCACTGTGCGCGTCTTTGTTTAAGGCCCAGTTGTCCAAGAGAAATCATCGCTATTATTCGAAAGATTATTTGAAAACATTACGACACCCATTTGTTAAGAATCTACATCTGTCAGCGACAATACCAGTATCGGTCACGCGTATTTTAATTCACAAGATCGAAGAAATCCTAACGGGTAAGACGCCAACAGCGATCTCGGGGAGCTTGTTTATTGCTCTTGATGAGATTCTCGGGTCAGATGATTTGTATGGACTGACACTCGAGATGACCGAGCGATTGGGAATTAAGGTAACCCGTTCAGAGCTGGTTAGTGCCTTACAACAAATTCATGAGTTTTTGTTCGAGGCATGGGAGGATCTGCATAATTTTCAGGAATTCGCTGAATGTCTAGGGCGGTTTCTGGACGTCCTAGGGGAGAAGAGTCTTATGAAGACTTACCCTTTAAATCTTCATATTGCCACGCGTATGTATGAGATCAAAGAAGAGTTAGAGACCGCTCGTTTTCGAAAGGAACCCTTTGGGCAAGAGGAGTTGTTTAAGATTTTCGATGGAAAGATTACGCGCGAGTTGATCGCGTTGCGCGGCTCCCCGCTTAAGGGGCTCCAGATCCTCGGGCTTTTTGAGACACGTTCGCTTGATTTTGAGCATGTGATTGTCCTGGATGTCAACGAGGGGACACTGCCCCAATTGAATATTAACGAACCATTAATTCCTCGCGAGGTCATGGTTGGCCTTAATCTGGACCGCCTAGAACTGGAAGAGGAGATCCAGCGGTATCAGCTAATGCGTCTTTTGTCATCGGCTAAGGATGTGCATCTGATTTATCAAGAAGGCAAGGACAAGGAGAAAAGTCGTTTCATTGAAGAATTGATCTGGAAAGAAGAAAAAGACCAACGCAAACTGGATGTCATGGCGGTCACTCAGGTCAGCTTCGGACTTAAGGTCTCGGCACACAAAAAAATTATCCTCAAGACCCCGGCTGTTATTGAGCGCCTGAAAGACATGCGCTATTCGGCCTCGAGTGTCAATGCATATTTGCGTAATCCCTTGGAATTTTATTATAATTATGTCCTGGGGCTCAAGAGCAAAGAAGACCTCTTGGATGAGCCACAAGCGCGCCAGATAGGGACGTTCTTGCATGAGCTCTTGGAGGAGGGCTTTAGGCCGTTTTTGAATAAAAGGCCCAAGATCGACAGCGCCTTTCGCCATCGTTTCATTAAAATTTTTGAGGACAAATTTGAGGCAACTTTGATCAAGTCCATGAAAGCCGATGCCTTTATGCTCAAGACCGTCATGACTGAACGCCTGAATCGTTTTTTGGATAATGAAGAGTCGAACCCTGAGCGCCAGGTTGAGGAAATCCTGCATTTAGAAAGTCGCTTTGAGGACATTATCCCCCTTTCCTGCGGGAAAATTCATTTTACGTACGTGATTGATCGCGTTGATCGCTTAAGTGACGGGACGCGCCTGATCGTTGATTATAAGACCGGCGCAATCGACCAGATGCCCAAGGCTACTTGCGCCATGACGGGTATTGAGCTGACGCGGGAATCCATTGCCGAGAACATCCGATCGTTTCAAATCCCATTGTATTTTTATTATTTAAATCGCACGTTTTCCGATCAACCGATCAACGCGGCGCTGTATAATTTGAGGACGCTTAAGTTTACTAAGTTCCTCGACAATGGAGTCACCTGTCCGCGCGAAGAAATTAATAAAAATTTTTTAAAGGCACTGGATTTTGTTATCAGTGAGATACTCAATCCTGACATTCATTTTGAATCTGACCAGGATGTCATGACAACCGCGGGGACAAGGCGATGATAGAAACTATTTTTGTGATAACGGTCTTGATAGTTTTTTTTGTGATTTTCTGGGCCAACAATACCTTACGGGGAGAATATCAACCCCCGCCTATGCCTGATCAAAAAACGATCGAACAGGTTAAATCAAATAAAGATGACGAGAAGAAAGATGATAGCACTCAAGGAGACATAAAGAAAGAGAGTTAATTTTGATGAAACTTTTGTATACCCCCCGTTCGCCGTATGCACGCAAGGTGTGCGTGGTTGCCCTGGAAAAGGCCGTCACCCTCGATTGCGTTAGTGAAGATTTGGTCAATAAATCATCAAGGTTATTGCAGGCCAATCCTCTTGGAAAGATCCCCACGCTTATTTTGGACGACGGACGCACGATTACAGACAGCCCGGTTATCTGCGAGTATCTCGATAGCCTTAAAGAAAATCCAGCCCTAATCCCGAAAGAGCCTTCTTTGCGGTCGAGCATCCTGACCTTTGCCGCTATCGCTGATGGTCTCATGGATGTGACGGTTGGCGCCTTCCTGGAAAGGCGTCGCCATCCGGATGACTTTAATGCCGCATTCATTGCAGCTCAGCAAGAGACTGTCTACCGGTGCCTTACGTATTTCGACGCACAGATAGAGCAATGGCAGGGATTAAATCTTGCGGGGATCGGCATCGCAAGTGCGATTGGTTACCTACGTTTTCGTCTGCCGCATTGGTGGCCGGCGTCGTATTGCCAAAGACTGGTACACTGGTATGAAGAATTCTCCCAGCGCAAAAGCATGCAGGAGACAGCGCCACGAGAGTGATAACAAGTAACAGCGCGATAAGGTCAAGGGGTTGACCGATGGACGTTGTAAAATTCCTTATCTAATCGTTTATAGCTTTCTAGCTGCCAGAGATAGAGATCGTGTGCTGTTTGTGGTACCGGACGGTCCGCAAGGTTTTGGGTATACACCGAGGCAAATTCGTCATTGAGCATGACGTACTTGTCCATCTGCCAGCGGTAAAGTTCTTTGTCTTCGGCAGGAACGATGGGAGGTTGGATATTTTTTTGAATGACATCATAAAATTCTTTGCTTAAGGTGGGATACTTTTCCATTTGGGAGATATAGATCTGTTGGTTGGTATTATTTTGTGCCCTAGATTCAGTCAGGTCTTTGGCGGAGACTATCGGCACAACCCCAGAGACAACTACACTGATAACGATCACCCGAAACAATTTTCTGCTTTTAAGCATAAATGAACTATACCATATTACTAAAGGAAATGGAAGTAGAAATGAAAAAGAAAACGGGAATGGGATAATAGATTGTTACCCCCTAAAAAAGCTTTTAATTTTTACAAAAGAAACGTTTGAAAAATTAAAGAACGAACTGGCTATCTATC
>SBBO01000017.1 GCA_005239675.1 Planctomycetales bacterium
AAATCTTTTTAAGAAGTGATTGATGTAAATAGCGAAGAGATGGGCATGGGTCAAAGAGCGTTGATTGGCGAAGCCTAAGAACAAGATGCCGCAGGAGACTTCCCGGTGAGTATATTGGACTTTTGGCAGATTCAATAGTTTGGCTTGAAGATAATATTCGGGAATATCCATAAGGTCTTTAGTGTCTTCCATGGACTGTTGGAATAGTTCAAAGAGTTTCTTGACTGAGCGCAGATTGTTCTTTGTCACATGTTTCCTAGGCCGTTTTCTTGATGGTATTCCGGCATCACGCCAGATTTTACGTATGGTCTTTGGGGCTTGAGGTAGATCCTCAAGCACGCGTATCTGTTGAGCACCCATGCGTTTGTATTTGTTTTTGAGAGCAACGATGTATTGCCTGATATGTTCAGGGGTTTTGTGGGGGGAATAATGGGGTTTATGGGAACGGTCAGCCAAGGCGGCATAGCCAGTATCATCAAAACGTTTAAGCCAAGTACGGACGACTTGAGGAAAAAGTCTTGCTGTGGGTTTAATCCCAAGTTCTTTGGCCTTTTGGACTATCTGGTAACGCCAGTGTTTTTTATCTTTGCTTTGTCGCATAATTTGGTAATATGGATACGGACACATGTTTTTATAACTCCTTTCATCCTTGTGAGGGATCTTAAGGGTTATTATGTGTCCATTTTTGTTTAATGAAAGCAATTATTCATAGATTCCTTGGCCGTAGGTGTTGAACCATTCGCTAACACGACACCAACGGCGATAATCACATTCATTGACATAGATGGCATTGCTTGGTTGATAGTCGCGTGTGTATTTATAAGTAATGGGTTGATGTATTGTTGACACCATCGTTTTTAAAGCAGCCTTGGTAACAATAACAACAGGCTTGATAGATTCTCGCAATGCTTGGTAAGCCTGAGAAATATTTAAAAAAGTTGATTGAGTAATACATAAAATCTTTTTTGCCGCCATGGGGATTAGGGGGTAAGGATCAATGGTATCATTCCCAAAATATTCATAGAATTTATTGGTAATTTAATTCATTTTGTAGTATAAGTGTAATCTGTGAAAATGGAGAAGCAACCTTCAGAGAATGCGTTCGGATATCAGCTGCTATTGGACCTGTATGGATGTAAGCCTGGGGTCTGCGATGACCTGGGGGTTTGCTATCAGTTCTTAGATGATATTGTGCATGTGCTGGGGATGGAAAAGCAGGCCCCTCCGAATATCTTTCGCAGCGATGCGGTGCGTTTCCCTGACAAGGCTGGCCTTTCCGGATGGGTGCCCTTGATAGAGAGTTCGATTGTCATCCATACCCTGACCCTGAAAGATTTTATATCCATCGACATTTATTGTTGCCGCAGTTTCGATGTGTCCAAGGCCAAGTCCATCTGCCGGCAATTTTTTAATCCTCAGCACATGGATGAACAATCCATCGAGCGAGGCATGGACTATTACAAATCTGACAGCAATTATCACACGGTCGTTGTCAGCAAGACTAATACGCAATCCCCCTCGGTTAGTGTCAGCCAGAAAAAAGACCCGGTCGTTCTTAATCGTTAATTTGCCGCAGTCGCGGTAGATTATTCTGCCTTTGGTTCATTTCGAATTATTAAAAATTCCGAAATGAATTAGCAATCAATGCCGTACACCACCCACGAGATTCATAGGATTGAGGCAAAATGGCAGAAGATCTGGCAGGACCAAAAGATCTTCAGTGCCCAGATGGATGCCGCCAAAGAGAAGTATTATGTCTTAGAGATGTTTCCGTATCCTTCCGGCAAGATCCATATGGGACACGTGCGCAATTATACGATTGCAGACGTCATCGCACGTTTTAAGATGATGCAGGGGTTCAATGTCCTGCACCCCATGGGCTACGATGCCTTTGGTCAGCCCGCGGAGAACGCGGCCATCAAGAATAAGACTCACCCCGCCCATTGGACGTACAGCTGTATTGATCAGATGCGTGCCGGGTTAAAGCGCATGGGTTTTTCTTATGATTGGGATAGGGAGATGGCAACGTGTGACCATGCCTATTACCGCTGGAATCAATGGATTTTCTTGAAGATGTATGAGCGCGGACTGGCCTTTCGTAAGGCGTCTTTGGTCAATTGGTGCGCCAGTTGCGCCACCACGCTCGCCAACGAAGAGGTCATCGGGGGGGCATGTTGGCGCTGTCAATCCCAGGTCGTTCAAAGAAAACTCGACCAATGGTATCTGAAGATTACTGATTATAGCGAACAGCTCTTGGAAGATTTACGCAAGCTTGATCAATGGCCATCACGGGTTGTGACCATGCAGCAGAATTGGATCGGTCGCAGCCGCGGCGTTAATATTTTCTTTCCTGTCAAAGGCGGCCCAGCCACCATTACGGTTTTTACAACACGGGTGGATACGATCTTTGGGGCCACCTATATCGTGCTTGCGCCCGAACATCCGTTGGTTGAACAACTGATCGCGGGGTTGCCCAACGAAAAGAAGATCCGGGACTTTGTGGAAAAGGTTGCCAATGAAAGCAAGAGCCAACGCGTCGGCACTGATAAGAAAAAGGAAGGAATATTCACCGGCCGTTATGCCGTGAACCCCGTTAACGGTAATGAGATACCCATCTGGATTGCCGATTATGTCCTGATGGAGTACGGCACCGGGGCCATCATGGCGGTCCCAACGCATGACCAGCGGGATTTTCTTTTTGCGAAAGAATATCAACTTCCCCTGTGCATCGTTATCCGCAATCCTCAGGATCCACACCTGCGGGAAGAAGACCTAAAGAGCGCCTATGAGGGCGACGGTGCATTGGTTCATTCGGGTCCATTTGATGGTCTGGATAATCGTGAGGCCGTTGGAAAGATTGCGGCATGGATGGGGGAAAAGAAGATTGGCGCGACCACGGTTCATTGGCGCCTGCGCGATTGGCTGATTTCCCGTCAGCGGTACTGGGGGGCGCCTATACCGATCGTGTATTGTGACCGCTGCGGCATCGTCGCCGTGCCAGAGAATCAGTTGCCGGTTGTCCTGCCGCAAGAGGTAAATATGACCGGTGAGGGTGGAAGTCCGTTGGCCCGTGCGCTGGAATTTGTGCATACGTTATGTCCACAATGCCAGGGCAAGGCCCGGCGCGAGACCGATACCATGGCAACGTTTTTTGATTCCTCGTGGTATTTCTTAAGGTTTTGTTCTCCGGAGAATGGATCCAAAGTTTTCGATACGAAAGAAGCAGCCTACTGGATGCCGGTGGACCAGTATATCGGTGGGATCGAGCATGCTATCCTCCATCTTTTGTATTCCCGTTTTTTCACGAAATTTTTTAAGGATCTTGGGCTGATTTCTTTTGAGGAGCCGTTTACACGGCTTTTGACGCAGGGGATGGTCCTTAAGAATGGCGAGGTCATGTCTAAATCTAAAGGAAATACGGTGGATCCAGATAGCGTTATCGAGCGTTACGGGGCCGATTCCTTGCGGCTGTGCATTTTATTTGCCGCGCCGCCTGAAGACCAGCTGGAGTGGAGCGATACGGCGGTGGATGCCTCGTGGAAATTTCTAAACCGTGTATGGAATCTGGTTGAACAACGCTTTGTTGCCACGATTGACCACGTGACTGCGACAGATCTTGACCAACAAGACAAGGCCTTGGAGCGCGAGCGCAACGCCGCCATCAAAAAGGTGACGGAGGATATCGCGGTAGGATATAAATTCAACACGGCGATCAGCAGCCTGATGATCCTAATGAATGTCATTGATACCTATAAAGTCAATAAAATTGATACATCCAAGCAAGCGCTTCTTAACCGCGCGATTGAGACGGTTATTGTTTTATTGGGTTCTTTTACACCACATATTTGTGAAGAGTTGTGGGAGAGGATCGGCCATAAAGAGAGCATCATTAAGACCCCTTGGCCCACCTATGATGCGCAGGCGCTTGATCAGGATTTTGTCGAGCTCGTCGTTCAGATCAACGGCAAATTGCGCGGCCGATTTCAAATTGCGCGCCAGACAACCGAAGAAGATGTTAAGAAGATTATTTTCGCGGATACCAAGATCCAAGAGGCTATCGCCGATAAGCCCGTTAAGCGTTTTGTTTTTGTGGCGGGCCGATTGGCAAATATCGTTATTTAAGGTCTTCTCCCTCACAGCACCCTTCTGATTTCCCCTAGATTTGACTTGCGATGTTTCATTTCACCAAAGAAGAAAAGACAATTCTTTTTTTGGTCGCGGTAGTGTGCGCGACCGGTGCCATCCTGCATTATGCCCTACGCAGATACCCTGCGATGAGGGACGCTATTTCTTGGATGGACCAGGATGCTATTTATCCTAAGCTTGACATTAACACGGCCTCTTTCGAAGACCTAGTACGCTTGCCGTACCTAGGCGAGTATACGGCACGCCGGAGGGAACGGTCAATAGATCGTTACCCCCCTTGCTGAGTAAAAGATGCTTCCAACGGAGGAGTTGATCTAGGTCAACCGGAGGAACCATCAATAAACGT
>SBBO01000007.1 GCA_005239675.1 Planctomycetales bacterium
AGCCTTCAACGCATTATTTATGCTGTCTTTTTTCGCTTAAACACAAACTGGAAGGCTAAACCCTTAACCCAATTTACACAATTTATTTGACATTACCTTGCAGACAGGACTAGACAACAGGAGACAGCAGGTTGCCAGACGCCACGGGGACACTACCAAGCCCTCAATAAAAACCATCAAAAGAAATTTTTACAGATACCTCTCTACGGCGACCGTTCTTTGCGTAGCCATTCTTTAATATGCCTTTCTTCGCCCATATCCGTTGGCTCATAATACCGCACGTTCAACGGCATATATTCCTGTGCAACATAATGGCCTTCAAAGTCGTGCGCGTATTGATAATCCTTGCCGCGGCCCAGGCGCTTAGCTCCGGAATAAGAGGCATCTTTTAAATGCACAGGGACTTCCTGGACCGCCTTGGACTTGACGTCCGCCAAGGCCTTGTCAATCCCCAGATAAACCGCGTTGGATTTAGGCGCGCAGGCAACATACACCGCCGCCTGGGCCAATGGAATGCGCGCCTCCGGCAGACCAATAAATTCAGAAATCTGCAAAGCGGCATTAGCGATGACCAGGGCCTGGGGGTCAGCGTTACCGACATCTTCAGCGGCGCAGATGCAAATCCGCCGGGCGATAAACCGTGGGTCCTCACCAGCATAAATCATCTTGGCCATCCAGTACAGCGCCGCATCCGGATCTGACCCGCGCATGGATTTGATCAATGCCGATGCGGTATCGTAATGGGCATCCCCCTTGCCGTCGTACACCACCTGTTTTTTCTGAATGGATTGCTGGGCGACTTCCAGCGTAAAGCACACCATGCCTTCCCCATTTGCGGGAGTGGTGCGACATCCTATCTCGAGGGCGTTTAATGCCCGGCGGGCGTCACCGTCGCAAACCTGTGCCAAAAAAACCAGCGCCTCCTGGTCCGCCCTCACCTTCAAGCGCCCCAATCCGCGATCTTTATCCGCAAGGGCCCTATTTAAAATAGTCATGATCTCATCTTTAGACAATGGCTTTAACTCAAAGACCATCGACCGCGACAAGAGGGGGCCTGTCAGTGAAAAGAAGGGATTGAAGACCGTTGCGCCAACAAGGATGAGATGCCCTTCTTCCAGGTCGGGCATTAAGACATCCTGCTGAGCTTTATTAAACCGATGGATCTCATCGATAAAAAGAATAGTCTTGCGATGGGTCATGGCATAGCGGTTTTGACTGGAGATAATCACCCGACGCAGGTCGTCGACATTGGCGGCAACGGCGTTGAGTCGCTCCACCTGGGCCTTCGTCTTTTGACTGATGCAATGGGCGAGCGTTGTCTTGCCGCTGCCGGGCGGGCCATAAAGGATAAGCGAACTTAACCGATCGGATTCTATCGCGCGAGGCAACAACATACCCCTACCCACCATATGTCCTTGGCCAACAAACTCCTCTAAAGATTCCGGACGCATGCGCACGCTTAAAGGGGCATCTTTGAACATGGCATCGCTATTAGCTTGAACAAACAGATCTACGGAAGGCTGTGGGTGGGTACGGCGTTTAGTCATTCATTATGCATTAAACTATCCCCGCGCATGCCGTCGAAAAAGACTTAATTGAAACCAATCAATCAAGTGGGAGCCTCTCTAGCGCATCCTAGGACGGCCTAGAAGTTTGGCAATCCCTTATTCGTAATGTTGGTTACTTAAATACTTTCTCTAACGCACAGCGCAGGGATTAAGAATAAAAATATTATACCACAAGACCAAGAATAGGAAGGATTATTTTTTGTACCACCTTTACCGACGGATGGCTCCCAACTCAACAACAAAGGCGCGGACGATTTGTTCATGGGTATTGTTGACTTCTTCTTCGCGCAGGGTCCGATCGTGGGCCCTGTAACACAACGAAAATACAATGCCACGGCGCCCTAAAGGAATTTTGTCACCCCGATATTCTTCCACAAATTTGACGGAGTCTAAAATGCCACCCCCCAGACGCAAGGCCACGGCAGAGACCTCTTTAAAACAAATCCCTTTATTCACGGCTAGACTCACATCGCGCACAATCGCTGGATATTCCACCAGCGACCGATACCGCTTCTCGTCAAAAACCCCATAAAACGATCGTAACGCCTCTAAATCAATTTGGACGAAAAAAACATTTCTCTGCTTAATGTCCCAATTAACCAAGACTTCGTCAGCGACTTTCCCCAAAGACCCAAGGGGTGTTCCATTGACTACAACCGACACATCCTGCCCCGCTGTAAAGAAAGGATGGGAATCATTTTCCATGTTCAAATCCTTGGCGCACACCCTCGCTATAACCTGTGTCGCTATCCCCTTCATATCATAAAAATCAAAGGCGTATTTGCGGTTTTCCCGCCAATCTGCTTCATGCCGACCCGTGATCAGGATGCCCAGCGCTTCTTTTTCTCCATCGGACAAATAAATTCTCCCTGTTTCAAAAAGTTTAAGGTTCTTCTGACCGCGGTTGATATTAAAGGCCGCAACCGACAGCAGGCTTGGCAAAAGCGACGGCCGCAAAATGCCCTGATCGCTGGCCAGGGGATTTTGTATTTTGATGACCTGAAACTGGGTTTGTTTGGTCCGGGCAAGATCTTTCTCGTTAATCAGCGAATACGTGATGACCTCGTTTACTCCCTGAGCCAAAAGCGAGGCCCTGATTGTCTGCCGAAATTTCCAGCGGACGTCTGCTGCCAATGACGTTACCTTAACGACCGGCAAGCTCACTGGCAGGTCGTCGTAGCCATTAACACGGGCGATTTCCTCGACAACATCCATCTCTTCTTGAATATCTTCGCGAAATACTGGGGGCTTCACCTTGAGGATGTCTTTCTTGCTGGCCTTTATGTCAAAACCTAAGGATTGAAGGATCCTCCTACATCGGGGGACAGGGATATCCGCGCCCAAAAATCGACGCACTCTGTCTTTCTGAAGATTGATAACCGGCCCTGCCAACCGCTGGTGGGCAACAACCTCATCAGAATACCCGGCGAGTCGGCCGCTAGTGCAATCTAAAAGAAGACCTATTGCTCGCTGGGCACCACTTTTCACCATATCATAATCTACGCCCCGCTCGAATCGGTAGGAAGACTCGCTAGATATGCCCAGCGCCCGCGCCATCTGACGGATGAGCGTGGGATCAAAATACGCGCTTTCCAACAAGATATTCTTCGTATTCTCGGTTACCTGCGTGTCCTTGCCGCCCATGACACCAGCGATGGCAACAGGCCCCTTATTATCAGCAATGACCAAAATGGACGAATCCAGTTTGCGCTCGATGCCGTCAATGGTAACGAGTGTTTCTCCTGCGCTTGCCCGGCGCACCACAATCTTACCGCCCTCCAATTTGTCATAATCAAATACGTGCAGTGGCTGACCGGTCTCCATTAAACAAAAATTGGTAATATCCACCGCATTATTGATCGAACGCATCTCAAGCGACACAAGACGTTTTTTAATCCACTCCGGCGCCTGCCCGATGCGGACGTTGCGAATCAACGTGCCAACATAACGTAAACACCCTTTCCTGTCCAGGATACGGATGTTGCAGGGGGCTGAAGGAAATAGACGTTTCGGTAGCCGGGGCACCTTGCGGGACACATTGAGTACGGCAGAGACCTCGCGGGCCAGACCCAACACGCTCAGACAATCAGGGCGGTTGGGGGTAATTTCCAACTCAAAGACGGTCTCTGCGCCTACTGTTAAAATTTTTTCTACCTCAAGCCCAGCCATCGTCAATTTATGGGCGAGCTTTTCTGGGGAGACACCAACAGCAACATAATCTTTAAGCCAAGTTAAGCTGAGTTTCATAAATTTAAAATTGTTCTAAAAATCGCACATCATTTTCGAAGAAAATACGGATATCGTTGATGCCGTATTTGAGCATGGCAATGCGCTCCACCCCTAACCCAAATGCCAGTCCAACATATTTCCCCTTAGGATAACCGGCGGCGGTAAAGACTCGCGGATGGACCATGCCGCACCCCATAATTTCAAGCCAACCTTTGCGTCGGCACACCGAGCATCCTTGCGGTTCACCGGTTAGGCTTGTATTCATCGAAGATAAAACCGAAGATGAAGGGGCAACCCAACCATTGCCGCCACAGATATAACAAGAGATATCCACTTCCGCCGATGGCTCGGTGAAGGGAAAAAAATGTGGACGAAAACGCATTTTAATCTTTTTCCCAAAGAAACGCTGACAGAATACGGTCAAGAGTCCCTTAAGGTCAGAAAATCGGATATCCACGTCGACCAAAAGCCCCTCGATCTGATGAAACATAAACGAATGACTAGCATCTACGCTATCGGGCCGATAGACACGCCCCGGAACAACGACCGCCAATGGCGGGGCATTATTCTGCATGACCCGAATTTGGGCAGGAGAGGTGTGGCTGCGCATCAACTGATAACGACCCTTGCGCTGTGGATCAGGCGAGTCGATATAAAACGTATCGAAACTGTCACGGGAAGGATGATCAACAGGAATATTAAGGGCAGTAAAATTATTGAATTCTGTCTCGATCTCAGGACCTTCTTGAACAACAAATCCCAACCCTTCAAATATGCTGCAAATAGCGTCAATGGTCTGGGTCAAGACATGCTGATGGCCCACCCCCATCGTCACCCCAGGAATCGTCACGTCCAGCTCTTCTAAAGGGGCAGCAATGCCGGCGCAGCGATCACGGATGGCCTTCTTTTTGTCCTCAACAATCGTCGTAATGTTGCTGCGCAAGGTGTTGACGCTCTTACCTACCAGGGGGCGCTCCATGTGCGGTAGGCTGGAGAGTGACGCAAAGATCTCCTGGACCAGTCCTTTACGTCCAAGATACTTAATTCGAAAAGTCTCTAAATCCTTAAGGTTGGCAACCTGGGATGCTTCCTTCTCAATGGTCTCCTGAATTTCCTGAAAATTCCAACTCATAGAGATCCGTCAACTTGACCGACAATGCTGCAGGAGAAAAAGATCATGGCTTATTTGCCCGCATTCTTAGCAATCTCCACGAGTTTCGCAAACACATCCGGAGAACTGACTGCCAGGTCAGCCATTATCTTACGATCAATCTCAACCTTGGCCTTCTGCAAACCGTCGATAAAACGACTATAGGAAATACCTGCTGACTGACAAGCGGCATTGATGCGGGTAATCCAAAGCTGTCTAAACTGGCGTGTCTTGACCTTCCGATCGCGAAAGGCATATGTGAGACCCTTAATGAGGGAACGCTTAGCTTGGCGGTAGCGCGAGTGTTTCTGCGCAAACTGCCCCTTGGTCTTTTTTAAGACACGTTTTTTTCTTTTGTGGGTGGTAACGGAATGCCTGATCCTAACCATAAGGCAACAACCTCCTTATCTTGTGCGCATCAACGCTGGAGACATATGAACTCTGGCGCAATTTACGCTTGGCCTTACGCGATTTCTTGCCCAATAGATGTCCGCGCCGGGCGCTGCGTTTTTTTAATTTTCCGGTCTTAGTCATGCGAATACGCTTAGCGACCGATTTGTTGGTCTTCAATTTTGGCATAATATTCCTTTCTCGATCTTCAACCAGATCCGACGCTGGATCTAACCAGACTATTCTCTTGTCTCAGAAGGCTTGACACCCATTGGGCCGATGACGACACTCATCACGCGACCTTCCAGGGCTGGTGCCTTTTCTGCCTGGCCATATTCCGCCAAATCTCCTATCGCGCGGGACAAGATTTTCTCTCCAAGGTTTCTGTGCATCATTTCCCGACCACGAAAAAACAAATTAATCTTAACCTTGTCCTTTTTACTTAAGAATCCAGCAGCCTGCTTAATTTTAATCTTATAGTCTCCTTCCCCAATATTCGGCTTCAAACGGATTTGTTTAAGGTGCGTCACGTGCTGATTTTTTTTAACGCGTCGTTCTTTCTTTTCTTGATCGTATTTATACTTACTAAAATCCATGATGCGGCACACAGGTGGTGTTGCCGTTGGGGCAACCTCCACTAAATCCAGGCCATATTCTTGGGCAAGTTCAATGGCCCGACGCACCATCACCACCCCCATCTGTTCAGAGTTCGGTCCGATCACGCGCACCTCAGGAACCCGAATGCGCTCATTAATGCGAATGTATTTTTGGATAGTCATTCCTCCTTTCTCACCGCAGTAGCGGTGAGAAATCCCTGCGCTTTGATTCATCTTGTACTATCAAATACTCAAGATGAATCAGCAGGGATCAAATACCCCTGGATGAATCAGTAAGGATCA
>SBBO01000014.1 GCA_005239675.1 Planctomycetales bacterium
AACGTTTATTGATGGTTCCTCCGGTTGACCTAGATCAAGTCCTCCGTTGGAAGCATCTTTTACTCAGCAAGGGGGGTAACGATCTATTGACCGTTCCCTCAGAAGATTTTTCCAAAAATCCGAAAAATGCGCAAAAAGTCTTGTCACTCAACGTTATTATGTTATAATGCACCGCATGAAGATCGCGATCGATCGGGGGACAGTCCCTGCTCAAGAGCAGCGTCGGCATAGCCGGATTGATTTCCGTGAGGCCGTGCAATTTCGGTTTAAGGATTCCGCTGATGAGCATGGTTGTTTGTCTCATGATCTCGGTGAAGGAGGGGTACGGCTGGCCATAAACGATTTTGTGCCATTGGGTACCGAGATGATCTTGCGGATTTCTTTGACTACAGAAAAGATTGTTGATGACGTGGCCCGAGTCGTATGGATCCGAAAGCTTTCTACGGCGGATCGCTATGAGCTCGGTCTGGAGTTTCTAGATGATGCAAAGGCGGGGGAACCCAAAAGACAGATTCAACAGTGGATATCACGCCATCAGGTGACCTGAGCGGCTAAGGAGGTTAGGAAGTATGGCGGATGACAAAGTAGTCAGTGAATTCGGGAAAAATTGCGCATGTTGTAAGAAACCTATGAAAAAGGCAAGGCGCTATTATCGTAATGGTGCGTATTACTGTAATAAAAACTGTTATAAGAAGAAGCTGGCGGGTGAAACAACGGTAACAGCACAACAATCTTAGCTCAGATACAAGATATCAATGCATCAAAAGCCATATACTGGTCAGGAGCGACGCGGCACCCCTCGTAGTGGGACGCATATTCCTTTGAAGCTTAGTCAAGAGGATGGCGAGATCGTTACCGAAACGGTTAACGTGAGCCCAGTGGGGGCTTATTGCCGGGTTAATAAACGCATCGAGCCCATGACCAAATTGAATATTCAGATCCTCTTGCCGACACGTAGGGCTGAGAAGCGTTTCGCAAAGACAATCCACTGTCAGGGGATAGTTGTGCGCGTTGATCCTGGCCAGGCGGGTGGGTTTTACAATATTGCCATCTTCTTTAATGAGATTGCCCAGAGGGATGCCGAGGCGATAAGCGATTATGTGGCTTCTAGCCAGGCGTAGTTTATGGAAAATTCATTTACGGTCAACCTGACACCGTTGCAGGTCTTTTTATCTTTAGCATTCCAGATCTGGATGATTGTCTTTCCCATCATTCTCATCCGTAAGGTTAATTATTTGATCGCCATCATTCAAGATCAATTTGACCCTGATAAAGAAACACCGTGAGTGATTTTTTCAATAGCTAATTCATGGCGACGCCGCATGGTAAGAACCCTATTGCGGTTTTATATGCCGATGAATCGTGCATGGTTTTTGATAAGCCAGCCGGTCTCTTGGTTGTTCCGGCACCGGGAGACGAGCGCCAGACGCTCACCCAAATCCTTAACCAACAGTACGCATCGTCCCAGGGATGGAAGTTACATCCCTGCCATCGCCTCGATCGGGAGACGTCCGGGGCAATCCTCTTTGCTAAGGGCAAGGGCCAACAACAATTACTGATGAGTCTTTTTCATAGAAAAATGATCAGTAAGAAATATATTGCTTTAATTCATGGGAGACTACGCCAACGCTCTGGCGAGTTGCGCAGTTGTATCCGGGATTTTGACGAGAGGCGGTTCAACCGCTACGGCGCTGCAAAATTATCCGTGACGCGTTACCGGGTGATGACTGAGCGAAAGGATTTTAGTATTGTTGAGGTCGTGCCGATTACTGGTCGGACGAATCAAATCCGCATCCAGTTTGCCGAGGTCGGACACCCTTTAGTGGGAGAGCGTAAATATGCCCTGGCAAGAGATTACGGGCTGCGATTCCGTCGCGTTGCCCTGCATGCCGCTAGCTTGGCATGGACACATCCTGTTTCTAAAAAGACAGTAAACGTCACCTGCCCGTTATCTAAAGACATGGAGGACTTCATTGGACGCAACTGAAATTAAAGGAAAGTCTCTTAACGCATTGTCCCGCCTGTGTCACACCATCGCAGTTGAAAAGGGATTCTGGGATAGCGAGCGTAATTTAGGCGAGGCCCTGATGCTGGTTGTAACCGAACTAGCTGAGGCCATGGAGGCGCACCGTAGGCAGGACAAGGCGAATTTCCGCGAGGAGATTGCTGATAGCTTCATCCGCCTTTTAGACCTGTGTGGGGGGCTCGGCATTGATATCGAAGAAGAGATTCACAAAAAATCCATGAAAAACAAAAAACGGCCGTATAAGCATGGCAAGATCTGTTGACATGAAAAGAAAGTTCTTATTGGGGATTTTGCTGAGCATGGCACTGGTCGGATGCGTTAGCGTCACTATCCCCCATTACATCCGAGATCAACACCCTTACCGTAAGACGTTTGATGCATCGTTCGACGAGGTGCTGGCCGCAACAGTTCAGACGATAGGAGAGATGGACTGGAAGATTGTCCAAGAGACTGATCCGGCAATTTTCGAACGTAACAAAGATATCAACCAACCCCGCGTCCGACAGATTCTTATTTTTACTGATAGCCGGCCGATGGCATTTGTCTTGGGGACACGTTATACACGGATGAACATTTATCTGCAGTCTACGACCGATAACACAACCGATGTCGAGTTACGTTATCTGAGAGTGACCTCTGTCTCGCTGAAGAATTTTCAAAATTACCGTAACGACGGCTTTGCCCAAAGAATCTTTTCCCGCATCGCGGCTATTTTAAAATAAGGGTGAGGGTATGAAGATCTGGATGCATGGACCAATTTATCCTCAAAAGTAAGTTTAGGCCTGTCACCGATCAACTTGAGGCGGTCGATAGGCTCGTTGAGGGCATCCGGCACGCAGTCACCTCTCAGGTCTTCTTGGGCGTCACTGGAAGCGGCAAGACGTTTACCCTGGCCAATGTCATTGCTAAGATCAATTGCCCCACCCTTGTTATCTCGCCAAACAAAACCCTGGCAGCCCAGCTGTACAGTGAATTCAAGGAATTCTTTCCGCACAATGCCGTGGAATATTTTGTCAGTTATTATGATTATTACCAGCCAGAGGCCTATATTCCACAGACGGATGTTTATATCGAGAAAGACGCCTCCATTAATGACCGACTGGATCGCCTGCGGCTTTCCTCAACGACCTCTTTGATGTCGCGTCGGGATGTCCTAATTGTGGCCAGCGTCTCATGCATCTACAATCTCGGATCTCCACAGGATTACCAAGAATCCTTGTTGTATTTAGAAAATGGGCAGAAAATAGACCGTGATGAGGTGATCCACAGGCTGGTGGATATTCAATATGAGCGTAATGATTATGAGTTGACCCGCGCCAAGCTGCGCGTACGCGGCGATATCCTTGAGGTGTATCCCGCCTATCGGCAGGGGGCGCTGCGTATCCAGTTTGACGATGACACAATCGAAGGAATCTTCGCCATTGACGTTGTCTCTGGGAATGTTCTGGAGAAATTAGCGAAGGTGGCCATTTATCCAGCCAAGCATTTTATGACCTCCTCTGAGCATATTGAGCGCGCCTGTGCATTAATTGAGAAAGAATTGGATGAGCGTCTGCTTGAGTTAAAGAGGGTGGGAAAATATGCCCAGGCCGAGCGACTGACCTCACGTACCCGCTATGACATGGCTATGCTCAAAGAAATAGGTTATTGCCATGGTATCGAGAATTATTCCCGCGCGCTTTCCGGTCGACCAGCCGGGAGCCGCCCGTATTGTCTCTTGGATTATTTTCCGCAGGACTTCTTGACGTTGATTGATGAATCCCATGTTGCGGTCCCACAGCTCAGCGGCATGTACCGAGCCGATAAGTCCCGTAAGGAGGTCCTCATTGAGCACGGTTTTCGTCTACCCTCCTGCCTAGATAATCGACCCTTGAAGTTCACCGAATTCTTGGAAGTAGTCAAGCAGCGGATATGTGTCTCGGCAACGCCGGGGCCCTTCGAGCGTAACGATAGCAAGAATAAAATCGTAGAGCAGATTATTCGGCCAACGGGGATTGTTGATCCGCCTATTGAGGTCCGGCCGACCAAGGGTCAGGTTGATGACCTTATCGGTGAAATTAAGAAACGTGCAGCAAAAAATGAGCGAGTCCTGGTCACGACCTTGACGAAGAGGATGTCCGAGGACCTGTGTCAGTATTTAGAGGATGAGGGGTTGAAGGTCAAATATGTGCATTCTGATATCGAAACTATCGAACGTATCGATATCATCAAAGGGTTACGGCTGAAAAAGTTTGATTGTTTGGTTGGTGTTAACCTCCTGCGGGAAGGTCTTGATCTGCCGGAGGTGTCTTTGGTTGCCATATTGGATGCAGATAAAGAAGGATTTTTACGCTCGCAGACATCGCTCATTCAGATGGCTGGCCGGGCTGCTCGGAATATTCACGGTTTGGTTATTATGTATGCCGACCGCGTGAGTTCTGCGATGCGGGTAACGATCCGGGAATGTGATCGCCGACGCAAGATTCAAATCGCGTTTAATGTCAAACACGGGATTACGCCTCAAACGATCCAGAAGGCCGTCCGCGATGGTATCGAGGAATTGGCCCGTGAGGATGCCCAGAAGGTGGTCTTAACGGTTGCGGGACAAAGTGAGGCAGAGTATGCCGTAACGCATTACATTACAGAAATGGAGCGAGAAATGGAACTGGCGGCCCGCAACCTTCAGTTTGAGCGGGCGGCGATGATCCGAGATAAAATTAAGGAAATCAAAAAAGGGAAGGGCAAATGATTCTAGCAATTGATATCGGCAATACAACCATTGCCTTGGGTGTTTGTGCGGGGTTACGGATAGTCACTGTTTATCGACTGGCTACGATTAGCAGCAAAGAACGATTAACGGCACAACTAGGCGCATTGCTGGGGCGTATCCATCGTCACTATCCATCGCTTGAGTCTGCCGTTATATGCAGCGTTGTCCCCAAAGCGTTGGTTACTGTTAGGATGGTTCTACGTCGTAAACTCGCCATACCGGTGAGGATAATTGGACGAGATGTCAAGGTACCCATCAAGAATAATTACAAAAATCCACGACAGGTAGGACAAGATCGATTGGTGGGCGCGTATGCGGCCTACCGTCTTTATCAGGCCCCCTGTCTTATTATTGATTTTGGCACGGCCATTACCTTCGATGTGGTCTCCCGCTGCGGGGAATATGAGGGAGGCATCATCCTGCCGGGATTGCGGTTGTCCGCGGAATCGCTATTTCAAAAGACCGCTCTTTTGCCATCCATCGATTCCATTCGTGCCCCGCGCTCCTTGATAGGAAGAGATACAAAGGAGAGCATCCTCAGTGGTTTGTTGAACGGTTATGGGGCTATGTGTTGCGGGCTGATCGATCTTATTTCCGACACGCTTAAGACCTCACCTAAGGTCATCATTACCGGCGGCCATACCCACCTCATGCGTCGATTTATCCGTAAGAAAATCCATTGCATCGACACCCATCTTGTCTTCAAGGGGATGTGTCTGGCTTTAGGCGTTACGTAACTTTTAAAAGCAGGCATTGGGAACAGAAGATAGCAAGAAATAAATAAAAAAAATATTAAAAAATATTTGACAATAAGTATTGTTTAAGGCATAATTAAATTGTTTCATATTGCAGTAAATAATAGAGGGGGAAAATCAGAAGACCGCAATGTTGGAGATGATCAACCTTGCGGTTTTTTTGTGCACGAAGCAGCACTTGCTTGATGATTACCCGTAGTAATTCCGGTGCCATAATGCATGGTTATGACGGAAGCAACATTATTTACGCAAGAATATTTGAAGAAAGGAGGTCATGCATTGTATGGCTAAAGGAACAGTAAAATGGTTCAATAACCAAAAAGGTTATGGCTTTATTTCCACCGAAGCAGGTAAGGATGTCTTCGTGCATCATACGGCTATTCAAGGGAGTGGTTATAAGTCTTTAGAGGAGGGTCAGAATGTTGAATTCGAAGTTACGACCGGCCCTAAAGGTGACCAAGCTATTAACGTGGTTAAGGTGTAATAAAACACAAAGAGTTTTGATTAAAAGACTTCTTGTGTTTTTGAAAACGGCTGCTTTCGCGCAGCCGTTTTTATTGTGGTGCGCCCGGCAGGGCGCACTTACTTGAAGGTGCAAGTCCTTTATAGGCCTGATAAGAGGAACTGTTAGCCGGACGGCAAGGCGACTTACCTCCTATTTTAATCCGTGCGTCTTGTAGGGCCTCGGGAGATGTCAGCCCGCTTGTGAAGCGAGGGGTGCTAGGGGCAGTATTGACAGGGGGTAAGTCTTGGCTTAAACTTAAAGTGGAAGAGAAGGTGAGCTAGACATGACTGTAGGGGATGTAGCAAAGAAGTTTGCCCTATTGCGGATTCGTGAAACACGGGCCACCCGCGACGATTATGAGGAACATGTGATTTATGCAAGCGACATTGAACAATGGACTGCTGCCCTCAAGGATATTTTTGGCCCACCGATCAAGCCGGCAGGGGTAGCCCCCAGCGCTGATAATCTGGCGGTGTGTCAAGGACACGGCGGCATTATGAAGAATCAGGTGTTATTCATCAAAGAGCTTGGTAACACAATCCTTGTGGTGATGTTCTGGCCATGGATGGATGGATTGCACACGACCTTAAAACTATATCTTGTAGATGGCAAAATAGGAGGGGCACTGCCTTTAAGAAAATAGTTGACGGCAATGCCGTAACTAGCGATGTACCAAAAAGAAGATTGTTCTGCTGCTGAGCCACGTATGGCTCAGCAGCAGAACACTGCTAAGCCATACGTGGGCCGTTATTGGAAGGAACTTGAAGACGGACGTGTGCTCTGTGAACTATGCCCTCGTTACTGCCATCTAGCCGATGGGCAGCGGGGGTTTTGTTTTGTTCGTCAGAATATTGGCGGCAAGATAATCCTGACGACCTATGGGCGTAGTAGTGGTTTTTGCATTGACCCTGTCGAGAAAAAGCCGCTTAACCATTTCTATCCGGGTAGTAGTATTCTTTCTTTCGGCACAGCCGGCTGCAACCTAGGGTGTAAGTTTTGTCAGAACTGGGACATCAGCAAGTCTCGCGAGTTCGACCGCTTAACAGATCAGGCCTCACCGGTACAAATTGCCCTTATGGCCAAGGCCATGGGTTGCGTGGGTGTTGCTTTTACCTATAATGATCCTGTCATCTTTGCCGAATACGCTATTGATATCGCTCAGGAATGCCACCAGTTAGGAATAAAGACCGTTGCGGTTACTGCAGGATATATGACGGACAAATCCCGTCCGGAATTTTACAGACATATGGACGCGGCCAACGTTGATTTAAAGGGCTTCACCCAGGAGTTTTATCGCAATGTGACATTGAGCTCATTGCAACCGGTATTGGACACACTGGTGTATTTAAAGCGCGAAACCGATGTCTGGTTTGAGATTACGAATCTCCTTATTCCAGAAGTCAATGACAGCGATAAAGAGATCCACGAAATGAGTGAATGGATCGCCCGTGAGCTTGGGGTTGATGTGCCGCTACATTTTACCGCATTCCATCCGGATTTCCGCATGAGGGACAAACCCAATACGCCGCCATCGACCTTGACGCACGCACGCGCTATCGCCTTATCTAAGGGGCTGCGTTATGTGTATACCGGCAATGTTCACGACTCTAAGGGTGGCAGCACGTATTGCCATAATTGTGGTGGGGTCTTAATCGAGCGGGACTGGTATCAGCTAGGCGCGTATAACCTGAAAGACAAGAATACGTGTGCGCATTGTGGAACGGTTTGCCCTGGTCATTTTGATGTCAGGCCCGGTAACTGGGGTCCACGCCGGCTCCCTGTACATCTCGCAGATTTTTAATGCCTTCCCTGGTTTTTTGATGTTTTACCTGCAAAATTTTGCTTTGCAAATAATTTAAAATCTATATACTTAAACCGTTATCAAGGATAATATGACAGATGTGAGCAATATACCGTATCTGCAGAGACCAGGGGGGGGGAGAGATGAAGAAAATGATTATAAGGGCTGTAGGGTTTGGGGTGTGTTGGTGGGGCATGGCGTCTTGGGCTTATGCAGCAATTGAAGAAAAGACGGCTACGGCCATCATTACCACTACCACCGCAGCGGTCGCGGTTTTGGGAGAAGTTCATTTTACGGAAAAGGAAGACGGTGTTCAGGTGGCCGCCCACTTGACCGCGGTGCCGGCAGGTAATCACGGATTCCATATCCATGAGAACGGTGCTTGTGCTGATAGTGGCAAGGCCGCGGGCGGACATTTTAATCCGGATAACCATCAGCACGGTCTTCTGACTAAAGACAGCCTAGAAGGTGCCCACGCGGGCGATTTGGGCAATATCACGATCAATGCTGATGGCAGTGGCGATTATTCTGAGTTCATCAAGGGGTTGAGTTTATCTGGTGGGAAATACAATATTGTCGGCAAGGCTGTGATTGTGCATGAGAAGCCTGATGATTTCGGGCAACCAACAGGTAATGCCGGTGGACGAATTGGGTGTGGTATTATAGAGATAAATAAATAGATGTTTTCTTTTGAAAAAAGTATTTTGTTTGTTGTCGATGTCCAGGACAGATTAGCTGAGTTGGTACAAGAGCCGAAGTCTTTGTTGAAGAATATTAGCATTCTTGTTAAGGCCGCACAGTTGTTGGATATTCCCATTCTCTGGACCGAGCAACTCCCCGAGAAGCTGGGGGCAACCGTTGGACCTATCCGCCAGCTGTTGGTAAAACAGAAGCCTATTGCCAAGAGCAGTTTCGGTTGCTGTGGCGAAAAACAGTTTATGGATGTCCTCACGGTATCCGAACGCCGGGAGGTGATTGTGAGCGGCATCGAGACCCATGTGTGTATCTATCAGACGGTTGGCGAATTATTGGAACGTCAGTACGCCGTTGCGGTCGTCGCTGATGCTGTGTCCTCACGCACATCTTTGAACCAGCACATCGGCCTGGAACGAATCAAGGCCCTGGGCGGGATCATTACCTCGACCGAGATGATCCTCCTCGAGCTGCTAAAAACAGCTAAGCATAATCAATTTAGGGGCGTGTTGGAACTTATCAGATAGTGCTATCCTTATTTAGCGAGAGGAAAAGTTATGACTAAACAAGAAATCAGCCGGGCCCAACGCGAAACAGTCAATGTCCTTTTAGAGGAAAACCGTGTCTTTGTCCCCAGTGATGCCTTTCAACAGCAGGCTATTATTCATGATGAATCCATTTATGCTGAGGCGGCTAAAGATCGCGAGGCCTTCTGGGGCAAATGGGCTGGCGAGCTGGATTGGTTCAAAAAATGGGACAAGGTCCTCGATTGGCAACTGCCATTCGCGCAATGGTTCGTTGGCGGGAAACTGAACGCCAGCTATAATTGCCTGGACCGTCACCTAAAAAAAGGTTTGGGCAATAAGACCGCCATTTTCTGGGAAGGGGAACCCGGGGAAACAAAGAGGCTGACCTACAATGATATTTACTGCGCGGTCAATAAATTGGCTAATGGCTTAAAGGGCCTGGGGGTCATTAAGGGAGATCGTGTGGCGATTTATATGCCGATGATTCCCGAGACGATTTTTGCGATGCTGGCCTGCGCGCGCATAGGGGCGGTGCATACCGTTGTATTCGGTGGTTTTAGTGCGGATTCACTCAAAGAACGGATCAAAGATGCCCAGGCCAAGTTTTTGATTACCGCTGATGGGGGATACCGGAAAGGGAAAGTGCTTGCCTTAAAAGAAACTGCTGACCAGGCGGTGGTCGAATGTCCAACGATAGAGCATGTCCTGGTCGTCCGGCGCACCGGTCAGGATGTCCTCATGCGTCAGGGACGCGATCTTTGGTATCACGAATTGGTGGACAAGGCGGCCGATTATTGCGAACCAGAACCGATGGATGCCGAGGACATGCTGTATATCCTGTATACCTCGGGTACGACGGGAAAGCCTAAGGGCATTGTCCATACAACCGGTGGTTACCTCACCGGCGTTGCGGCAACGACCCGTTGGGTCTTTGATATTAAGCCCGAAGATATTTTCTGGTGCACCGCGGATGTTGGGTGGGTCACCGGCCACAGCTACATCGTCTATGGACCAATGGCCCATGCGGTAACCCAGGTGATGTACGAAGGTTCGCCGGACTATCCACAGCGAGATCGCTTTTGGAAGATCGTTGAAAAATATAAGGTGACTATCTTCTATACGGCACCAACGGCGATTCGTACCTTCATGCGCTGGGGGACACAGTGGCCCCAGGGGTGCAATTTATCTTCCTTGCGGCTTTTAGGTAGTGTGGGTGAGCCTATTAATCCCGAGGCATGGGTGTGGTACCATCAGCATATAGGTCACGGACAATGTCCTATTGTTGATACGTGGTGGCAGACTGAGACAGGAAGTATCTTGATTTCGCCTATCCCGGGCGTGACGGTCCTGAAACCTGGTTCGGCAACCAAGCCTTTGCCCGGCATTGAGGCCGTTGTCTTGACGCAGGAAGGTAAGATCGTTGAGAAAGGGGGAGGCTACCTTGCGCTTAAGAGCCCGTGGCCGTCGATGCTGCGTGGCATTTACGGTGATAACGAGCGGTACAAAAAAACATATTGGAGTCGTTGGCCAGGCATGTATTTTCCCGGTGATGGTGCCAAGATAGACGCTGACGGCTACTTCTGGCTCCTGGGTCGTGTCGATGATATCATGCTCGTTGCTGGCCACAACATCAGCACCATGGAAGTTGAAAGCGCGCTTGTGGACCACCCCAGTGTTGCTGAATCGGCCGTGGTCGGCATTACCGATGAAATCAAAGGTCAGGCGATTGCCGCATTTGTGATTCTCAAGGAAGGTCATAAGCCCGACAGTCAAGCCGATGAGACCCTTAAGGGCCACGTGGCCAAAAAGATCGGGGCGATTGCCCGTCCACAGAAAATCATCTTTACGGCAGAGCTTCCCAAGACTAGGAGTGGCAAGATTATGCGGCGGTTGCTACGCGACATCGCGGAAGGTCGGGCCTTGGGTGATGTCACTACCCTAGCCGACACGCACGTCATCGAGGTGCTCAAAGAGAAGTATCAGGAGGAGGCGTGAGTGGTGTGTTCTCTATTAAGTATCTTGCCCTCGTATCTCATCAATTAGCCAATGAATACGAGATACGATTAACTAATGAATCATTCGGTTTTAAAATGTGTTCAGTTAATCCAAGAGGCTAAAACGATTGCTGCGCTCACCGGCGCGGGGATTTCTACCAAGGCCGGTATTCCAGATTTTCGTGGCCCCCAAGGCCTCTACGTCACGTGTCGTTACGATCCCGACACCGTTTTTGATATCGGATATTTTTACAAAGACCCTAGTCTTTTTTATGAGTTTGCCCGTGACTTTTTTGTCCTCACCGAGAAAATTAAACCAACATTTACACACTATTTTTTAAGTGAGTTGGAAAAAAAGGGGAAGGTCTGCGGCATTGTGACCCAGAATATCGATTCCCTGCACCAGATGGCCTGTTCAGAAAATATTTACGAGATGCATGGCAGTTTTTGGAAAAGCCTTTGCCTGGAATGCCACCGGGAATATAGCTTTGAGCACATGAAAATAAAACTTTCTCAAGAGACAATCCCACGCTGTGCCTGCGGGGGCCTCTTGAAGCCCGATATTGTATTTTTTGGCGAGAACGTCAAATATCTGCATGAATCCGAACAACTCGCCTCCGGCGCCGATCTGTTTTTTGTTATCGGCACTTCGTGCGTTGTGTACCCGGCGGCGATGATCCCACAGTACGTGGAGGGTGCGATCATTGTCGTCAACCAGGGTCCGGTTGAACTTGCGCTGGACAACGTCGTATTAACTGTTGCCGAAGATATTGATACCTTCTTTGAAAGAGTGGCCGCATGCCTTTAGGGGAAGAAGAATGCGCTTAAATATTGTTAACGCTGTGATATGTTATGTGTATAAGGAGGTGTATATCGATGCGCATTTAGTCATCTTGGATGACAGTCTCGTTGGCTTAAGGCATTGGGGGTGCATACCAAAAAGGATCTGGTCACCATCGCCCTCAAAGAATTTGTTCGCCATCACAGTCGTCTAGATATTCGTCAACTGAAAGGCAAGATTGTATTTCATCAAGGCTATGATTATAAGGCCTTACGTAGGGATCGAATATGGTCTTGATAGATACCTCAGGCGTTATCAGTTTTTTAAACAACAGGGTGATATTAGGAAAGGAGTTATGATGAAAAACGAATTTGGTATTCTGGCACTATTGGTTTTATGGGTTGTCCTGGCGACTAAAAACGTTTCAGCGCAGGTTGGCCAGTTACAGATCACAAGTCCTGCCTTTGGGCATAATCAGATGATTCCTCAGAAGTATACCTGCCAGGGAGAGGACGTGAATCCGCCCTTGGCGATCACCGGGGTTCCTGAGGGAACTAAAAGTTTTACCCTCATTATAGATGACCCTGACGCGCCAGGCGGCAATTGGGATCATTGGCTTATTTACAATATTGCACCAGCCCCCATCATCGAGGAAGACAGCGTCCCTGGGACGCAGACGACCAATGATTTTGGCCGTGTTCATTACGGGGGCCCCTGCCCCCCCTCAGGGACCCATCGGTATTTCTTTAAACTCTACGCCTTGGATGCCGAGCTAAGCTTTTCGGGACTACCGTCCAAGCAGGAACTAGAAAAAGCCATGGAAGGGCATGTCTTGGCGAAAGCCGAGTTAATGGGTTTATATCAGAAGACTAAAATTTCCTATTAAAAAATAACACCGTAAGAATTGTTGTGCTATAATCGCACCCACATAAATTTGAGGACTCATTTATATAGGTATGGCGCAGGCAACTTATTTGACACAATCTTTTTCTGGCGATAAAAAAACTACCCTCACCATGCGCACCGACCGCTGGTGGCTGGAACCGTTTCTAACGGGCGCTGGATTTCTTGCGTTTGTGATTTATACGACCTGGGCGATGTTTCAGGCTGAATATTATTGGGCTGGGTCGTATCTCTCGCCATTGTATTCACCGCTTTTGTTCGTTGATCCTAGCGCCTCCGGTGCGCCGCCGGTTGCCCACGCGTGGTTTGGTTATTGGCCGAAGTGGTGGCCGAATTTTATCCCGTCTTCGCCCGCCATCCTGATCCTTGCGGGGCCCTTATCGTTTCGCCTGACCTGCTATTACTACCGCAAGTTCTATTACCGCGCATATTTTGCCACCCCTTCGGCCTGCGCCGTGTCCGCTCTAGCGCAAAAGGATTATAAAGGAGAGACACATCTTCTCTTATTTCAGAACCTGCACCGCTATACGCTCTATATTGCCATCTTTTATATTGTTATTCTTACCTATGATACGCTGGTATCTTGTTTTCGAGATGGAAGGCTGGGAGTGGGGGTGGGAACGCTCGTGATGGCTGTTAACGTGATTCTTCTTTCAGGCTACACTTTTGGTTGTCATGCCTTGCGTCATCTGGTCGGCGGCCGAATGGATTGTTTTTCCTGCGCTTCAGGACAAGAACATTGGGGCCATAAGACCTGGAAAAAGGTGACGTGGCTTAATGAACGGCACATGCCCTGGGCGTGGGTGAGTATGATTTGGGTGGGTTTTACAGATTTTTACATTCGCATGGTTTCGATGGGAATTTGGCAGGATTTTAATACTTGGGGGAATTAACATTTATTAGGAGTTGAATTGAATATTCTTGAGATTCAGACAATTGAGCATGATGTCCTCGTCGTTGGCGCTGGCGGGGCGGGCATCCGCGCGGCTATTGAATGTGCCAGACTAGGGTTCAATACGGGGATCATCTCCAAGTCTTTGCTAGGTAAGGCCCATACCGTCATGGCTGAAGGGGGCGTTGCGGCCGCCCTGGGCAATGTCGATAGAAGGGATAGTTGGAAGATTCATTTTCGCGACACCATGCGCGGCGGAAAATTCCTCAATCAGTGGCGCATGGCAGAGCTGCATGCTAAGCAAGCGCCGGCTCGGGTGCGGGAATTGGAGGAATGGGGCGCGGTCTTTGACCGGACCAAGGACGGGTTGATCAGCCAGCGCAACTTTGGTGGCCACCGCTATCCACGGCTCGCCCATGTTGGTGATCGCACCGGCCTTGAGATTATTCGTACCTTGCAGGATTTCTGTATTCACCAGGAGATCGCGATGCACATGGAATGTACCGGTCTTGATCTCTTAATTGATGGCGGACGTGTGGCGGGGCTCGTTGCCTACTGGCGTGAGACGGGACGGTTTGTGATTTTTAAGGCCAAGGCGGTTATTCTGGCAACCGGTGGCGGCGGTAAGGCGTGGCGCGTGACATCAAATTCTTGGGAATATACCGGGGACGGTCTAGGCATGGCGTACCGGGCCGGTGCGGAATTAATCGACATGGAATTTACTCAATTTCATCCAACGGGCATGGTTTGGCCGCCATCGGTGCGTGGGACCTTGGTCACCGAGGGTGTCCGCGGCGATGGCGGGATACTTTTTAATAATAAGAACGAGCGGTTCATGTTCAAATATATCCCTAAGAAATTTGCCTCCGAGACCGCGGACACCCAGGAAGAGGCTAACCGTTGGCTTGAAGGAAAAGAGGGTGCGCGCCGGCCGCCGGAATTACTGACGCGTGATGAAGTTGCACGGGCGATCAATAGAGAAGTCAGTGAAGGTCGTGGCTCACCGCACGGGGGGGTATATCTGGATATTGCATCGGTCCGTTCACCGGAATTCATTAAAAAGAAACTTCCCTCAATGTATCATCAGTTCAAGGAATTAGCTGAGCTTGACATTACCCAACAGCCAATGGAGGTGGGACCCACGCTGCACTATTTTATGGGTGGCATCCGGGTTAATAGCGATACCCAAGAGACAACCGTGCGGGGTTTGTTTGCCTGCGGGGAATGCGCTGGTGGTATGCATGGGGCTAATCGTCTGGGTGGCAATTCGCTTTCTGATTTGCTTGTCTTTGGCAAACTCGCCGGCGAAGGGGCGTGTCAATATATTCAAAAGTTTCCTGGGGCGCTTAAGGTGGATGCCGGTCAGGTCAATACGATCATCCGACGGGCGACTGATATCCTTAATCGTGAAAGCGGCGCCAATCCTTTTTTGATTCAAGAAGATCTGCAGGATGTGATGCAAAAAAATGTGGGGATTATCCGCACCGCTGATGAACTTAAAAAGGCGCTGGAAGAGTTAAAGCGCCTAAATAAGGACGCTAGCCAGGTCAAGGCCCATGCGAGTCCACAATTTAATCCGGGTTGGAACGCGGCGCTTGATTTAAATAATCTCTTGATTACCGCAGAGGCCGTGACCCACGCGGCCTTGATGCGCGAGGAGAGCCGTGGGGCGCATACCCGTGATGATTTTCCTGACGAGCGCGAGGAGGGACTTCAATACAACGTCGTTGTCCGTAAGTCCTGGAATGGGGGCATGGAGGCCCAGAAGATCAAGCGCGATGAACCACCAGCGGAGCTATCTAAGATCGCGTACGCCAGCTTAGAAGAATTGGAGGGCAAGGGTGGCACAGCGAAGTTTTAAAATTTGGCGTGGGGATAAAAATAACGGTCAATTTGTCGCCTATGCCATTGAGTTGGAACCAGGCATGGTTGTCTTGGATGCCATTCACCGGATTCAATCGCGCCAGGTAACAGATCTGGCCGTGCGCTGGAACTGCAAGGCGGGTAAATGCGGTTCATGCAGCGTTGAGATTAACGGTAAGCCGCGCCTGAGCTGCATGACGCGTTTGAATGAATTCCCTGAAGGGCAGGTAATCACGGTCCAGCCGCTCAAGACATTCCCTATCATCAAGGATTTAGTGACTGATGTCTCCTGGAATTATGCCCAGAATAAGAGGATCGCACCTTTTAAGCCAAGAACAAAAGATGCCGATGGCAACTACCGCATGTACCAGCGCGACGTTGAGCGCGTCCAGGAATTCCGTAAATGCATTGAATGTTACCTGTGCCAGGATGTCTGCCATGTCCTGCGCGATCACGCGAAAAAAGAAGAGTTCGTTGGTCCACGATTCATGATTCGTCTGGCCTCGCTTGAGATGCACCCTCTGGACATCGAAGATCGCATCCCTAAAATCAAAAAAGAATATGGGGCAGGGATGTGCAACATCACTAAATGCTGCACGGACGTCTGTCCTGAACACATCCACATCACCGACAACGGCATTGTCCCTCTCAAGGAACGCGTGGTGGATCGTTACTACGATCCTATCCTGTGGCTTTGGCGTAAAATTTTTCGAGGATGATAAATATTAATCGAGAATAAAAACAATTTACTAGTGCAAACGCAGTCTTATCAAACAATGAGGTGTTCGATGGAAAAAGACCCCCTATGCACGTCTAAAGAAGAATACAGGGCCATTATTGCCAAGATTGAGGCCCCTAACTCCAGTGTGGGCATCGATGCCCAATACACGCACGCGATTATTATCACTTATCTGCAGGGAATCACCCGCCGTTTGGATGCCCTAGAAGAAAAATTTAAATCAATCAAAGGGTAACTTAAAAGAGGCTAGTTAGATTCCCGGACAAAGGTTGCCATAGAAAAAATTCTTGATTTTTCAGCTAATTATGAGATAGTGTATCATCTATCTGTCTTCGCAGAATGCACATGTTTATCAAAATAAATTATGGGATGCGTGGGGCACTCACCCATTAAACAAATCACCTAACCCCCTAAGGAGATACTATGAAGAAAGGCATCTGGATTATCTGTTTAACTTTAGGCACATTTTATGCATTAGGTGCTGGTTTGTCTTACGCCACAATATTAGGAGAGATCAAGAATGGCCGCGCCGCGCTTGAGGAAAAAGGTATTAGCTTAAAACCCGTTTATACCGTAGAATATTTTGCCGTAACCCAAGGTGGCTTACAAAGAGACGATACCTATCTTTCTAATTTGGATTTAATTCTAACAATCGATACAACGCCATTAGGACTTTGGGATGACGGGACTTTCTTGGTTCACATCCTTGACAATGCGGGCGGGAAGAAGCTGACAGGGGCAATCGTCGGTGACACCCAAGGCGTTAGCAATATTGAGGCCCCTCGCATCACGCGCGTCTATCAATTATGGTATGAACATCGATGGTTAGAAAAGAAATTATCGGTATTAGCCGGCATCCATGATTTTAATTCAGAATTTAATGTCACTGATTATGGTCTTTTGTTTATTAACAGTTCTTTTGGTATTGGGCATGAGATTTCTAAGGGAAGCCGATCTTCAATTTTTCCCCTAGCCGCACCAGCCCTCAGGGTCAAAATTTTACCCACGGACGAATGGCAAGTGCTATTTGCTGCTTATGACGGTGACCCCGGAGATCCCAATGTCGGCAGGCATTTTCCTCGTAGCGATTTTGACCACGAGGGAGGAGTCTTTCTTGTCTGCGAGCAGGGTTATTTCTTTGATCCAGAGGGGTTGCCGGGATTTTTCAAGTTAGGGGTATGGCATAACACGGGTCAATTTAATGATGTTGTTCGTCAGGATGAGGGCGGTCAAGCGATTAAGCATGATGGTGATACGGGCGGTTACCTTGTCGTGGACAAAATGCTTTATCGAGAAAAAGAAGATGAAGGCCTGGGCTTTTTTCTGCAGTTTGGTAGTAATAGTAAAGATGTCAATGAAGTCAATACGTATGTGGGCGCAGGCATCCATTATCGTGGGCTTATTCCTGGGCGCGATCAGGATGAAGCGGGCATTGCGGTTGCTCATGCCATCGTCAATGAGGACCTTGTTAATGCCAGTTCCGGCGGGCGAGACGATTTTGAAACGGCGATTGAAGCGACTTATAAGGCGCAGATTACCGATGAGATCAACATCCAGCCGGATATCCAATATGTGGTTAATCCCGGGGCCGCGACCAACGTGGAAGATGCTTGGGTGTTTGGCATGCGTTTTAAAATGGCGTTATGATAGTCTGCATTGAGATATAACTAAAGCCCTTCAGCTCTTTTCGGGTCAAGATGTTAGACCTGACAGATGTTTTCTTTACACCGCTATAACCCTATGCTATATTTCAATCTTATCACGCCCTAGATTCGGTATTTTTCATGCAGTTTCTAATTAAACTCCTAGTTATTTTACTTTTTATCAAATGCACGACATTCGGTTGGCGGTTTTCAGGGCCGTGGACGGCCAAGTTGTCGGTCCAAGAACAATTGACTGCCCAGAATCTGAAAGAAATCGTCACATATTTTACCGAGACAATCGGTGAACGCCATTACGCCCTCTATGCCAATCTAGACAAAACAGCTCATTATATTACGCAAAGATTTCAGCAGCTGGGTTATGATGTTGAGCCCATGGCTTATACCATCGGTAACCGGATATATCGTAATATTATAGCGCAGACCTCGCAAGGTAACGCCTCCCGGCCTATAGTCCTGATCGGAGCCCATTATGATTCCTGTTTTAATCCAGGTGCTGATGACAATGCCAGTGGTATCGCTGGTCTTTTGGAATTAGCGCGGTTATTGAAAAATAGCGATCTTCGCTCCAACGTCCGATTTGTTGGCTTTGTCAACGAAGAGCCACCGTTTTTCTTAACTGAATCTATGGGGAGCCGTGTCTATGCTAAAGCTGCCCGGCAAAAAGGTGAACGGATCAAGACGGCGATCATTCTGGAAATGCTCGGTTACTACTCTGATGGACTATTTTCCCAGAGATATCTGCCCTTGCTGGGGCCATTTTATCCCAACCGGGCCAATTTTATTGCCCTGGTCGGGAACTTCCCTTCGAGCAGTTTGGTCCAGCGATTCCACAACTATTTTAGGACCCATTCCTATTTTCCCATGGCCCATCTCATTGCCCCTAGTTCTCTACCAGGGGTCTATTTCTCTGACCATTGGTCTTTTTGGAAACAAGGTTACCCGGCCTTCATGGTGACCGATACAGCATATTTGCGTAATCCTCATTATCATCGGCCCTCTGATCTTAGTCATACCCTTGATTATGCCCGGATGGCGGTCATGATACACGGATTGAAGGAAGCGATTATTGAGCTGGCCAATGAAAACTGAGATACGAAAATCCAAGACCTGAAATGCCCATAGAAGTTACTCCTGATTACAGTCAGAAAATAGCCAAAGAACTTCACTTAACATCCCATCAGGTTAGCGCTACTATCGATTTGCTGGATAGCGGTTCCACTGTCCCGTTTATTGCCCGTTACCGTAAGGAAATAACGGGCAGTCTTAATGAAACACTGGTCATATCTATTCGAGACAGGCTTGAGCAATGTAGAGAGCTGGACAAGCGACGTGTTTCGATTCTAGGATCTATTGAAAAACAAGGCAAGCTAACCGATGAATTAAAAGAGAAAATCTTACGCGCAGCAACGATGGCTGTTCTTGAAGACCTCTACCTTCCTTATAAGCCGAAAAGAAAGACGCGGGCAACCGTAGCTAAAGAAAAAGGACTGGAACCATTGGCGGCATTAATTTTTGAACAAAAGGGTATTGATCCGGGTGGGGAGGCGCAGAAATATATTGGTCCGAAGCAAGGCGTGGAATCTGTTGCAGCGGCATTGGCTGGCGCTAGAGACATTATAGCCGAATGGATCAGTGAAGACGCCCAGCTGCGGGAGAGATTGCGCAGTTTTTTCCATGAGAAGGCCATCATGCGGTCTAAAATTATCAAGGGCAAGGAAGAGGAGGCGCAGAAATATATAGATTATTTTGATTTTAGAGAATTGGCTAAGACAGCGCCTTCCCATCGGATATTGGCTATCCGTCGCGGGGAAAAAGAAGAGGTTCTTTCTTTGCGCGTTCAGCCACCCGAAGAGGAGGCTGTCTTTATTGTCCTGCAACACGTCGTCAAAGGTAAAGGGATGGATGCCAAACAAGTTGAGATTGCGGCGGTGGATGCGTATAAACGATTATTGTCCTTTTCATTAGAAACCGAATACAGGCTGGATTTAAAAAGACGGGCTGATGGAGAAGCGATAGAGGTGTTTAAGAATAATCTCCGGCAATTGCTTATGGCCCCTCCTCTGGGACAAAAAAATGTCCTTGCGGTTGACCCCGGATATCGTACTGGATGTAAAATCGTCTCTTTAGACAGACAGGGAAATCTGCTTAACGCTGACACGATCTATCTGATGGACGACGAAGGCCAGCAAAAAGCGACCGAGACTATTAAAGGGTTTTTGAAGAAATACGCTGTTGAGGTGATTGCGATCGGAAACGGGACCGCTAGCCGTGAGACAGAGGCATTTTTTAAGAAAATAGATTTATCGGCAGCGCTGCCTATTATTATGGTCAATGAAAGTGGAGCCTCTATTTATTCTGCATCACAGGTCGCCCGGGACGAATTCCCTGATCAAGACGTTACGGTGCGAGGATCTGTTTCTATCGGGAGACGATTGATGGATCCCTTGGCCGAATTGGTAAAGATCGATCCCCAATCGATTGGTGTCGGCCAGTATCAGCACGATGTGGACCGGACGCTCCTTAAGAATAGCCTTGACGATGTGGTGATAAGCTGTGTCAATCAGGTGGGGGTGGAACTCAATACGGCCAGTAAACAGCTCTTGATGTATGTCGCAGGGGTGGGCCCAACGCGTGCTGCCGCCATCATCGAGTATCGCAAGGCCAATGGTCCGTTTCGTTGTCGGGAGGATCTTTCTTGTGTAAAAGGGCTTGGCCTAAGAGCGGTTGAGCAGGCGGCTGGATTCTTGCGCATCCACAACGGGACCAATCCACTCGATGCCAGTGCGGTCCATCCAGAGTCGTACAGGATTATTGAAATAATGGCACGTGATCTTAACTGCACGATCTTGGATCTCATGAAGGATGAAAATTTAAGAAATAAAATTCATTTAGAGGAATATGTGACCGATAGAGTTGGGATGCCGACCTTGACCGATATCCTCAAGGAAATAGCAAAACCAGGACGTGATCCGCGAGAGCCCTTTGTCCTTTTCCAATACCAGGAAGGGGTTGCGACCTTGGAAGACCTAAGACCTGGGATGAAATTACCCGGTGTCGTGACGAACATCACGGCCTTTGGGGCTTTTGTGGATATCGGTGTTCATCATGACGGGCTCATCCATATCAGCCAACTTTCCGACCGTTATATCAAAAGTCCCTATGACGTGGTGAAGGTGTATCAAAAGGTAGAGGTGGAGATTCTTGAGGTTGATCTTAAGCGCAAGCGCATTGCCTTGACGATGCGTAAGAACCGTCGGTGACCAGCGGCAGATTTTAGATTGAAATCCTTTCATAAGTTTGTTATCCTGGCCTAGGATGCCTTTGACAGTTGATAGAGAAACAATCCTTAAGTTCGATACCCCGGGTCCTCGTTACACCAGTTACCCAACGGCACCAGTCTGGACTGATGAGGTCAATGGGGGCCTGTACGCCAACAAACTTGCTATCTTTGGTGCGACCGATAAGACTATTTCTTTGTATATCCATATTCCATTTTGTGAATCGCTGTGCACTTATTGCGGATGCAATGTCGTTATCCGTCGTAAAGATAGCCGTTTTGGCGATGAATATTTGGATTATCTTGAGCGTGAAATGGAGCTGGTTTATCGATTCCTGGGTACCCGTAAAAAAGTGTGTCAGTTGCACTGGGGCGGGGGGACGCCGACATTTCTTAATGAACCGCAGATCGAACGTTTGTACCAGATGACGCGAAGGTATTTTGATATTGACCCCAATGGTGAGGTTGCGCTCGAGATCGACCCGCGCACCATTGATAAATCCAAAATTCAAAAGCTACGCATGTTGGGGTTCAACCGCGTTTCCCTGGGCGTGCAGGATTTTAATGAAGACGTCCAGAGGCAGGTCAATCGCTATCAGCCATATGCCATGGTCGAAGAATCAATGGACTGGTGCCGGCAATTGGTATTCACGTCCGTTAATTTTGATTTGATTTATGGGCTTCCTTACCAGACGCTAGCTAGTTTCCGGCAGACAATAGAAAAGGTTATAATCCTACACCCTGACCGGATTGCGCTTTACAGCTTTGCATACGTGCCGTGGCACAAGAGGCATCAGTATAAAATTGATATCGAGCTCCTTCCATCCAATGACGTCAAGCTGGATATTTTCTTGCAGGCCCGCGATCAATTGCTACAGGCTGGTTACCGGGCAATTGCCATGGATCATTTTGCCCTTGCCGAGGATGAATTGGCCCGGGCCTCTGAGGCAGGGACTTTGCACCGCAATTTTATGGGCTATACGGTCAAGCCTGTTGACGAATGCCTGGGACTGGGGGTCAGTGCCATTGGATTTCTGGAAAATACGTATATCCAGAATCAGAAGGCCCTACCCCATTATTGCAAGGCCTTGGCGCAGGGGCGACTCCCTGTCGAGCGTGGCAAGATATTAAGCAGGGACGATCAGATCCGTCGCTGGACGATCAACGCCTTGATGTGTCGTTTTGCAGTGGATAAAGTGGTGTTCACGCAGAAATTTCACGTACCCTTTGAGGCGTATTTTGCCAAGGAGCAAGGACATCTACGCTGGTGCGTGGATAATGAACTTATTGACCAGAACGACACGCATATTGAGGTCTTGGAGCTGGGAAAGATATTCATCCGCAATGTGTGCATGGGATTCGATCTTTATTTACGACAGAAAAATATTTCGGTGCAATTCTCGAGGACCGTGTGACTTCTTCTTTATTCCTTCAAGCCTTTCAAGGCGTCAACAAGCAAGTCCCCGTATGGTTCATGCGTCAGGCTGGGCGTTATCTTCCCCCCTACCAGGCTATCAAGAAAAGGCATTCCCTCCAGAGGATGTTTGACACCCCCGAACTAGCCGCTGAACTGACCTGCCTTCCGGTAGATATTTTAGGGGTTGATGCCGCCATTCTCTTTGCTGATATCCTGACTCTCCCTGCGCTCATGGGGTTTGATATCCGTTTTGATGACAAGGATGGGCCGGTCATTGCAAAGACGCTTGGCCTGACCCCACCAGTCCAAGGCGTCCATGATGCCGAAGATTTTTCCGTTCAGACCAAGACCATCCAGCTGGTTAATGAGCAGCTCGCTGCCGATATTGCCCTGATTGGTTTTGCGGGTTCTCCTTTTACAGTCCTGACGTATTTAGTGGAAGGAGGCCCCTCAATTAATTTTTCCAAGACATTTCGTTTTATTCACGAAGATCCCCAATCGTTTCGGGCATGGTTGGAGTTTCTAACGGATAACACGATTCGTTATCTCAATAGCCAGAAGGAGGCGGGAATCAAGGCTTTTCAATTATTCGACAGCTGGGCGGGAATCCTGCGGCCGGCGGATTTTGCCCGCTGGGCACTTCCTTACGCGCAGCAGATTTTCCAGGGAGTCGACCTGCCATCGATTTATTTTGTGCGTAACAGCGCACCTTTATTGGCCTTGATGGACCAGTCGCAGGCTTATGTCCTATCGGTGGACCAGAGTGTAGTCTTAGGGCATCATACTGTAATCGAGAAAACGAAGAAAGGTATCCAGGGTAATTTGTTCAACGGGCTTTTATATGCAGACAATGCGACCTTAAAAAAAGAGGTGCGTGATTGTCTGGTCGGCGGCTGCCGGCATCCCCGATATATCTTTAATTTGAGCCACGGTATTTTTCCCGACACCCAGGTCGATAAGCTTAAGTTCGTGGTGGACCAGGTGCATGCCTTTGAGAATAAAATTGAGCACGATCACACCCACGCCTAAGAGGATTGTGATCATTGGCGGCGGGATAAGCGGTCTTGCCATCCTACATTATCTAAAGCAAAAATATGCTGGATGCCGCGACGTTGAAATTTTCCTTCTAGAGAAAGATGCCTCGCTTGGCGGGACAATTCGTTCTGTCGTGCGCGGTGATTATATTTTTGAGGTTGGTCCTAACGGATTCCTTGATTCGGCACCCAGGACCATGGAGCTCGTTCGGGATTTGGGATTAAGCGTTGAGCTAGTGCGCTCAGATCCGTTTTCTAAAATGCGATACGTGGCGCTGGATGATACCCTTCATCCGGTTCCAACCAGTTTAGCGCAGTTTTTAACGTTCCAACCATTGAGCTGGGGAGACAAGGCGCGCGTCTTTGCTGAGATGTTTACCCCCAAAGGCAATGACCCCGACGAGAGTGTGTACGACTTCGGCGTAAGGCGGTTTGGGAAGAAATTTGCCGATATATTTCTGGACCCCTTGGTCATGGGCATTTACGGGGGGAATGCCCGGGATATTGTCTTAAAAGCAGCCTTTGGCAATATTTATCAATTAGAGCAGCAGCACGGATCATTATTGAAGGCCATGATGAAATGGCCAAGGGCCCGGATGTCTTCTCGCCTGGGGACCTTAGTGTCATTTCGCCGTGGACAGGTGCAATTAACGGACAGTCTTGCTGACCGCTATAAAGAGAGCACCCGTTTAAATGTGCAAGTGAACCCAGTGACGCGTATGCCGGGGTATTTTGTTGTTACGACTACTGACACTCGCTATGAAGTGGACGAAATTTTTATCTGCACACCAGCCTATCAGGCTGCTCTTATTGTCAAAGAGATCAGTCCATCCCTCGCCCAAAATCTGGAAAGAATCCGTTATGTGCCTATGGCTGTGGTGGGATTGGTTTTTCCGTGTCAGGCCTTTGCGTCACCGCCTTCAGGGTTTGGATACCTGATCCCTTCAGGTGCAAGGAAAGAGATCCTGGGTGTTTTATTTGAAAGTAACATCTTCCCCAGCCGCTGCAGCGATAACGAGGTCTTATTGCGAGTTATGATTGGCGGTAGCCGTTATCCAGAGATCTTAAAGAAATCCTGTGCAGAATTGACGACCTTAGCATGCAGAGAAATTCAGGCAACGTTAGGGATAGACACGGCACCGATAGAAACGTTTTATGCCGCCCGGCTGGCTGCGATCCCTCAGTACGACCGTACCTATGTCGAGGTCGAATGTCAACTAGAGGAGGAATTAAGAAAATGGCCAGGACTCCATCTTATCGCCAACTACCGCAAAGGCGTCTCCATCAACGACTGCATCGAAAACGCCTATCAAGCAGTCCATGCCTCCTCCTTATAGCTTGTTTTTTAGATGAAAATCTCTTAGAATACACGACAATATGAATCTATCTATATATTTTGTTTTTGTCTTTTGTTTTGTCTCTGTCATCGGTTGTCAGCGTACCCCAGTGAAAAGGGTGTACCGTGAGGTTGTTATCGATGCGCCGCAACGAGCATCTTCTTTGGTTCCTCACGACGATATCCACGCCTTCTTACAAGAAGGTATGCCCATGGCAAAAGAACGCCTTGTTGCCCATCCCTTTTTGTCATGGACCACGCCCGAGGGCTGGCAGGAAAGTCCGGGAGGCGGTATGCGCCTGGTTAGTTTTGCGGCCATGGATAAGGACAATCCTATGGAATGCACCATTATCTCGCTGAGCGGCCAGGCCGGCGGACTCACGTCGAACGTGGCGCGTTGGATGGGGCAAGTCAATATTGTTGTGCCAGACACGGTTCACCTGGAACAATTTCTCAGCGCGCAAAGGCAGGTTAGCACCCAAGACGGTTTTGCGGCGACTATTGTTGACCTCACGCAGCTGCAATCCGTAGAAGACCTACGTAGTCCCTCTATGATAGCGACAGTTGTTGCCCTGCCGGAGGTAAGCGTATTCGTCAAGATGACGGGCAGCCGTGGGGCCCTGCTTAAGAATAAAGACAAGTTTGTGGCATTGTGTGAATCTTTAAAGCTAAATGATGATGACCACGATTCATAAAAGACTGCAGAGGAATCCCGCAATCAAATTCTGCGCATCGCTTAAGATCACATTGACGTGTCTTACGCTACTTTTTATCCTTACGTTCTGGGGTACTATTGATCAAGTCTATAATGGGTTATATCTGTCCCAAGAGCGATTTTTTCACTCTTTTTTCTTTACGTTTGCTGGATTTATCCCTTTTCCCGGCACACAGCTGGTCCTTTGGGTTTTATTTATTAATCTTATATGTGTGGCGTTGGTGCGTTTCGTGTATGCATGGGATCATCTCGGAATTACCATCATTCATGCCGGACTTCTATTATTTTTCGTGGCTGCCTATATCACTTTCCATAATACCAAAGAGTCGCAATTGACCCTGATGGAAAAAGAAGGGTCCAATGTATCGAGCGCCTATCATGATTGGGAAGTGGCGCTCTGGAAAGAAGATGGCGGTGTGAAAGATGTCTATGCCTATGACACGCGGGGCCTACGTTCAGGAGAGAAATTAGATTTTTCTGACTATGACCTGGAGCTCACGGTCAATCATTATTATCCACATAGCGAAGCGTACTCCGGTGGGACTGGTGGCATATTAAATGCCTCCGGTATTCAGGCCCTGCAACCAGCGCCACGGCAACAGGCACCAGAGAAAAATTTCCCTGGGTTGGTGGCAACGCTAGCTGGCCTTGGCCCTGTCCTTTTGTACGGCGGCGAAGACAAGCCTTTAAAGATTACCCACCAGTCTCAAGATTATTTTCTGCAGCTACGCCGAAAGCATTCCCCAATGCCTTTTTTGCTGCGGCTTAAGGATTTTAAGGTTGAGTGGCATCCCCATACCCAGGTCGCGCGCAGTTATCAAAGTCTGGTGGACGTTATTGTGCCGGATGGCTCCCTACAAGGTCCTTTGGGGCCTTTCAGGCTAAGCGGTTCGCGGGAGGTCCTTATATCGATGAACAAGCCCCTAAGATATAAAGATTTCACCTTGTACCAGGCCTCTTACGCTATCGATCAATGGGGAAGGGAATCCTCGACTTTGGCGGTTGTAAAGAATTCTGGACGCTTGCTGCCGTACCTCGCCAGCTTTACGACCGTCATTGGTTTGGTATTACATTTTTTGCTGATGGTCTTTAAGGCAAAATTAAAACATTGAAGACCTGGCATCCTGTTATGCGCAAAAAAATGATAATAGTTGTTTGTCTCTTGACGTTAGGCTGCCCGCTTTGTTTCGCTAAGCCTATCTGTCCGTTGGGGGGTCCTGTGACCCAACCCCGTAAGGTCAGCTCTTTAGATCAGTTTGGTGCCATCGCTATCCTTTCTGATGGACGTGTTAAACCTGTGGATACCTATGCCAGGACTCTTTTGTTGCAGTTATCAGGAAAGACATCATTGAATAAGGAGTCAGCGGTGGCATGGCTGGCGAGACTTCTTTTTGCTCCCGCGACCACCTTTAACGATAAAGTTTTTATTATCAATAATCCTGAAACGGCCTTTGCCTTAGGCGTTACACCAGATCCCAAGAGGCGTTACAGTTTCACCCAGTTAAGGACGGGATTCGCCAAACTTGCGGAGCTTGCCCGCTTGGCCGATAAAATTGATGCTAAAAAACGAAGCGCAGTTGAAGAGGAGGTCATCCGCGTCTATCATAATTGCCTTTTATATGACCGGCATACAAGGGTATTTTATTTTGCGCTTCCTTCCGCGGAATTCCAGATTGCGGATACCGACATTGTCAAGGCGCTCGATCTACCGCCCCAACAAACCTTATTTAGTTTTTATGATTTGGCATCTCGCGCTGACCTGCTCAGACAGCAAACCAAATCTTTGGAGCTGAATCGGCCGGAGGATTGGTCGTTCAAGGAAAAAGAGCTATTTCGACTAATGAATAATTTATATCATTGGTCGATTTCTTATCGTGATCTTCCTTTTCAGATTATCCCAGCTCCTCTGGCATTCTCAGAGCAGTGGTTGAGTCCCATGGACGCTATTAGCCGCGCCTTTGCGGACCCCCAGGTCCGAGAGGAAATTGCGCTTGTGCGCACCATGGTCGTGTCGTATTGGAATGGAGAAGAGATGCTCTTTGATTTTGCCATTAGGTCTTTTTCCAATTCCATTATTAACCGTGTGGCAGGTGCAATGAGAAGAAATATCAGTACCATCCCTTTTGAATTGTTCTATAATCAGGCGAACCTATTTGGGTGGGCGAGAGTACTATATGCTATGGCCTTAGGTATATTTTTGTTTTCATTTCTTGCAGCGCGCCAGAAGAGGCTACGTCCAGTCGCGCTTGCCCTGATCGTTGCGGGACTTTTTTATCATGTAGTGGCCATCGCGCTACGTATCATTATTATGGGCCGGCCACCGGTAAGCAATTTGTACGAGACGTTTATTTTTGTGGGGATGGTGACGGTCTTAGCCGGGATCACCATTGAGCTCGTTAATAGGCGTTGGGTGGGGATTAGTGTTGCTGGCGTATGCGGGTTTGTTTTTCTCACCATTGCCGGAAAATTCGCCGCTGAAGGTGACACCTTACGGATGTTGGTGGCGGTCTTAAACTCGAATTTCTGGCTGGGGACCCATGTCTTGTCTATCACGGCTGGTTATTCCGGTGTGTGCGTGGCCGGCCTTGTTGGACATCTTTATATCTTGCAGTGCATTCGATATCCGAAAGATAAGATCGCCCTAAAATCGACTTATCATAATATGATCGGTGCCTTGGGATTTGGGCTCATCATGAGCTTTTTGGGGACCACCCTTGGCGGGATATGGGCAGACCAGTCGTGGGGACGATTCTGGGGTTGGGACCCAAAGGAAAACGGCGCCCTCTTGATAATCCTTTGGTGTGCGATTATTTTTCATGCCCGGATAGGACGCTTTATTGGACCCTTGGGGGTGGCGGTGGGGAGCGTCTTGGGGATTGTTGTTGTCATGTGGGCATGGTTTGGCGTGAATTTATTGAGCGTGGGATTGCATTCGTACGGTTTTACCTCCGGGGTTGCGACTGGGCTAATGATGTATGTCGCAGGAGAAGTTCTCTTTTTAACTATCGGTGTTTCTATCGCACGCAGAAATAATATTAAGCTAAGTCAGAGTTGACTACCGAGTTAAAAATGGTCACTGTTCACGAAGCTGAATCTATTATCCTCAAGAACATTGTTTCGCTCCCTGATGTGCGTGTCCCTTTGGGCCAGGCCTTCGGCCGGGTCTTGCGCGAAGACGTTATTGCCGACCGGGATTTACCGTCCTTTGACCGCGCCACCATGGATGGTATTGCCATCCATGGCATGTCTTTGACCAAAGGTATACGAAGATTTTTTGTAGAAGGCCTGCAAAAGGCGGGTATCTCAGCCCTCTCTTTAAGAAAACGCGATGGGTGTCTAGAAATTACAACCGGGGCCATGCTGTCTAAAGGCTGCGATTGTGTGATTCCGCTGGAAGATATTGAGATAAAAGGAAGAATAGCGCATATACGCACCGGTTCTCAGGTCAAGCTGTCTTATGTCCATCGCAAAGGTTCTGATGCCCGAAAAGGGACTGTACTCCTTCATGCAGGGTGTCGGCTTTCAACTGCACAGATTGCTGTGGCCGCTAGTGTAGGGAAGGACAAGGTCTTGGTTGCTCAATTGCCGGATATCGCCATTGTTGGTACCGGTGATGAATTGGTCGAAATCGATCGACCAGTCAGGCCATTTCAGATCCGCCGGTCTAATACGTATGCCTTGGCCTGCGGGCTTGTTTTAAATGGTTACCCCAACGTCAGGCGTTTTCATATCCGTGACCATCTCGAAACGTTACGTACGCGCCTGAAGAAGATTTTGGCGCGATACAATGTCGTTATCTTAAGCGGTGGGGTGTCAGCAGGCAAATTGGATTTTGTGCCGCAGGTCCTGGAAGAATTAGGAGTCAGGCTTTTATTCCATAAGGTCCGCCAGCGCCCAGGCGGCCCATTTTTGTTTGGTAAGACGACCCAAGGCAAGCCCATTTTTGGTCTCCCAGGTAATCCGGTTTCAACCCAGATATGCCTGTATCGTTATGTCTTGGCGTATTTGAACAAGGCCGCCAGGTTGCCATCCAAGACACGGCATTTTGTTACCTTAAGCCAACCCGTCCAGGTTAAGACGCCATTGACCTGTTTTCTCCCTGTTCAAATCGCATCCACCAAAGACGGTCGGATCACGGCCGCGCCCATTTTTCTAAAGAACTCCGGTGATTATGTGGCGCTCAGTAAAAGCGACGGCTTTATTGAGCTCTCGGCAGAAACATTTCGCTTCCGCCAGGGAAGCGCGCATCCATTTTATTCAATGAAGTAGTAACGATGACGGATATTGCTAAAAATTATTAAAAGGTACTGATCATCAGGTATTGTTGGGGAAGATAAAAGAATTATTGGAGGGCCAATGATGGTAGAGAAGGTAAATAAGTTGTTATGCCTTGGCTTTTTATTGTCGCGACATAATGGATAGGAAAAAAGATGGGGGAGTTATCCAGGTTTCCCTTGGGAACATTGTTGATTGAAAAAGGGATTATTACGCCCGAGCAATTAGATGTTGCCCTCAAACGGCAAGAGGAAAAGGGCGGATTATTGGGGGCGATTCTCTTGCAATTGGGTTTTGTGGATGAAGAAACGGTCTTTCTTCCCATCATCGCTGGTCAGCTAGGAATCGATTTTATCCGTTTAAAAGACCTAATTATCCCCCCTGAAGTTATCCAAATCATTCCCGCAAAATTCGCCAGTCACTACAAGATCATGCCGGTAAGACGAGCGGGGGACACCCTGATCGTGGCCACGACCAAGCCTTTGGACGTTCAGATCTTTGATGAGCTCGGCCTCGTCGTCTTTAGTAAGCTTAATCTCGTCTTGTCTAGTGAAAAGGATATCCTGGAGGCCATTCGCCGTTATTATGGCGTGGGTGCCGAGACTATAGAGCAGATGATGGGGACAGTCCAGCCATTAGCATCGCTCGAGCCGGAGGTCTCCAACATCGAGGTAATCGATGCCGAGGCCTCCATCAGTAAGTTTTTGAATCAAATCCTCTTAGAGGCCTACAAGGATCGTGCGACCGATGTCCACATCGAACCGTTTGAAGATGAGTTACGGGTCCGTTACCGCGTTGATGGCGTTCTCTGCGATGCCCGCGTCCCCAAAGACATCAAACACTTCAAGGATTCGATTGCCTCGCGGATCAAGGTGCTTTCTAATCTTGATATTGCTGAAAAACGGATTCCCCAGGACGGACGTTTCAAGGTCCGCGTAGGAGAAACGGACCTGAACCTACGTGTTTCTTTTCTGCCCACCCCCTATGGCGAGAGTGTCGTTTTAAGAATTTTGAACGCGGCCCGGTTATACAGTCTCGCAGAGCTAGGACTTTCATTGGAAGAAATGGCAATCCTGGAGGTCCTTATTAAAAAGCCTCACGGGATCATTTTTATTACAGGGCCGACGGGAAGCGGGAAAACGACGACCCTGTATTCCTGTCTTTCCAAAATCAATACCGGGAAAAGAAAGATCGTCACCATCGAAGACCCTATCGAATATCAGTTGAAAGGCATTACCCAGATCCAGATTCATCCAGCCGTGGGGCTTACCTTCGCTAGCGGTCTACGTTCTATGTTACGCCACGACCCGGATGTGATGATGGTCGGTGAGGTTCGGGACATGGAGACGGCGGAAATTGCCATTCAGGTCGCTTTAACTGGGCATCTTATTTTTTCGACATTGCATACTAATGACGCCGCTAGCGGCGTTACCAGGCTTCTGGATATGAGGGTGGAACCATATTTGATTACCAGTACCGTTGAATGTTTCATTGCTCAGAGATTGGTACGTACCGTGTGTCTTAAATGTCGTCAGCCGGCTAAGATATCCCAGGATATGGTACGCGAGTTTGCACAAGAAGTAAGTATTGAGGCAGAGATGAACATCTATGAAAGCAGGGGGTGTGAGACCTGCGGATTTACCGGTTATAGTGGCCGGCAGGCCATTTATGAATTTCTTGTCTGCAACGAGGAAATCCGTCAACTCGTGATGGAACGAGCGGCTGCCAGCCAAATCAGGGAAAAAGCCATGGAACACGGCATGAAGACCTTACGCCAGGCTGGTTGGGAGAAAGTCCAAAAAGGCTTAACCACCCCTCAAGAAGTTATTCGGGTAACCCAAGAATAATAAGGGTTGGCCATGACCAAGTTTGTCTACAAAGCAAAACGCGGCCCTGATAAAATTGTGGATGGTTTTATAGAGGCACCAACTTTCACGATCGCCATCCGAAAGGTCATGGCGATGGGGCTCATGCCACTCGAGGTGACACAGACCGCAGCGCCCTTTTTAAAACAGGAAGTCGTGCCGCGAACTTCTCTGAGTATTAAGCAGTGGTTCATGCCATCCCGCAGGCTTCCCCATCAGGAGGTTGTTTTTTTTATGCGGCAGATGAATGATCTGGTAGAGGCCTCTGTTCCGGTCCTGCGGTCTTTACGGATCGTGGGACGCCAGGCCCGTCATCCATTGTTGAACACGATCGTCCAGCAGATGTATCTTTTTGTCCAGAACGGCGGCTCGCTTTCCGATGCGCTGGCCCAGCATCCATCGGTATTTTCCCCATTCTACGTGAACATGGTCAAGACCGGCGAGGTGGGGGGGCGCCTTCCCATAGTCCTGGCACGGCTCGCTGGACATTTGGAGAAAGAACAAGAAACGCGCGAGAAGATATGTTCTAGTCTTGCCTATCCCATCTTGGTATTGGTCGTGGGAATTTTGACGGTCTTTGTCTTATTGACGTTCGTTATCCCGCGGCTCTCGGTTATGTTTGAAGATTTGGAACAGGCACTGCCGCTGCCCACCGTTATCTTGATTAACACGAGCGATTTTTTTGCCGGATATTGGTGGCTTCTGGTCGGTATTTTTGTTATGATCAAAATCTATGGGAAATGGTGGATGCAATCGCCTCAGGGCTCCAGGACCTGGGCTAATGCACAATTGAAGCTGCCGTTCTTTGGGGAGTTTATCCGCATCGTTGAAATGGAGCGATTTATCAGGGCCTTGAGTATGTTGCTGGAAGGCGGGGTGCCGGTGACGAGCGCATTGAATGCCATTGAGCCCACGATTGAAAACGTCGTCTTACGTCAAGAGATCCAAAAGGTGTCCAAGGCCGTGACCGATGGGATACCGCTTAAAACAGCGCTGGGACAATCTGCTTTCTTTCCGGAGACGGTTACCAGTATTGTAGCTGTTGGTGAGGAGTCAGGGCGCCTCGACAAGGCCTTACACAAGATTGCCGAAACCCTTGAGCGCCAGGCCGATCAGACGGTTAAGATCATGATGTCGCTCTTGGGGCCGATTGTCTTGATCATCATTGTTGCTATCGTTGGTTTTGCCGTTATTGCGATGCTACTGCCGATATTTAGAATGAATATGTTGATACAATAGATAAACAGGCAAACAAAGATCAGTCGATGACTTTTAAGAATAATAATGCCTTCACCTTAATTGAAATTATGTTGGTTGTGATCATCATCGGCATCCTGGCAGCGATGGTGATTCCCAATATATCCGGCCGTAGCGAGCAGGCCCGTATTGCCGCTGCCCGCGCTGATATCGAGGTACATCTTACGACAGCCTTAGATTTGTATGAATTGGATAATGGTCGGTACCCCTCGACCGACCAAGGCCTGCAGGCCTTGGTGCAGAAAACTTCGACGACACCGGTACCCACAAACTGGCGCGGTCCGTATTTGAAGAAGAAAAGAATTCCTTTGGACCCATGGGGCAGGGAGTATCAATATAAGGCGCCGGGTGTTCATAATACAGAGGAATTTGATTTGTTCTCTTTCGGCCCTGACGGCGTCGAAGGCAAGGATGATACCACCAACTGGGTTGCCGACTAAAGGGAGAAGGGGCCGCCGTAGTGGATTTACCACTATTGAGATGATCCTGGTTGTTGTGTTTGTTTCTATCGTTGCGGGTTTCGCGATCCCTAACCTCAAGACCGCTTACATACGCGTTCAGTTAAGACAGACCTGCGAGGACTTGGCGGGTCTTATGCGTTACGCCCAAAGTCAAGCGGTGGTCTGGAATAGGCGCATGCGGCTCGAATTTAACCCCACCTTTACCCAGTATTGGCTGAGCCGTCAATCACAAGGACTTGACACCGTAGGTGATGAGGCCTTTGAGCGGATTCCCGGACGTCTGGGCCAGTTGGTGAACATCCCTGTAGAGATCACGATAGCATCGCCAGCTCCTGTCCTTTATTTTTATCCGGATGGCACCATGGACAGAAATTACATTGAGCTCTGCCACATCAAAGAATGCCTTCGTGTTTCTACCAAAGAACAGCGGGGTTATGTGCATGTCCTGGAGACCTCTGTCGCGTATCCGTAATGGCCGCGGCTCAGTTTTGATAGAAATCTTATTATCGGTTGTTATTCTTTCTACGAGTCTCACGTTCATCATTAGGGCCATGGGCTCGAGCGCGATGGCCCTTGAATATGGCGCGCGGTATACCTTAGGGTTGATCAACTTAGAGAACCAGACGAGCGATATCCTGCGCCGTGGTTTTATCGCCCCTGGGGTACACGAAGAGAAAGAACTCACTGAGACCAAGCCATCCTATCATTATTCCCTCACAACAACGCCATGGCAGGAAACAAGAGAAGGTGTTAGTCCCATCAGTCAGGTAGATATAAAGATTGTCTGGCGATCTGGCAAAAGAGAAGACCAAGTGACCGTTCAGACCCTTTTGCCTTCCCCTAAAGTCCCATGAACAATTCCCATCGCGCCTTTAGTCTCCTTGAGCTTCTTCTGGCCTTGAGTATTTTTGTTGTTGTCGCGGTGTGCGTTTACGGTACTTTTTGGACGGGGGCGAGGCTAAGTGACAGGTCCAAGGAAGAATACCAGACTTACCACCAGATCCGTCTGGCCCTAGACACGATTGGTACTGATTTAGAAAACGCGGTGTTTTATGATTTTACAAATTCTTATCCGGGAAAAACAGCATTTGAGGGGAAAGAGGATGCGGTTACTTTCTTAACTATTTCAAAAGATGCCCTAAGGGTTATTCGTTATTCCCTTAAATCCATTGAGCGAGACCACATCCATCGTGTCGTTATTGGGCGTTCCAGCGCTCGTAACGTAACGACCATCGCTAATTATCGCGAGCAAGGGATGAGGCTGTCCCGCTTGGTGCGGGAAGAATGGAATTTTATTGATTATGTGAGTGGTGCAAGGGAGATCGATTCCGAGACCATTGCCGTTGACATTAAGGAAAACAGTTTAAAATTTGTCTTTGGATATCTTCCCGGGGAGGGGAAAGAAAAGAATAAGGCAGATGATCTTTATGAGTGGCATCCCCGCTGGCTGCGCCCTTATCTGCCACGGATGGTACGTGTGCAGATGGATTTCTTCGTCGCCGGCAGGGAGCAGCGAACCATCAGCGTCCATAAGGATGTCTTTATGCCACACGGTACATGGGGAAAATTGGAAAATAGTTAAAAATGTCTAAGTTACTTTTACGCAAATTTTCTAGTTCTGGTACAATATTGATCAGCGTTTTGTGGGTTGTTATTATCCTGACGATCTTGGCCATCAGTTTGGGCCGTCGAGCACATATTGAATCCACTTTGGTTAAACATGCGCTGGGTCAAGTGAAATCCAATTACCTGGCTTGGGCAGGCATGGCGTATGCCCTCCAAGAGATCGATCGGGATTCTCAAGATCCTCTTTCGCTGGCACAAGACACGCTGTATCGCTGTGCCTTTCAATACGATCGTGGTGGATCGCCAGAAGATCTCTTCAAGGCAAGGGCCATGGCTGACGGGTATTTTTCTGTTGAGTATGTCGATACCTCTATCGAACAAAAAGGCACCCTCTACTATGGGCCTCAGGACGAAGAACGCAGGATCAATATCAATGCCTTGACGATCCATGATATCCCTATTTTAAGCGCATTGATCGTGGGCTTGGGATTCGATGAAAGGGTTGCGACAACGATCGCCCACGCGGTATTGGACTGGAAGGACGAAGATGATATAACGCTCGACACGGCCACTGGCGCCGAAGATGATTACTATCAAAGCCTTTCTAAGCCTTATCGATGCAAAGACCGTCCTTTTGATGCGCCAGCAGAGCTCCTTTTGGTGCGCGCGATGACACAGGAAATTTACCAGGCCATGGCTAAATATGTGACGGTATTTCCCAAGACAGGGTTCTTGCAGGTGAATTTTGATACAGCGCCAGCGATCGTGCTGACGGCCTTGGCGCGCGGTATGGTCGCGGCATTTCCTGACATGACCGTATCCAATGCGGACACCTTGGTCGAGAAAATCCTGCGGTATCGTCAGGGAGAAGATGGTGTTATTATGACCAGCGACGACCGTGTCATTGATTTAAACGTTATGCCCCTCAACAGCCAGGAACGGAATTTATTTTTAGCGATGTCCCGGTTGCGTACATCCACCTCTAATTATTTACGTGTCCGTGTCAAGGGGGTCGAAAATGCGCGTGCCGCTCAGACGGTCATTGAAGCGGTTGTTTATCGCTATGATCTATCTCTCTTGAGCTGGCACAGAAATTGAATGGCTAAAGATATCTCGACCACCATCGAAATTACCGATACCCATATCAAGTTTTTTCAGGCGAAGACAGTGCGCCAAAGGCGCGTCTTGTGCGCCGGTGATGTTAAACCCCTTCAGGAATTTACTGATGCTGAGCTTATAGGAAAATTGTCTCAGATTGCGACCTCCCACCCGATCGACCCTAAACATCTGACGGTTGTTATTCCGCGTCGGCTGGCCATCCTTAAGACGATGCACCTTCCTTCCCAGAATGAGGGTGAGATCAAAAAGATGATCGCCCTCCAGCTTGTAGAGCAGATTCCTTACACGCTTGAAGACGTCGTTTACGATTTTCAGGTGTTGGACAAGGAGCCCTCCGGATACGTGCGCGTGTTGGTTGTTGTCTTACACAAAGAAATCAGCGAGAGATTTTTGAAGATATGCAAGGAGGCAGGATTACATCCAGAGCGATTTTTCTTGAGTTCATTTGGTATCTTGGGTTGGTTGAGTTATCAGCAGGATGAAACTCGGTCCATGGCTTCTTCTTTATCTTCGGGTCAGTCGCTTTTGCTCATCAATGTGGATATAGATCATACGGAGATATGTTTTTGCTATCAGCAAAAACTAATTTTTTCACGTAGCGTCAGTTGTGGGGTAGGTGATTGGCTAACGCCCCACCCCATGGGGCTTATCCATCAGATCGACTTGAGTCTTAAGAATTATCTTAAGGATGATCTGGGGCCACCCGTACAAAAGATCTTAATTATATCTACAGCAAGGGAGGCTGCAGTCCTTCAGGAGGCCATCGCCAAGATATCCTCTCTTGCGGTTGATGTGTGTTCGCCGCTCGTTAATATTTTGTGCCAGAAGAATATCTGTTTAGGCGCGATCAAGAGTCAGGCAGGGCTTTCTCTGACCGTTGCTATCGGCATTCTATTGTCCGACTTTAAAGGCTGGATTAATTTTATTCCACCACAAGTACGTGAGACCAAGCAGTTGCAACATCGCAAGATCCAGTGGTTGCAACTCGCCGGCCTGTCCTTGTTGATCTGCGTCTTAGGATTGGCTATCCCGGGGGTCGAGTTTTTGCGCAAGGTCGCTTACCTCGATACACTCAAGAAGGAGCACGCCACGCTGCAACCAGAACTGGAGAGAACAAGGCAGAGGATGCAGGCTGTCGAGGTCCTGCAGGGAGACTTCAAAGAGCGCATCCTGTTGACGGATTTGCTTCATGCCTTGTACGGCCTGATCCCATCGGATGTGTCATTTCAGTCGTTATTGCTGGATGAGAAGGGGCGCCTGGTGATCCGCGGTTATGCCCAGGCCAGCGCCAGTGTGTATAGCTTCCAGGAAAATTTGGTGCAATCACCTCTATTCAAGGCGGTCAATCTTGAGTTCGCTACCAAGCGCGATATCTTTAACATGGAAATAACGGATTTTCAGATAACCTCCCAGGCAGTAACTCACCGTGATTAGACGCCTGACAAGACGCGAACAAGGAATTTCTATCCTGTGCATCGTGATGGCCGGGGTCTATGTGATCTATAGTTTTCTGGTTAAGCCTATGATAGTCAATCTTGCCACGCTTGATGATCAGATCATTGTCCAGAGTCGGCGTCTGGACAAAGATACGATGGAGATCGGGCGAGCCCGCGCGTCGGAAGAGACCATAGCATTATTTGAGAAAAAATTTAAACAGATCCGCAGCAACGAAGAGACCATATCTTCTCTTCTTGCCGAGATCGAAGTGGTGGCAAACCAGCTGCAACTGCAGATTACCAACTTGACCCCCCAGAGAGTTCAGGAGGGGGAGTCTTATAAGCATTTTCTGATCAATCTTACCATAGACGGCGATTTTATGAACATCCTTCAGTTTGTGCACATCCTTCAGGGCGAAGGGCATCTCTTAGAAGTACAGGAGGCGCGGTTCGATAAGGGGATGCGTTCACATGAGACCTTCGTTCAAGCCACCTTAGTTTTAAAGAAAACATTTCTTTCTTAGAAATAACTTGAATTATTGTTGACAGCTCGGTTGGTGTGTATAAAAATTAAGACAACTCTCCGATCGGAGAGTTAAGTCTAACTGATTGTGGGAGAGACTACTACAACGATACTATGACACTTCCCGCGACACAACGACCATGAGTTATTTAACAGCCCTTCATCTAGAACGAGAGCCATTCTCCACGAGCCCCGACCCGTTCTTTTTTTATCGTTCCAAAGAGCATTACACCGCCTTAAATCGTCTGGAGATTGCTATTCGTCTGCGGCGGGGTTTGAGTTTGATCTTGGGCGATGTGGGAACGGGCAAGACCACCCTTTCGCGGGCCCTGTTGCAGGCATTCGATGGCGAAGATGATTTTATTTTTCATATGATCCTCGATCCCGCGTTCAGGTCGGAATATCAATTCCTGACCCACCTGACAAAACTATTTGGCATCAGTCCATTTTTTCGTTCCACCATTGATCATCGCGAGGCGATCGAAAAATATTTATTCCGCAAATGTGTTGAAGAGAAAAAGACCGTTGTCCTTATTATTGACGAGGGCCAGAAGTTGATGCAGTCGCATTTAGAGATCCTGCGTACGTTACTCAATTATGAGACCAATGAATACAAGCTGCTGCAATTGGTGATCTTTGCCCAGATAGAGCTCTTGCCGCGCATTAAAAGGGTGCGCAATTTTATGGATCGGATTAGTCTCAAATATATGTTGAATCCCCTCGATGAGCAGGAAACGGGAAAGTTTATTGAATTTCGCCTCCGGCAAGCCGGTTACAGTGGCGAACGCAGCCTGCTTAGCGCAGATGCTGTAAAGAAAGTACACGAGTACACCCAGGGCTATCCACGCCAGATCGCTCTCTTGTGCCACAATGCGATGCAGCAGTTGATCGCGGGGGAGCACGAAATGGTGACCTGCGCGTTGATTGAAAAAATCATTGAACAAGAGGAGAGATGGGGTTGATGAAGGATCGTCAGTTGAGTTCCGAGGAGAAATTACTGCGGCTGATCCGCAAGAAGAATCAGCAAGAGGCTTCGACTAGCTCTTCCGCAGGGTTTGATGCTACTGTTAAACCCGGGAGGGAACAGGCATTGCCATCGAGAAAGGCTGTCGATTCTTTGGGGTTTGTGATTCGGATTTTAATGGGCCTATCGGCTGTTCTTTCCGTATTTATTTTAGTCAAATATGGGACGGCCATATTTCAGGAGATTAAAATTCCCGCGGTCGTAATTGATCCTGACTTTGCTGGACAGGTATCGCCTGAGACCTCAAGCAAACCGCTAGGGGAGGCTGTGGATCTAAGCGTGCCGGCGTTTGAATCCTATCGGCCCGCTATGGAAGGACGGGATATCTTCCAAGCCCCGTGGGAGAGGCCGGTGGTGGAGACTATACCGCCAGGGAATTTGGCATCAGGACTAGGTCAACAGCTCAAATTGGTCGGGATCCTTTTGGACAACGACCCTAAGGCAATCATTGAAGATGTAACGACAAAACAGACATTTTTTCTTTCCTCCGGAGAAAGGATTAGGGATGCGGTGGTAGAGGAAATAAGAGAGGATAAGGTTATCCTAGGGTTAGCACAGGAAAAAATAGAATTGGTTCCTTAAATGATTGAATTTTGTATTCCGGTTAAAGTCCTATGAGGATGAAAAGAATCATTTTTGTCTTTTGGCTTGTTTTCTTTTTCTATGGACCGTCTATGATTGGGGCGCAAGACAATGATGTCCCATCGATAGAGGAGGCGGGATCTGTACTGACACCTTCCATTCAAGACAGAGAAAGGCAGATTATTGATGTCCTGGATTTAAAAGATATGGATATTCTAGACGTCCTTAAGCTGATTTCGCAGAAAAGCGGCTTGAACATCGTTGCCGCGGAGACCGTGAAAGGCCGGGTAACGGTTTTCCTGAAGAATATCGAGGTATTAAGCGCCCTGCAGATAATCATTGAGGCCTACGGGTGGGTGTGCGTTAAGGATAACGACATCTTTAAGGTGATGACCGCGGCGGAATATGAGTCTAAATACGATCGCAAGTTTGGCCAGGAGACGCAGACCCGCATCAAGCAATTACAATTCGCTAAGGCAACGGAGGTCGCCACGATTTTAAACGAGATTAAGGGTAAATCGGGCAAGATCATTGCCGATGACAAGTCCGGCACGGTGATCCTGGTGGATGGGCCGCAAAGGCTCGACGACATGGAAGCGGTTCTCGAGAAGATTGACGTTCCTATAGAGACACAGATATTTGATCTGGGCTACGCCACCGCCGAAGAGATCTCTGATAAGATAAGCGAAATCCTAACACCCTCCTTAGGGACGATGAAATTTGATGAGCGTTCCAATAAAGTGGTCATTACGGACACGGCGCAAACATTAGGGAAGATACGCCAGATCATCAAGGCCTTTGATGAGAGGGACCAACAGGTATTGATTGAGGCCAAGATCTTCCAGATTGTCCTTAATGACGAGTATAAAATGGGGATCGACTGGGAGGCCATTGTCTCCGATTATCATAAACTGGATTTGGTCAGCGATTTTGATGTGCTTGGTTCTACTGAAAAAAAGGGCAAGTTAAGCATTGGGACTGTGGCGGCCGATAACTACACTGCCCTTATCGAAGCGCTGAAAACGGTGGGGGTGACGAACATCCTCTCCAGCCCGCGGATTACGGCCGTTAATAACAAGGAGGCCAAGATCCTGGTCGGTTCGACTGAACCTTATGTGACGACCACGACCACGACCCCCTCCTCTGGACCGACCACGACAGCAGAGACAGTGAATTTTATCGACGTTGGCGTAAAACTGTTTGTTACTCCGACTATTCACGATGACCGGTTTATTACGATGAAGATCAAACCAGAGGTGAGTTCGGTCACCCGCAATCTCACGACCAGTAATAACAATACTATCCCGGTCGTCGAGACCTCTGAGGCTGAGACGACCGTTATCGTCAAAGACGGTGTTTCCATCGTCATCGGTGGATTAATTAAAGAAGAAAATATTAAATCGACCCGTAGTATCCCGGTATTAGGCGACATCCCCGTTATGGGGTTGATATTCCGCAATATCAGTGATAAGGCAACGAAGACGGAGATTGTCGTCTTCTTGACGCCCAGGATTGTGAGCGGTGATCTTCCAGCGGAGAATTTGATCAATGCCTTGTCAAATTAATTTTAAGGGTAGATGGGGAAACATCTCGTAAGACAATGCGCAAATGGACTCATGCTGAGCTCGTCTTGAGACAACAATACAATGCCCATGGTCCCCGATTGCCACTGGTGGTCATCCTTGACGATATTCGCAGTCTCTATAATGTGGGGTCCATTTTTCGCACGTGCGATGGTATTGGTGTAGAAAAATTGTGGCTGTGCGGTACGACCGGATATCCACCCAACGGCCAGCTTGCCAAGACCGCGCTGGGTGCTGAGCAAAGTGTCTCGTGGGAATATTGCCAGGATGTTCTTGATTGTGTGCGTGGACTCAAATCTCGGGCCTACACCATCGTCTTTCTCGAGCAAACAACCACGAGCATCCCTTATGAGGAGTTTCGACCCAGCGGCCCGGTTGGTCTTGTGGTGGGAAATGAGATCAATGGGATAAGACAAGAAGTCCTTCCTTTGGGGGATGTGGCAATCGACATTGCCATGGCAGGAGTAAAGAATTCTTTAAATACCGCGGTCGCCCTTGGCATCGCGGCCTATCATATTCGTTCCTGTCTTAAGGTCCTAGAGGTGAGGACTGCAAGCCTTTTAAGAATTTAAGATCAATGATCATCGCCCAAAAAATTTCTAAATATTTCGGCAAGGTCGAGGCGTTAAAGGACATCTCTTTTGAAATCGGTCAGGGAGAGATTGTCGGGTTTTTGGGAAAAAATGGCGCAGGCAAGACAACCCTCATGCGGATCTTGACCTCATACCTGACACCGAACGCTGGTCGGGCATTTATCGCTGGTAAAGATGTTACCCAAAAAGGAGTAGCGGTACGCCGGCACATTGGGTATCTTCCCGAGACACCGTCTTTGTATCCGTATATGACCGTGCGGGAATATCTGAAATTCGCCGCCCAGCTCAAGGATATCCCTGTGCGCCATATCGGTCGCTCGATCGCCAAGGTCCTGGATGACTGCCGGCTTTCGTATGTCCAGAACACATTGATCGCCCATCTCTCTAAGGGGTATCAGCAGCGCATCGGCATTGCCCAGGCCATTATCCATGACCCAGCGGTCTTGATTTTAGATGAACCGACTAATGGTCTCGATCCAACCCAGATCCAGCAGGTGCGCAAGCTCATTAAGGACATTGAACATCAACGTACCGTCCTTTTAAGCACCCATAATCTCTTTGAGATCGAGAAAATCGCCCGGCGTATCCTCATCATTAATCGTGGGCAGCTAATCAAAGACCAATCCCTAGAAAGTCTTTTAAAGGAAGAGGGTGCCACGGGTCTGGAAGAAGTATTCCTAAAACTAAATCCTCCACAGGTCGAACGCAGCGATGACTAATAAAATTTTAGTTATAGCCAGAAAGGAATTGTTCACTTATTTTAAATCGCCGATTGCGTATATCATTCTTGTCGTGACCACTAGCGTCTTTAATATTTTTTTCTATATGATCATCGATCAGAATAGGGAAGCAACGTTGCATGATATCTTTCAGGTGATGGAATTCATGTTCGTTTTTTTGGTGCCGCTTCTGACGATGCACGTTTTTGCCGAGGAAAAAGCAACAGGCACCATGGAATTCTTAATGACCACCCCTACCACCAACACTGACATTGTCCTGGGCAAATATTGGGGGAGTTTTATTTTTTTTAGCCTAATGATGGTGATGCCTGCTGTTTATTATTTGATCATCGAATATTTTGGCCAGCCGGACCGCTGGGCCGTGGCCACGGGCTTCTTCGGACTGTGGTTGGAAGGGGCGTTCTTTGTCGCTATTGGTATCCTAACCTCGTCTTGGGCACGCAGTCAGGTGGTGGCGGCGATCAGCGCGTACGCGACCATTTTTTTATTGTACTTTTCGGTCAGTTTCTTGAAATATTTTAGTGGTCCGGCGGTAGAGGTCATTCGCTATCTTGGCACGTTGGGGCATGCCGCGAATTTTGCCGTTGGGTTGATTACCCCGGGTGATATCGCCTATTACGTGAGTGGAATCATTTTTTGTCTCTTTTTGACGCGCATCAGCATGGAGAATAGGCTATGGCATTAAAGAATAGGTGGCGGCTCTTTGCCCTGGGGGCGGTGTGTCTTATGTGCGCCGTAGGGTCAGCATATATTAAGATGCAGGTAGGGTGGACCGAGACCTTCGCGCTATTGGCCGGGACCATGGCTATTGTCACTTGTCTTTGGTTGTTACGGGACAAAAGGCGATCGGGGAGACGGCCTTGGATATATATCTATGGTCCATGGATTGCGGTTATTTTCCTCATTAGCAGTGTGATCGCTGGGATCAACTATCTCGCTTATCGTTGTCCTTGGCGTTGGGACTTAACCCAGACTCAACAACATACCCTAACTGATTATACACACCAGGTCTTGGCGCAGCTTCAAGATGACGTAAATATAACCGCTTTTTTCGCAGGATTACCGGCAAGATATCTTGAAGACATGTTTCAGGAATATGAACGTAATTCCAACAGGCGTGTCAAGACGGACATCCTGGATCCTTTGGTCGATATCGGCCAGGCCGCCCAGTTCGGGAACATCATCAGCAGCAAGGAGAATAAGGTCATTGTTCAATCTGCCAGTGGCCGTAAAGACGTAGATTTTACAGATAGTCCTTTAACCGAAGAACAGCTGACCAACGCACTCTTGCAGGTGACCCGTACTGAGCGTCATGCGTATTTTCTCACGGGACACGGTGAATACAGAATCAATAGCGAAGAGGACAAAGGTCTGAAGGTCTTCACCCAATTATTAGAGAAAAACAATATCCAAAGCCACGATTTGATACTAACCAGTGGGGGGATTCCTGATGATTGTGACATCCTGATAGTGGCCGGACCGCAGGAGCCATTGTCAGAGGGGGAAGAGGCAGCAATCGAAGACTATCTAAAGGCCGGAGGTGATGCCTTATTCCTTATTGAGCATACCGTTATCACGACACCCGACAAGGCCTTGCGCGAAGAGGAATTGAACAGAAATCCTTCCTTAAACGCAATCTTGACCCAGTGGGGTGTGCGCATCGCAAATGACATTGTGGTGGATCTGGCCAGCCATGCCAGTGGGGATGTGGGCAGTCCAGCCACCCGTAATTATCCCGAGCACGACGCCATTGTCCAGGGATTAGATTACACGTTTTATATCCGTCCGCGCTCGATATCGGTACTCGGTAATCGCCGTGAAACCGTGCGGGTGGCGCCGCTTGTGATGACAGCCTCTCCAAGGGAGAGTTGGGGAGAGACCAATCGGAACCTAACGGTTAAATACGATGACATCCTTGACCGGCCCGGCCCGGTGCCCATTGCCTTTGTCATCATGGAGCCCAAAGAAGACAATGAACAATCCGATACACGTATTGCAGTCTACACCGATGCGGATTTTTTAAGTAATGCCTTTATTAAGCAGTATAGTAATGCCCAGATGGGGCTTAGTGTTGTTAACTGGCTTTCTGAGCTGGATTATCATGTCTTTCTTGATCGCCAAATCATTACGGTGGGGCGGCTGGATTTGACTAGCCAAGAGAAACGGGTGGTGGTTGTAATTCTTTTTGCCTTGCCGTTTTTTATTGTTAGCGCTGGTGTGATGGTCTGGTTGCAAGGAAAGGAGGTATAACGTGTTATTTTTATTTATCTTTATATTATCTTTAATATTGGGTATTTTGATCTATCAATTTCCCCTCCAGGTGATTCGCCTTCAGCAGCAGTTTTACGCCTGCATCAATTGGCGCATGGAGCCGATCTCCATGGACAAAGAAATCCTTAACACAAGGTTGATGGGTTGCTTTCTTTTGGCGACAACCCTATTTATTGGTATTTTGGGGAACTTGTCAAGCCCCTGACAGCCGCAATATACCGTATTTTCTACGCGTTTTCTTAACGGATAATATGTAAATATTGTAATAGCAGTTAGTTACAACGCTATTATTTATATCTATTCCCACCAAGAAAGCGCTTTCAAGTCCCAGGAATTCTCATAGAGGTTTAAGCGCCAGAATGTGTTATACTTACAATGGGAGTCAATCTCCCCAAGAAATCAATATTGACGTAGATTCATTTTTGAACAAAATAAACCAAGAAAGGAGGGGATTAAGATGTACGATGCCATTATGTTTGAACCCTTGATGGATATGATGGCGCGTGTGGCGCATTTTGTCCCCACTTTGTTCTTGGCATTGGTAATCCTAGTTATCGGCTACTTATTAGCCCATTACGTAGAAAAATTATTAACGTCGTTTTTAAAAGTTATAGGGCTGGACAAAGTGATGGACAAAATCGGGATCACGCATATCCTTAAAGTAGGTGAGGTTAAACATAAACCAAGCGAATTGATTGGCCTGTTGACGTATTGTGTTTTAATCATCACCACGTTAATTATGGCGGTCAAGGTCTTTGGTCTAACCTCGGTATCAGCAATGCTCGATTCGGTGTTGACATTTATTCCCAGTGTCATTACCGGCATCTTGGTATTGATGATCGGTATGCTCATTGCTAAAGTCATATCAATCATCGTCTACGTCGTTGCCAAGAATGCGGATATGCCCCTAGCGGATACAGTAAGTCGCTTGTGCAAATACGCGATCATGGTCTTTGTCGCGATCGTATTTCTCAAGGAAATCGGCTTCGTTAGCTTATTTGAGGGCCATTATACGATTTTCATCGGCGGTATCGTTTTTGCCATTGCCTTGGCTTTTGGGTTAGCAGGCAAAGACATTGCATCACGATATCTCGATGTTTTAAGCGTCAAGAGATCGGACCACAAATAAGTCTACCAAAGCCGCGTGAGTTGTGCTCATCCCACCGCTTCTATGTCAGGTAGAGGGGCGGTGGGATTTTTTGTCCCCGCAAAATATTTAATTTAATATTTTTATTTCCATTTTTATTTGTTATTATATTTATTAATATGCAACGTGAGGAGATTTATGATCATTTAGCTCAGGTGTATCTGGGTAAACGTAAAGACCCAGAGTCACACAAGACAAGGCATTTTCATGCATGGTTCTTAATTAATGTCTTGATTGCGCTGATTGTTTTTTCTAGCGTCTTTTATGGATTGACGGCCTTCCTGACGCGACGGACTTCGTTTAGAGACAACATTATCTTTGTATTGCACAACGGGTTGGTACGCCTTGATTATGATTTTAACGGTCATGTGGCACCGATTAAATTCCTGGCCTTGGATGCACCAGCTATTGATGCCAGCCATTACAAAAACATCCAGTTTTCTATCCGGGTCAAAGACAAGGGGAATCCAGGACCTGTTAAGGTCGTTATTACCAGCAACAAGAATGAGACCGCGTCCCACTATATCCAGGGAGTTGATTTTGCCTGGCAGGACTTTCGTATCCCGCTGCAGGAATTTAAAGGGATAACAGACTGGGGAAGCCTTAAGGCCATTTCATTTATGGTGGAATCATGGAATATGGAGAAGAAAAAGGGAATAATCCTGATTGATAATATTTGTTTTTCCGGTGAAAAAGGAGTCTGATCTTATGAGAATCATCGCCATCGCCAATCAAAAAGGAGGCTGCGGTAAGACGACAACAGCCATTAACTTAGCCGCGGCATTGAGCAAAAATGGGCGCCGGGTTTTACTGATCGATCTTGATCCGCAGGCACACGCGTCTCTGGGGCTCAACATCGATAGTCAGGACAGCATGTACAATGTGATCTCCAGCTTGACACCGCGTAAGCTTCGCATTGAGAATATCATCCGGCGCGTTGAAGAGAGTTTTGACATGGTCCCCTCGAATGTCCTGGTGGGAACCCTCGAGCAAGAACTTGCTGATGAAATAGGCCGCGAGTTGAAACTGACAGGGATCATCGCAACGATTGCCTCTCGGTATGATTATATCCTCATCGATTGCGCGCCGAGCCTCGGGATCTTGACGGTCAATGCCCTGCGGGCCAGCAGTGAGGTGATTATTCCGGTTGAGACTAGTCGTTTCTCGATTCAGGGCTTGGAACACATTATCGATATTATCCATTTGGTGCGCGACCGGTTAAACCACCCCATTGAGTACCGGGTCCTGATTGCTATGTTCGATTCCCGACTGCGCCATTCCTTTGCGATGCTGCAGATGTTTAAAGATAGATTCAGCCAACTGCTTTTTGACACGATTATTCATACTAACGTCAAGCTCAGAGAGTCGGTGGTGCTTGGTCAGACGGTCGCCGCGTATGATAAATATAGTCGCGGCTCTAAAGATTATTTCACGCTTGCCAAGGAAGTTTTGTGCGCTGAGGCAAAAGAGGGGCCAATGGTAACGGCAGTGCCCAAAGAGGCTCGTTGGGGACGTGCCGCAGGGCTTACATTTTCGGAAACAATGCGGGAGACCATCGAGCAGGAAGCTAAGGATGTTCAAAAATTAGCATCAGTACGTTTCTCTTGCAAGGCGCAGGACGCCAAATCTGTTTTTGTCACGGGCAGTTTCAATGACTGGGCGCTTGATGACAACTGCCGGCTCAAACAGCTTAATGGTTGTTGGGAGGTTGTGCTTCCTTTGAAGCCGGGTATTTATCAATATCAGTTCATCATCGATGGAGTCTGGAAAGAAGATCCGCTTAACCCGCGCAAAGAGCGAAATTCTTTCGGTGATATCAATTCTTTAATTGAGGTCGGCACTGATGGTTAGGAGACCTTCCTATGCTATTGATGATTCACAGATTCTCGAAGGTAAGAGTTTTGCTGTCTTGGCCTATCTTTCGATTTTTTGTATTATCCCGCTAATCTTTAAAAAAGATAATCCTTTTGTCCTCCAACATAGTAAACAGGGTTTGGTCATCTTCTTAGGGCAAGTGGCCACCTTGATCCTTTCCATCCTTTTGGGGCCCTGGATATTCCGTTTAGGGGTATTTGTCTTAGGGGTTGTCGCTTTTTTAGGGATTATTGCTGTCCTGCAAGGACGAATGATTCGATTCCCAGTCATTTCTTCGCTCGCCGATAAGATAACCATGTAATAATGAGTCTTTAGGTCGCCTCTTCACCTGCATCCTATTTTGTAGAAAACCCTATCGAAAAAAGATTTAATTCCAGGATATTTTTGTGTAGAATAGGTGAGTTTTAAAAATGATAAGGCAGGAGGATATATGTCTGATGCGTTAATATTAAAACGTTTAGCAAAATTTCACGGCCGCAAGGGCCCACTCCTTTTGATTATTTTAGATGGTGTGGGCATCGGTAGACGCGATGAGAGTGACGGCGTCTTTATGGCCAAGACACCATGTTTAGACCGGCTGATGCATGGCAAGCTCTACACCACCCTCAAGGCCCACGGCAGGGCTGTGGGGATGCCTTCGGATAGCGATATGGGCAATAGTGAGGTGGGTCACAATGCCTTAGGTGTTGGCAGGGTCTTTGACCAGGGGGCCACGCTGGTGTCCCGGGCGATTGCGAATGGCAGTATTTTTAAAACCCCTATTTGGAGAGAATTAGTTGCCCGGGCCAAGCGCCCTGGGCAGACTTTTCATTTTATCGGATTGTTGTCCGATGGCAATGTTCATTCTCACACGGATCATTTATATGCACTGCTACGCCAATGCGCCCAAGAAAAGGTTCAGAGAGTAAGGATCCATGCGCTTTTGGACGGCCGCGATGTCCATGAGAAATCTGCCTTGGATTATATTGCCAAGACCGAAGGGGTATTAACTGAACTTAAAAAACAAAACGGGGTTGATTATCGTATCGCCTCCGGCGGCGGGCGGATGGTGGTGACGATGGATCGTTATGATGCCGATTGGACTATTGTCCAGCGTGGCTGGCAGGCCCATGTCCTCGGCCAAGGGCGTCAGTTTAGTTCAGCCTCACAGGCCGTGCAGACTTATTACGCCCAGGACCCCCAGATGACAGATCAGTATCTGAACTCTTTTGTGATTGCCGAGAGCAACTCACCCATCGGCACGATTGAAGATGGCGACACAGTTGTTTTTTATAATTTTCGCGGTGACCGGGCGCTTGAGCTTTCGACTGCCTTTGAGGCGAAAGATAAATTTACTCGATTCAACCGCGAACGCCTTCCGGATGTTTTATTCGCTGGCATGATGGAATATGATGGAGATCTGCATGTTCCTAAGCATTATCTTGTGACACCCCCGCAGTTCGAGCGTTGCATAAGCCATTATCTATGCGCTAATGGTATAACGACGTTCGCCGTCTCCGAAACTCAAAAATACGGTCATGTGACATACTTCTGGAACGGAAATAATTCTGGATACGTTGATCAGGCATTAGAGACATATGTGGAAATTCCATCGGATAAAATCCGATTTGATAAGGCGCCACGGATGAAGGCTGAGGAAATTACACATAAGACAATTGAGCTTTTAAGAACCGGCCGTTATCAATTTGGGCGGATTAACTTTCCTAATGGAGATATGGTGGGGCATACCGGTGTCGAGCGGGCGATCATCGCGGCGGTCGAGTGTGTCGATCAATGTACCGATGAGCTTATCCGTGTCGTTGACGAACTGGGCGGGATAACGCTTGTCTTGGCAGACCATGGCAACGCCGATGAGATGTTCACGGTCAAGAACGGTAAGAAAATCGTTAGTACCGCCCACTCTCTCAATCCTGTTCCGTGTGTGATTGTCGATTCCGGCTATCGGGGTGAATATAAATTAGCCCAACTTTCCCAAAGGGGTTTATCCAATATCGCAGCAACACTATTTAATCTCTTGGGATTTGAGAAACCGCAGGATTATGATCCTTCGTTGATTGAATTTCTCTAGGGGATGCTCTCATGACATGGCAATGGGCGGGGATAGTCGTGGCGGTTATAATTCTCATCGGCTGCTTTTGTGTCTTCTTTGATCATGCTGTCTTGACGCGCCGTGGAACCGTCTATCGGGTTAAGACCTCTCAAAGGAAGGTCGCCATTACTTTTGATGACGGACCATCGCCTGTTTGGACGCCCCTTATCTTAGATGAGTTAAAAAAAGCCAGTGTCAAGGCGACATTTTTTATGATCGGCCATCATGCCCGGAAATACCCCGCCATCGCACGCCGCGTCGCGCAGGAAGGTCACACGATTGGTAACCACGGTTATGCCCACAGCGTCGTTTTGTATTACACCCCCGCCGAACTCGAGGAGGAGATTAAATACACGGAACAGGTGATCCGAGAAGTGACCGGTCAGACAACAAAGATTTTTCGTCCTCCCAAGGCGTGGTTAAATCATTTCAGCAAGAATAAAATTAAAGAGATGGGCTATGAGACAGTCTTGTGGTCGCTTAATTCTAAAGATTGGGTAGGGTTCCCCTATCGACAGATTGCCCGTCATCTGGTGTCTCGCGCGCAAAATGGCGATATCCTCCTTTTCCATGATAGCGGCAATGTCTTTACGCCAGAGGGAGGCGATCGCCATGGAACCGTTAAGATCATACCGCTTTTAGTGAAGGGACTGAAAGAAAAGGGATTGGAATGTGTCTCCCTCAAGGAGTTGATGAATGATTTCTAAAAATGATACGTTCGAGACAATGGGCCACGCAAGGCTTTTAGCCATGCTTGCCTTTGTTGGATACTTTTTTTTAATGATCGGTAACGGGATTATCAGCTTAACGCATCCCGATGAAGTTTTTTATGTCCAGACCGCCAAGGAGATGATTCGACACAAGAGCTGGCTGGTGCCGATCATCTTTGATAGTCCGCAGTTTGAGAAGCCCATATTATTTTATTGGCTATTGGCAGGGGCGATTAAACAATTTGGTGAAACAGCTTTTGTGGCCAGGTTCTGGCCGTCTTTTTTTGCGATCATCGGTATTGGTGTGACGTATTTGATCGCCTGGATCTTATTTGGAAAGAAAAGAACTGCTTTTTTGTCGGGGTTAATCCTTGCTAGCAGTTTTATCTATCTTGCCTTGGCCCGCGCTGTCCTGACCGACATGGTTTTTTCCGTGTGGGTTGTCATGGCTATTACTCTATTTTGTTGGGCATATCATTGCCCGCAACGGGCCAATAGGGCAATAGTCCTCTGGGGGGCGGTCATGGGTTGTGCTGTCCTCACCAAAGGGCTGCTGGGGATTGTATTGCCGGGGGTGGTCATCCTAAGCTTCTTAATTTTTAAAAATGACTTGGTTTTTTTAAAAAGATGGTCGGTCATCTTAGGGGCGGCAGTTTTCTTTGCGATCGCCGTGCCGTGGCACGTCTTGATGTATCAATGGCATGGGCAAGGATTTGTGCAGGAGTATTTTTACAATATTCATCTGCGTCGGATCCTAGAGGCCGAACATGCCCGACTGGATAATGGGTACTTTTATCTGTGGCTTATGTTTGCCGGTGTTCTGCCGTGGAGCTTTTTTTGGCCAGCCACCGGCCATTGGTTGTGGAGACAATTGCGCACAAAGGCCCTCCAGCATGACCGCCTGGTTTTTCTCTTGGCATGGATCGTGGGCATATATGCGATCGTTCAGTTAGCACACTCTAAACTGGCCAGCTATATCTTTCCTGTCTTTCCCGCCATTGCAATCCTGCTCGCTCGTTTTCTGGATCATGAGTTGACTATGGTCGCTCCAGCTGGTCGCTCCAAGGTCTTGACTGTCTGTGGTCATGTCTTTATGGGATTTTTGGGGTTATTGATACTGGGCGCATGGATTGCTGTTTATCGCTACCGGGATTTTGTGCCGCAAATTCAGGGTGTTTATGTCCTGACCTTCCTTTTGATTCTTGTTGCTACTTTGGTATTCGTGTTTAATCGCCGCAGGGCGTATGTTGCGATGCTTTGCGCGCATACCGGTCTAACGGCGGTGTTATTGATAACGCTATTTTGGTCAGTGCCGCTTGCGGAGCGATGGGTCTCCTGCAAAGATATCAGTGATCTTTTTAAGACCATTGACCATTCCGATACTGTTGTCTTAGCGAGCAAGTTTTACGTCCGAGGTATCCGTTATTACACTGATCGCGCCATGGCCGTGATTGATATTAACGGCAAAGGGTTCTTTAGTCCTCATGCCATACCGTTTTTGAATACCGATCAGAAAGTTTTAGATTTTTTGGCAACTCAGTCGGTCACCTACGCCATTGTTAAGGAAGGTAACGTTGAGGATCTCAGGCGTATCACGACGGGCCACCCTTACCACCTAGAAGAATTACAGGGTATTGGTGGGAAATATATCTTGCGTATCTCGAGGATTTGATCAAGGGAAATAGCTAATGCTGGAGACAAGAAAAGAGAAGGAATTGCAAAAAAGGATGCGCCAGCTGGGTGTTTATGAAAAGGATATCCGCGAGATGTTTGTGCGTGCCTCTGGCCCTGGGGGACAGAATGTCAATAAGACGGCGACGTGTGTCGTGTTACGCCATGTGCCCACCGGCATTCAGGTCAAGTGTCAAGAGGAGCGCTCGCAGCGGTTCAACCGTCACAAGGCGCGCCGGTTGATTTTAGAAAAGATTGAACAAAAGAGAAAACTGGAACAGCTGCGTCTTGTTGGAGAGAAGGAGCGAGAAAGGCGCCGGCGACGTAAACGCCCCACAGCACTGCAAGAAAAAATCCTTGCGGCAAAGCGTTATCGATCGGCCCAAAAGATGGCACGCCATAAAATTGATTTACGAAATCTGCAAGTCTATACGTAACCAACGCACAGCGTGGTATAATAAAGACTATTTTATTGACCTTTGCACAACTAAAGAAAATAAGGAAGTCAATATTAAGCAAAGGTCGTTATACCCCTGCTTACCTTATAAAATTATAGAAGAAGCAGGGACGTCCCAACTTCCTCTGAAATGTTTAAA